>DATJYK010000331.1:0-15619 GCA_035578005.1 Terriglobia bacterium
CTCGGGGGATTTTACGAAGTGTCGGGTACTGTCGGTTTCCTGGGAAGATTTGAGGTCGGTTACACTCGCGCCCTGAACTCGGAGGGGTCGTCACCTGCCCTCAGCCCGCTGTTCAGCGGTGGATTTAACATCATCCATGGCAAGGCCAATCTCCTGGCCGAGAAGGCTGGAAGGCATGCCTATATTCCCGCTGTCTCGCTGGGATTCGTGGTGCGTACCGATATCCGCCGCGTGGGCGGAGTCGTCAACAGAGAAGACACCCACAACGAAGACTTTTATCTGGTCGCCACCAAAACGATCACCTACTTTAGAGTCTTGCCGATCGTCGCCAGCCTCGGGTTCAAAGCCACAAACGCCTCCGTGCTGGGCATAGCGGGCAACGCAGCTGACTGGCAAGGCCGGCTCTTCGGCACTCTTGGATTCGTGGTTCCCGGTCCGGTAAAAAGCAAGATCGTGCTGGGATCGGAGTTCTTGCAAGAACCACGCCATATCGAAGGGCTGCCGGGAGCCACGCTACCGACGACGTTAACGTACTTTGCGCGGGTGATTCCACGCGGCGAGCTGCCTCTGAACGTTGATTTCGGCGTGGCGCAGGTAGCCAACAATATCAAGCCCGGAGTCAAGCTTGACGTGCGATCTCAGTTCGCACTCGGCGTTTCGTACCGGTTTTAGGCGCTGCGGTTGGAGACCCAGCCCGCTTATTTGGCAAAAGATAGTTCTAGAGAACGATGTAAGTTCTAAATATTAAACGCACTCAGAAAAGGAGATAGCCGATGGCGTACCAAACAATCAATCCATATACGGAAGAATTGGTCAACTCGTTTCAGGAGCACACGGACACGCAACTGGAAGCGATCCTTGCGAAGGCCGAAGAGACATATGAGAACGACTGGAGTCTGAAATCCCTTGCAGAGCGCAAGGTGATCGTGAAGAAGGCGGCTTCGATTCTGCGTGAAAAGCTCGACGAGTTTGCAAAGCCCATCACCCTGGAGATGGGAAAGCTGTTCGGAGAAGCCCGGGAGGAGGTCAAGCTGAGCGCCGATATCCTGGACTACTACGCTGACTACGCGGAGAAGTTTCTGGCGCCGAAGAAGTTGAAGGTAAGAGAGGGCGAAGCGCTGATCGAGAGCGAACCGCTGGGCGTGCTCTTCTGCGTGGAGCCCTGGAACTTCCCCTACTATCAACTGGCGCGCGTCGCGGGACCGAACCTGATGGTGGGTAATACGCTGATCGTAAAGCATGCGCCAAATGTGCCGCAGTGCGCGCTGGCATTTGAGAGGCTTTTCCTCGATGCGGGTGCACCCGTGGGTGTTTATACAAACGTCTTTCTCTCGAACGGGCAGGCTGCTGCGGCAATCGCGGATAAGCGGATCAAGGGAGTCGCCCTTACCGGCAGCGAGAGGGCGGGCGAGGCGGTTGCTTCCGAAGCGGGCAAGGCCCTCAAGAAGAGCACGATGGAACTGGGCGGCAGCGATGCCTTTATCGTGCTGGACGATGCGGACATGGACACGGCCGTCAAGTGGGGTGTCTGGGGGCGCATGAACAACACGGGAGAGTGCTGTGTCGCCGCCAAACGCTTCATACTTCACGAAAAGATTGCCGATACGTTCCTGGACCGCTTTAAGAAGGCGTTGGAGAAGTTGGTCCCCGGCGATCCGATGGACTCGAAGACGACGCTCGGGCCCCTGTGCACAAAGGGAGCACTCGATCTCGTACAGAAGCAGATCAAGACGGCTGTTGATGCCGGCGCTAAGGTATTGCTGGGGGGAAAACGGCTCGACCGACCAGGGTACTTCCTGGAGCCAACAATTCTGACCGACATAGAACCGAAAAACCCAGCCTACTATCAGGAGTTTTTCGCTCCGGTGGCGCTCATCTTCCGCGTCAAGAACGAGGAGGAGGCGGTCAAGCTGGCGAATGACTCTCCGTATGGGCTCGGCGGATCGGTGATAACGCGGGATATCGAGCGCGGTAAGCGAATTGCCCGGCGGATCGAGACCGGCATGGTGTTTATCAACAGGTCGACGTGGACCGCGCCTGACCTGCCATTCGGTGGAGTGAAGAACTCTGGCTATGGCCGCGAACTCTCGGATCTCGGCATCGGTGAATTTGTAAACAAGAAACTGATCCGCATAGCGTGACCGGGGCTGTTGGTCGAGAGGCTGTGCGGCTTGTACCCGAATCACGGGCGCACTCAGAAATAATCGACTTGGACGATTCATTCGCAACCGAAATAAATGGCGTCTAACCCCCCAGAAGTCTACGTCAGTGGATCCGACCGCCATTCAACTGCTTGGCGAGACTCGCGTCAAGACCGGCGTTGGAGGGCGGCTCGTGCCAACAGTCAGCTTTCTTTCAAGCGGGGTGCCCATAGATTGACGATGTGACAAGAATCCGGCTCTTGAGCCTAAGGGCGCGAAAACAGATCCTGGGGCTCCTCAATTGTATATCCCTCATAACACACGCCTTGATGCCGTTCTGAGCTTTGCTCTCAAATCGGCAGAGAGCGTGCATGGTCCCTTGTGAGGCAGGGTTGCATGCCGCTACTTGCCCGCATACGTATCGTATTCATATCGTTTCTCGCACTTTCAGCCGCTGGAAGTGGGGTATGGGCGCAGTCCCCCGGTTCGATTCACGGCGAGGTGAGCACACTCGCGGCAGACGGCTCAGCAGAGCCTCTGCCGCAGGCATCCGTGCTCCTGCGATGTGAGGGGGGCGTCTCGAAACACAGCACGAGCGACGAGCAAGGCCAGTACCTCTTCGATGAAGTAAAACCGGGAAAATGCACGGTGACGGCCTCGGCGGAAGGCTTCCGCCCTGATACGCAAGACGTAGAAGTCGCAAGCGCCAAAGCGACCGTGACGAACTTTCAGCTCCTGCTTTCAGCGGTGCAATCCAGCGTGTCCGTGACTGCCGCAGCACCGGGCGGCGTGGACACGTCGACGACCGGCACTGCGACCACCGAGCTTTCTCAGGCCACCTTGCAGGCCGCCCCGCTTGTAAGCGAGCGATTTCAGGAGGCACTTCCGCTGACGCCCGGAGTAGTGCGCGGCCCGGACGGATTGATAGACATCAAAGGAGCGCGCCCGGGCCAGAGCGGCACGCTGGTTGACTCGGTCAGCGGGGTGGACCCAGTGACTGGCCAAGCCGCGACCAGCCTGCCGCTGGAGTCCGTCGAATCAGTCAAGGTACTGCCCAATCCGTTCTCGCCGGAGTACGGCCGGTTCGCCGGAGGGGTCACAGAAGTGGAAACGCGAAGCGGGGATGACACGTGGAGGTACTTGTTGACGAATTTCTTTCCCCGGTTCCGCTGGCGAGACGGGGGCCCTTGGGGTCTAGAGTCCATCACTCCGCGGCTCACGGTTGCCGGTCCGCTGGATCCCGGCAAGCTCTTCATTTTCCAATCCTTCGATTACCGCTTTGTGCGCGTCCCGGTGGAATCACTGCCGCCGCAGGCGCGCGACCAGCAGTTTGAAACCTTCGATTCCTCGACGCAGTTCGATTGGATCGAGTCGCAGAACAATCGCGTGTCCGGACTGGTCGTCCTGTCACCGCAAAACCTGGAGTTCGTTAACCTGAACACATTCAACCCTGAACCGACCACTGCGGATTTCCGTCAGCGCGGCTATCAGGTGACGCTGAACGATAACGCCATCCTGGGAGGAAGTGTTCTGCAATCGCACTTTTCTGCAAAGCGGTACGACGTGCATGTCTTCCCTTCGAGCGGGGAGTCAGGAGCGCTCGAGCTTTTCCCGGAGCAGAATTCGGGCGATTGGTACGACCGCCAGGACCGTAATAGCTGGCTCTATCAGTGGTCTCAGGTCTATCGCCTGGCGGACCGGCAGGCGCTCGGAAAGCATTCCATCAGCCTGGGCTATGACTACGAGCATGCCCATTACGACGGCAGTGTTGAAAATGAGCCGGTGCGTGTGGTGCGCGAGGACCGGACGCTGAGCCAAACCATCGCCTTCCCGGGGCCCGGCCACCTGCAGGCAACCGCCAATACGTCTGCCTTCTTCGTGCAGGACCACTGGGCCCCGGTGCAGCGGTTTGCGCTCGATCTCGGCGTTCGGCTGGACCATGACGGCGCTTCCAATCAGGCCCTGAATGCGGCTCCGCGCCTGGGATTCGTTTTTGTTCCGACGCGCGACAGCAAAACCGCCGTACGAGGCGGCATCGGGTTGTTCTATGACAAAATCCCCCTGGATGTGACGACCTTCACCCAGTATCCCGCCGAAAGCATCACGCAATATGCCGCCGACGGTACAACCGTGATTTCGGGGCCCACAACCTTTGGGCACCTAGTTGTAGCGCCACACGGGCTTCGGGTGCCCTACAGCGTGGCCTGGAATTTCCAGGCAGATCGCGAATTGGGCCACGGCGTGATGGTGCGATTCGGCTACGAACAGCGGCAGACGCACCGGGATTATCTTGTTGAGCCCGTTTCTTTGCCGGTTCCTGCGCTTGAGCTGCTCAATCATGGGACGCAGGCCTACCGCGAATTCCAGGCCATGGTGCGCTGGCGAGCCACGGAGCGGACGCTGATTTACTTTAGTTACGTCCGCTCGCGAGCCCGCGGCGATCTGAACACATTTGGCCAGTTCTTCGACAATTTCCCGAATCCGATCATCCGGCAGAATGAATATGGCCCTCTCCCCTATGACGCGCCGAACCGCTTCCTGGCCTGGGGCGTGTTGGGCTTGCCCTGGAAAGTGGAGTTTTCACCGCTGCTCGATGTCCACGATGGCTTTCCTTATTCCCGTGTGGACAATGACCTGAACTTCGTCGGGCGCCGCAATCAGGGTGGACAATTTCCTGAGTTTGCTTCACTCGACGTGAAGCTCGTGCGCGCCTTCCGGATTCACTGGCATCGCCACCATCCGGTCGTCAAGGCCGGAATCAAAGTCTTCAACGTGACCAACCATTTCAATCCCCGGGATGTCCAGGACAATATCGCCTCCCCGAATTTCGGCGATTTCTACAACGGCGTAGGTCGTCAATTCCGCGGCAAATTTGAGTTTAACTTCTAGGTGGCACTCCAGGGCCGGGCCACAGGGGAAGGACCAGCAAGCCCGCTGCCGCCCAGAGCAGCGAACGCACTTGCCGCACGATGCCAAGGACCACTCCGACCGCTGCGGGGATGCCAAGTGCGGCGAGAATCAGCGCGGTGCCCCCCTCGAAGACACCGATGTTTGCGGGAACCACGGCTCCGGTGATGCGCACGAGTTTTGTGAGGGCCTCTACAGAAACCGCGGCGCCGTATCCGAGAGGCTGGCCCAGCAGGTACAGAGCGACCCACACCTCGAGCGCGCTGGCGCAATGTGCCAGCAGGTTGAACAGCAAAATGCCGTAGAAGAGCCGTGCGTGATGATGATAGAAATCGCTCGCTTGCGCGCTGACCTCGGCCACCTTCTCCTCTCGCTTCGAAAGCCACCGGCCCAATACTAATAAACGGCCTCTCGCCCCACGCAGCTTTGCCAGGATTCGTTGTGTAGTGCGCCAGCGACGGGCAAATCCTGCTGTTAGAAGAACAGTGGCGGCGCCCATTATGACCACAGCGATCCAGATCGCTTTGCGCAGCTCAGCATCGATCGGGCCGCGCCAAACGAGCCAGAAGGCACCTGCCAGAAAGAACAGCATCGCCGAGAGTTGATACAGCACGACGTCCAGGACGACGGAAGATACCGCTCGCGCCGCCGAGACCCGCTCAGAAAGCAGAAGCCCTTTCGCAGATTCACCAAGAACCAGGCCGGCGAGTGCCAGAAATTTAATCGCCTCGCTGATCAGGAGGATGGCATACATTTCCGGGAAGGAGAAACTGGAGCGGTCCGCGCCCATTGCCCAGCGGCAGGCGACACTTCGAATGGCATGACGGGCGGCGGCGATAGCCAGCAGGGAAATCATTCCCCAGCCGACGTGCTGAAGAGACTGCAGGAGGATTGCCGGCCCGGTGCGCCAGACCAGCCAAACCCAGAGCGCGACCCCTACCGCCAGCGCGAATTCCTTGTACCTTTTCACGTCCGGAGCAAATCTGGCGGCACAAAAACGAAGACTCCGGGCCTCGATGGGCCTCGGACCCCCTTGGCAGCGTGCCTAAGCGCCGAGTTCCTTCTAAGGCGGCACTAGTTGCTCTGGTTCGCGCAGGAGGCAGGAGCCGCTTCCGTCGCGCACTGCCGCGAGGCGCCAGAGAGCGGGGCCAGCAAGGCGGCCGGGGGGCTGTGGGTTTCGCCCACGTGGTAGTCTCCGTAGTCAATCGTCATCAACGCGTGTCCCCGGATGCGTACCTGCGTCAGGGTCTGGTTTCGCGCCAGCAGCCAGAAATCGCCGATTTTGCGGTACTGGACGTCAATGGAGACCTTCTTGACCCACCAGGAAGGATTCTTCGCAGGTTCGCCCTCCATTCGAGTTACCGCAAAGTCTTTCGCGTCCACCCAGATGCGCCCGCGGAAAAGAAACTTGTTCGACTTCTTGGGAGAAACGTCAAGCACATAGTAAGTGCCTGTAACATCCTGGTCGATTTCCACGAGCCGGAAATCATAATTCTCAGGCTTCATGGCAGTCGAACGGCGGTTCTCCTCGCTTGCCGCCTCCTGCTCTGCTTCGATCAATTTCCTCAGCACGTGCTTTCGCAGCAGCTCCGAGCCGCTTTCGGACACGATTGTGAATTCCTTCTTGTCCGGCGACACATAAGACATCTTCACGATCAGGTCTGCTCGCCGGTCCCCTAACCCCTGGTACTCGCAGTGATAGGTGCGAAGGGAGGTGTACCCTCGCAGGGCCTCGGCCCGCTGCTGATTGCGCTTGGCCATTTCGGACACTACCTGCTCTGCCGTCAGTGAAGCGGCGGGCTCTTGCGCAAAACAATTCGCGGTCCAGACCACGGAGAGAACACCGAGGCCCGCGCAAGCCAGGATACGCACCTGGTGGCGGATTCGAGTGCAAGAGATGCTCACGGGTTCCTCGCTTTCTGCCGGCCACGCCGTGCCTTGTCGCGGAGAGTTACGAGCGCGTTCCACCTGGGATACGAGCTTTCCTCTGCACTCACCACTGTAGCTCTGAGAACTGGATCCGGAGCGGGTGAACAGTACTCGAAACAGTATAGTTGGGCTGTCTGGAAATTGTCCTGATAGATTTCGCGGTATGGCATATGGGCGCGGTTCAGGAGGTCGTGCAAGCCGCTGGTCTCAAAGTAGCGCCGCGCGTCCTGAACAAGCAAGAAATCCCCGGCACGTGGAACATAGTTTGCATCGTACAAGGGAACGACTCGAATATCCGTGCGCCCCGCTCGGCGAACATAATAGTCTGCGCTCATCGGATTGGCGACGGCCAGCGTCGCATTGGGTGGCGCCTGTTCCGCGACTGCTTCCACCGCCTGGCGAGTGCCCAGATCGTAGATTTCATCATGGGGGAAGAATCTTGCGGCATTGGACCGGCCGCCGCCTAACTCATTCAGATAGAGCGAATCAAAGGGCGCCCACTGGAGGGCTTGTCCAAAGGGCCAAATGAAAAGTACTCCGGCGGCGGAGGCCAACCCCAGCCGCACCAGCGGCACGTCCCGGCTTCGCGCCAACCGCTCATAGACTTTTTCGATGGCGTAGCCGGCGGTGAGAAAGATAAACGGGAGCACGCTGAGTAGGTACCGGATCCACTTAGCGCCCACAGCTGAGAGGCCTAGCAGATAAATCAGCACCAAGGCCCGAAAGTATATCGAAGACATGGTCCTGCGGTCCCGAAGGAGAAGCGCGGCCCCGGCAAGAAAAGCTGCCAGGACGGGCAGCGGTGTCTTGACTGCCAGAACCCAAAGATAGAAGTACCAGGGCGTGCCGTATGGTGTGAACGAGGCACTATTCATGTACAGCTTGCCATCGAGGTTGTAGCCATTGTGAACTACATTTTCCCCCTCCGCGTAGTGAAGCATGCCCGTCAGATTTTTCGGGGAAAGGACCACTGGATTGGCCAGGACAAATACGAGAGCCATCACAGCGAGCACCCGCCAGAGGGAACGTCCAGTGGGCCGGCGGTCCAAACCGGCCTGTCCCGCGAGATGCCAAACCAGGGCGTTCAGTCCAAAGAAATAAAGGATGTACTTGGACGCCAGCGCAAGGCCGAAGCAGGCCCCGCTGCCGTCCAGCCATCTCCGCACTCGCGCCTCGTCCGGAACCCGTTTTGCGCGCGCGTAACAGTAGAAAGCGAGTAGCGTAAAGAAGGTCAAGGGGGTGTCTTCTTTCAGCACGCGGTTTACTGAGATCGATAAAGGTGTAAACGCCCAGAAGAATGCTGCCGCACCCGCGCCCACGGGCCCCATGAGCTCCCGGCCAAGGAGATAAAGAATCCAGGTGGTCATTGCTCCCAGGAGCAGATTGGGCAATCGCAGCCACCCTTCTTCGCTAACTTGCGGCCAAGAATGCCACAAAGCCAGAAGATTCCAGCGCTCACCAAACTCCAGGCTGCCCCAGGCCAGCAATTTCATGAGCATGGGGTGCTCGCGATTGATTCCCGCAAATTCCCCGTGCTTGTAGTGCTGTATTGCCTCCCACTTGGCGGCCTCGTCCTCGGCCAAAGAAACAGCTCCCACACGGTAGGCCCGGATCACAAACGCGCCCGCCGTAAGGAGCACCAGGAAGGCGATCTCAGCGCGTCGTTGGAACAGATAATTCATGTCAAGGTTGAACGGCGCCCTGAACTTCTCCGACCACGCCGCTCAGAGAGGGGTAAGGCATTCGCCGTGCCGTTTTGTTGGGGGGGCTGAGGCATACTAGAAGTCGTCTTGGATCAATGACTTAGACAGGCAGGGCAAGCGAATCTGCTGCTGAGGCGACTTCGGGCGAATGCCCATTCCTTGGCAGCTGTCAGATTCCCGACAGCTCAGACTGCCTCGAAATGCGACCGTACGGGGCGAGAAGACGGTTTGAGATTATCAGCGCGATCGTTGCCCACCTCTTTATGAATGCGGCCAAAGCAGTGCTGGGGGAATTTGAGTCCACAAAGACGGGGAGATTTTCGATGAAGACCTGGTGCCGGTCCCACCGCTATCGCTTGACCACGCAGCTTTTGGGATCTTAATTTTGAGAGTTGAACGTAGTAAGCCCGTAGGTAATCAGCAGTTGATCCGTTTTCGTTCGCGCCCGTAGGCGGGGCACTGGGAATTCATGCGGCGAGTGGCTGCGAATCTCGCGCGCCGCATAAATGGGCTTGCCTTGCGACTCATAGTAAGTGCGGGACAGAATTTCCGACGCCAGGCCAAGACAGAGCAGTTGAATGCCAGCGAGGATAAGCAGAGAGCTTGCAAACAGCAACGGCCCGTTCTGCATCATGATTTCGCTGTGGAGGACCAGCTTCTTGTAGAGAAGAAAGGCGGCGAGGAAACCTCCCATGCCGCTCGAAGTCAATCCCAGAGGGCCGAAGAAATGCAGAGGGCGGGTGGAGTAATCGAGCAGAAACTTTGTGCTGATCAGGTCGAAAAACACATGGAAAACCCTTGAGAGTCCATAGTTGGACTTCCCGTTCTCGCGGGGAGGGTTTGTGATCGGAATCTCGGCAATCCGCGCTCCCAACGGACGCGCCAGCGCCGGGATAAAACGGTGCAGATCCCCGTACAGTGGAATGTTCTGGATGATTTCGCGCCGATAGGCCTTGAAGGTGGTCCCGAAATCGTGAAGCGAGACCCCGGAGAGCTTGGCCATCAGCCAGTTCGCGATACGGCTGGGTAGCCGCCGCGTCAGCCAGTGATCTTGGCGCGCCGCACGCCAGCCACTGACGATGTCGTAGCCCTCTTCCATTTTCGCCAGGAATGCCGGGATTTCCTTGGGGTCATGCTGCAAATCGCCGTCCATCGAAAGAATTATCTTGCCGCAAGCAGCATCAAAACCAGCCTTCAGGGCCGCCGTTTGGCCAGAGTTCCCGCGCAGAGCTGCGATTTTGACGCGCGAATCACCTTCAAAGATCTCGTCGAGAACGTTCTGCGTCCGGTCTCTGCTGCCGTCGTTCACGAAGATAATCTCGTAAGACTTCCCCAGCGCCTGCAAAACCTTTGTAAGCTGCATGTACAGCGGCGCAACGTTTTCCGCCTCGTTAAAGAGCGGAATCACGACCGAAGTCTCGACGTCGTCCTTCGAACGCATTGCTGTCGACCTCCTGGAGATCCGTCGCCCAAGAACAGCGCGACTTTCCGATACTCCATCCATGAGAAGGGCCTGTCTCTCACCGCCCTTCTCAACAAGAAGGAGCACTCACGCACCTTCAACTGATAAGAATGCACGCGCCCTTCCGTTTGGCCGGCAGGGGCGAATCCCTACGCAAAGGCCGTGGAATGATAGAGATCGATTTTCGAGGCGCAAGAGGTCGAACTCCACTTCCTGGAGATTGTGCCGAACTGTGGGCATCGTGCTGAGTTCTCGACAGCCCGAGGCGCGTCCACCTGAAGTCGCGAACAAGAGGCGCCCGGAAGCTTCTTTGCAACGCAGCGGAGCACATGGGCCGCTCGAACCCGGCTCTGGCCAAATCGGGACAGGCATCATGCCCGGTTCTGGTTTGAAGAAACCTCCGAGCCGCTGCGCAAGACGGCCGAGAGCCAAGCCAAGAGCTTCACTCGAACTTGCCCACGGTTCGGTTCGTTCAACATTTCGTGCCGTCCGCGTTCGTAGAAATCGTAGGAGATATCGCGCAGGCCGGCCTTGCGGTAGCGGTCAATCAGGGTGCGCACTCCTTTCAGTTGCTGTCCCACCGGGTCGTCACTGCCCGAGAAAAGATAGGTCGGCAGATCCGGGCGTATTTTGGAAAGGGCCACAGGGTCGGCCAGCCGGGCAGAAGCGGCCAGGAAGGATTTCATAGATTCAGGCTGAAGAGCGGCAAAGCAATGCGGGTCTTTTATGAATGCGTCAGTCACTGCGGGATCCCGACTGAGCCAATCAAAGGGTGTACGGGCAGGCTCGAATCGGGCGTTCAGAAAATTGTACTTTGACGATGCGGCGGAACTCGCAAGTCTTGCCAACCCATCCAAAATGCCGGTTCCTGAAAGCACCAACGCGTCAATACAATCGCTGTGATCGAGAATGTACTGTTGTGCTGCAAAGGAGCCCATGCTGTGGCCGAAGAGGATGAACGGTTTCCCGGGTTTCTCTTCTTTGGCGATGCACGATAACTCAAACATGTCGCTCACCAGGAGGTCGAAACCACCCCTGCCAAAATCGCCCAAGCTTTCTGCGGTTGCAGCTGTGCGGCCATGTCCGCGGTGATCATTGGCATATACGACGAGCCCGATCTCCTGCAAAGCCGAGATCAGTTCTGAGTACCGCCCGCTGTGCTCGCCAAGACCATGTGCGATCTGGAACACGCCGCGCGCAGGCCCGCGGCTTCCCCACCTGCGGCATAGGATTTGGAGACCATCCTTGCTGGCGAACCGAAATTCATCGGGCAGATCTTCACTGGTACTCACCCAGCCACCATGTTCGGATCGGGCTATTCCGGGGTGCGTCCCATCGCCTGGGTTAGTTCGTCGTGTGCTTGAACATAATCGAGCTGGGACTGGAGGAGCAATGTCCTGGCGTCGAGCTCCTGGGCAGCAGCGCTCGTGGCTTGCGAGCTGAGTGCTTCGCCCTTCTGGAGTTGTTGCGCGGAAACCCGGCTCGATTCCGTGCGCAGTGCAAGCAATTCCTCGGACACTGCCACCATCTCCTTGGTTCGCTGTAACTTGTTGTAGGCCACCTGCACGCGGAGCTCCACCTCATCCGAAACGCGGGCGAGATTTTCTTTCGCTTGTGCCAGCCGGGACTCGCTCTCGCGCAGTGCCGCGCGCCTCCGCCCGCCGTCGAACAATTCGTAGGTAAGCTGGCCGCCGAAGCTGCCAAAGTTGCGGGCCAGAAAGGGGACGCCGCTCTGATAACTGTATCGGGCAAAGGCCGAGACATCCGGGACGTAGTCCGCTTTTGCGAGGCGCACAGCTGCAGAGGCCTTGTCAACCTCCGCGCGCGCAGCACGAATTTCCGGGTGAGCGTCGAGCGCCGTCTTTATGCACGCTCCCCGCTCGCATGTCTCCTGGATTCCCGGAACATTCGGATCGAGAACCAGCTCCGTGGAAAGCGGCAGACCTAGAGCGTCGTCCAGCTGATAGGTCAGATCTGAGAGCTGCAACTCCGTGGTCAGCAAATCCTGCTTGGCTTGCAAAGTTTGGGCCCTGCTCGCAATCAAATCCTCGTTCAGCGCGCTGCCGTATTTCACCTGCTGGACGCGCTCGCTCTGCACGTCCTGCGCCGCCTTGATTCGGGCCTCCATGGCGCTGCGGCGCAATTGCGCGATCAATACCCGGTAGTAGAGCTGGTGAACCTTTAGTGCAATCTCATTTTCTGTCTCGTGGGCGTTCGCCCGATTGGCGCTCAATTCCGCGCGCGCGACGTCGTTCGCCGGCTTGACCCTCGAGAACAACTGCGTGAGCGGTTGGACCATCATCGTTCCGCTGGTCGCAAACGTTCTTCCGCCCTGATTGAGAACCTCGGACGTCGAAGGAATTGGGGTGCCTCCTACAGTCCCAAGGCTGCCCGCTGGGATTTGGATGAATTGGGTATCGGTGACATTGAAAATGCGGCTGTCATTCACAATGGTGGGGAAGTAAGCGCTCTTTGCCACCTCCTTTGCATGCTGGCTTTCCTCGACTTTGTATCCAGCGATGCGCACCACGTGGTTGTGCTGCAGGGCCAGTTGTACTGCTTCCGGCAGGGTGAGACGGCGGGGCCCGGGCGCAACGTTTTGAGCACGGGCCGTGGCGGCACAGCACAGAAAAGCCATGCCGAGGATCAGCAGCTGGATACCCGCCTTCATGGTTTAGCCTCCTGAGGTGCGAGCGAGGGCGGCTGGACCCGCCCGAGGTCGCCGTAGTACAGCGGCGACTTGCGCAGCAAGGCAACGAGCAGCAGAGAGACGACGCACGCCCAGGCCACGAGATAGAATCCATCGATAATGGACAGCGAGTAGGCCTGCAGCCGCAGGCGTCCGCTGACCACGCCGACCCCCCGGCCCAATGCCGCTGCCAGGCCAGAAGATTTTGAAAACAGGCCCGCCGCAAGCTGGCGGACGGTACCGTCGGTGATCCAGTTGCCGCTTTGCACGTGCAGGCCGAGCAGGTTCGAGTGCAGCTTCTCCCGCTCGGCGATGAAGTGGCCCATGAACACGGCGCCGAGATTTCCGCCAAACAAGCGAATGGTGTGGAAGTACGCAGAAAATGTGAGAATCATCTGCGGCTTCGTTAATCCCCCCGAAAAGATCCCCTGCAAGATGATCGAGCTCACCAGACCGATAAACGCAAATATCTGACCGGCTCCCATGAGTAATTCAGTGCGGTAATAATTCTCCGCCGCCCATGCGCTGGTGAATTCCGCATTCAGGTAGCAGGCAATCGCTATGAACACAAACCCCGAAGCCATGAGCAGGCGTGAATCAAAATCCGAAAGCAGGAGAAGCCCGGCGATAAATGCGAGGAGAAGCAGGGGAGCGGCACTCCAAATCACCGCGGGGCCGATCTGATCGGCTTCGAATCCCTGGATGGCCAGCGATTGCGGGACCAGGATGATGGTTGTCACCAGACAGAAGCGAAACATGAATAGCCCAATGCCCAGCAACACCGAGTTCCATTGGCGAAGGTAGGGGAGATCCACGAGGGGGTTGGGGCTCCTGAGGCGCCGCACAAGCGAGCACAGGAGAAAGAATGAGCCGCCGGCAAACAACGCGGTAAACACTCCGGAGCGCCACCAGTCGAGCCTTTGGCCCTGGTCAATCGCGGCATACAACATCGCGAACCCCGCGCTGCCGTAAAGAAAACCCGCGAAACTGGGCGCGGCGGACCTCTTGGGCGCCGGAGACGCCGGTATCCCGTAATAGATGCACAGGGCCATCACCGGAGTGATCATCGCTGAATTCCAGAACATCCAGTGCCAGGAGAGATGATCCCTGTACCAGCCGTAAAGCGATGGGGCGATGTTCACCGCTCCATCCACGGACGTCGCATAGAGGGCGATGGTGAAAGGAAGGAACTGCAAAGGAATATTTCGCAGCGCGAAAGTGAGCGTGAGCGGGTAAAAGGTGCCGGAAGCCAGCCCGGCGAGCACCAGCGCGACGATGAGCAGGCTGTAGTCATGAATGAGGGGAAGGAACGCGCAGATCAGCGTAAATGCCCAGGCCGCAAAAAACAGGATTCGCCGCGGCCCCATCAGGCCGCCTAGATAGACGGTGAAGGGGCCGATGAACATCAGCGCCACGTTGTAGGCGCTACTGATCCAGGCACCGTCGTCAAAGCCAATTCCCAGGTGGCCCTTGAGATCGGCAAGGCCCATCGTCAGCATGCGGGCGGTGAGCGTGACGATCCCCGCGCCCATGATGACGCCCAGGATACCCAGCAAGGGAGCCTTCGAGAGGTCGGCCGGTTCCATTGCCGCAGCGTGTTGCGCGAGTTGGAAAGGTATCGGCCGGGGTAGGACCGCAGTGGAAGCAGCCATCAGGAGCTCCGGTCAGTGCCTTGTGCGCACGGTGGCGATAACGGAAAGGCCCGGACGCAAAGTCGTGGCAAAGTTCGAATCGTCAAAGGCGATTTTTACCGGGATTCTTTGCACCACTTTCGTGTAGTTTCCCGTGGCGTTGTCGGGTGGCAGCAACGCAAATTGCGAGCCGCTGGCCGGCGCAATTTCGATTACTTTGCCGAGGAAGACTTTTCCCGGATACTCGTCGATGCGGATTTCCGCCGGATCGCCCACTTTCACATTGGTGAGCTGGGTCTCGCGATAGTTGGCCTGCACCCATTTGATGTTGCTGACGAACGAAATCACTTGTGTTCCGGGAGAAACCAACTGTCCCGGCCGCACCTGCCGTTCACCGACGCTGCCGTCACCGGGCGCAGAGATCTTCGTGTATCCGAGGTTCACCAGTGCCACGGTGAGTGCGGCCTCTTTGGCGTGGAGGTCCGCGATGAGTTGAACCTCCTGGGACTCCAGCACCGCCCTGGTGCGCCGTTCGGCCTCGGCCGCCAGTTGGTTGCTGCGGAGCATGGTTCTTGCCTGCTCCAAGTCCGCCTCGCGGCTAGCATACTGAGCGGCGAGCCGCTGTTCGTCGGCCACCGCTTGTTCGACCTTCTGCTGCGTGGCGGAGCGCGTTTGAAGCAGCGCCTCCTGGCGGCTGCGTTCCGCCTTGGTGCGGATTACGTCCGCCTGCACCGCTTCTTTCCCTGCCTCGGCTGCAGCGATCTGAGCTTTCGCCTGATCGATTCCGGCAAGAGCGCGCTCGATGCGCGCATCTTGCAGCTTTTGCTGGCGGCGATTGTTTTCAATCGCAGCCTTGGCGGCTTCCACCCCCGCACTTGCCTGTGCCACTTGCGCCTGGTAATCGTCATCTCGCAATTGGACCAGGGGATCTCCCTTGTGCACCTGCTGGAAGTCGGAGACCAGGACGTCCTGGACGATGCCGGCAACCTTGGTGCTCAGCGGCGTCAGGTCGCCGCGCACATAGGCATCGTCCGTGACCTGCTCGACGTGCCCACCTTCCCACGCATTCCAGTTCCGTGTAATCGTGACCACAATCGCAGCGGCAAGCAGGACTACCAGCAGTGGAGTTCCGTACTTCAGCCATTTGGCCTTTGTGG
>DATJYK010000332.1:0-1343 GCA_035578005.1 Terriglobia bacterium
TTTAATCTTCCCATGTCCGGCAAGACCCACGGCCACGAAACTCGGAATCTGAACCCCGCGAGAAATTACTGCTTTGTTTGCGGGCCGGATAATCCGGAAGGTATGCATCTGCAGTTCACGCTTGACGAAGAACGTCGCACGTTCGTCTGCGACTTCAGCCTGCCGAAACGGTACACCGGGCCTCCCGGCCACTGCCACGGCGGCATCATCGCGACTATTCTCGACGACGCCATGGGCAAGGCAAACAAGCTGCGCAATGTGGTCGCGGTGACGAAAGAGATGACGATTGAGTACCTCAAGCCCGTGCCGCTCGAGAAACCCCTGCGAGCTGAAGGTAGGGAAGTCAGCGTGCACGGTCGGCAGCACATTAACGCCGCCGAGATCCTGAATGCCGAAGGCGAAGTCCTGGCCCGCGGCCGCGGCGTGTTCGTCGCGATCGATCCCGAAAAGATGTTCGGGAAGTTCGTGGAACGCTGATCCACCACGGAGACGCAGAGTCACGGAGAAATGCGTCTCCCAGGTTCCTTCGTGACTCAGTGCCTCCGCGGTGAATTTGGAGCCGGGGTACCGCAATCTCTTCGCCCGCGCTAGAATGGACTAGCGGCGAAACCCCTCCAGGAATCATCAAACCGAGGGTTAGCTGATGGCTGAAAGCTTGCAGTAAACAGCCGATTCTTCGCGAACGCGAGAAGGTATCCACAGGTTCCCAACATGTCCCAAAATAACGGCAACAACAGCACTTCACTTCGCCTCAAGACCGGCCTCGCCGAGATGTTGAAGGGCGGCGTCATCATGGACGTCACCGACGCGCGCCAGGCCGAGATCGCTGAAAAAGCCGGAGCCGTCTCGGTCATGGCTCTGGAGCGCGTGCCGGCGCAGATCCGCGCCGAAGGCGGCGTTGCTCGCATGGCTAGCCCCAAAAAGATTCGGGAGATCATGGCCGCCGTGTCGATTCCGGTGATGGCCAAGTGCCGGATCGGACACTTCGCCGAGGCGCAGATCCTGCAAGAACTCGGCGTTGACTACATTGACGAGTCCGAAGTGCTCACTCCCGCCGACGAAGCTCACCACGTCGACAAGCACGCTTTTAACGTTCCCTTTGTCTGCGGCGCGCGCAATCTGGGAGAAGCGCTGCGCCGCATCGCTGAGGGCGCGGCCATGATCCGCACAAAGGGCGAAGCCGGCACGGGAGACGTTGTTCACGCCGTGAAGCACATCCGCCAGATCGTTCATGAGATGAAGATTCTGACCGTGCTCGGTGAAGAAGAACTCTATGCGAAAGCCAAAGAGCACCAGGCTCCGTACGAGCTGATTAAGATGGTGGCGAAAGCAGGGAAGCTGCC
>DATJYK010000333.1:0-15543 GCA_035578005.1 Terriglobia bacterium
GATGCGTGATTCTGTCTGGCCTGTCTCCGCTTGATGCCTAACCTGCATTTCTCACCGGGATGCGAAAAGGGCGGGGCTTCAGCCCCGCCGTTACAACGTTGGTTTGATATTTGACGTGTTCCGCTCTCGGCGCAGCTTGCCGTTAGCAAGCTGCGCCGAGAGCGGAACACAAAGGCCACGATTTCGCAGGATTCGGCGGGGCTGAAGCCCCGCCCTTTTCGAATCCCGGTGAGAAATGCAGGCTAGCTTGGCGCGGTGGAGTTTTGCGGGGAGGAACAGTATGGCTGAAGCCGCTACGGCTATGATGAGTGCAGCGTCTCCTCTGACAGTGCTTAGCGAAGAGGAACGAATGTTCCAAGCGGCGGCGCGCGAGTTCGCTGAACAGGAGATCAAACCCCACGTCGCTGAGATGGACCGCGAAGGGGTGTTCCGCCGCGATCTCATTGACAAGTTTTTCGCCCAAGGTTACATGGGCCTGCATATCCCCGAGGCTTATGGCGGCAGTGGCGGCTCCTTCTTCATGGCTGTGCTCGCCATTGAAGAGTTCTCGCGTGTGGACGCTTCCGCGGGAGTCGTGATTGACGTTCAGAATACGCTGGTGGCCAACGCTATTGCCCGTTGGGGCACGGCAGCCCAGAAGAGCGGCTGCCTGCCGCGTCTGGCCACGGACACGGTGGGCGCGTACGCGCTCTCGGAACCTAATTCCGGCAGCGACGCTTTTGCGCTCGAGACTCGCGCCCGCCAGGACCTCGACTTTTACGTTCTGAATGGACGCAAGCTCTGGATCACAAACGCCAAGGAAGCAGGGCTGTTCATTCTCTTTGCGACGATTGACCGTGATCTTGGCTACCGCGGCATTACGGCGTTCCTCTTGGAGCGAGACATGCCCGGCTTCAGCGTCGGCAAGAAGGAAGACAAGCTCGGTATTCGCGCTTCCTCCACCTGCGAGCTGATTCTAGAGGACTGCCGCGTTCCCAGGTCGAATGTGCTGGGCGAGGTTGGAAAAGGCTACAAGGTGGCTATCGAGACGCTGAACGAAGGCCGCATCGGCATCGGCGCCCAGATGCTGGGTGTGGCGCGCGGCGCTCTGGAGCATGCCTTGAGCTATGCAAAGGAGCGGCGGCAGTTCGGCAAACTGATCGCGGATTTTCAGGGCATTCAGTTTCAACTCGCCCGTCTTGCGACCGAGATCGAGGCGGCGCGCCTGATGACTTACAACGCGGCGCGTCTCAAGGACGCGGGGCACCCTTATCTAAAGGAAGCGGCGATGGCCAAATACTATTGTTCGCAAGTGGCGGAACGCGTGGCCAGCGAGGCTATCGAGATCTACGGGGGGTACGGCTTTACTCGTGATTATCCGGTGGAGAAATATCTGCGCGACGCCAAAATCGGCAAGATTTATGAAGGCACTTCGTTCATGCAACTCCAGACCATCGCCAAGCTGATTCTGGGTGTTGCTTAACGCCGGTCATCGTTTCACCGTTTTGTCGCTGCTCTTCAGTTGAGCGCAGGTTTGATCAGCCGCGCTCCAATTGGGACGCAAGCTGAGGGCCTGCCCGCATTCTGCGATGGCGCCGTTGTGATCGTTGTTCCGGTTCAAGACGCTGGCCAGCGCCAGATGAGCTTCAGCGTCTTCCGGTAGCAGCCGGAGATACTCCCGGTAGTTCGTGACGGCGTCTGCGAGGTTGTTTTGCTGCACAAAAGCTTGGGCCAGGGCCAGGCGAGCTTCCGGATAGTTAGTCTTGCCGCGCAAGGCTTCTTCAAAGTGGAACACCGCGTCTGGCAGCTTCCCGAGAGCCAGCAAGACAGCGCCTAGTGAGTAGTTCGTGGTTGGGCTATAGGGGGCGAGTTTCGCGGCCGCCTGCGCTTCGCTCAAAGCTTCCTGCGAATTGCCCTGGCTGAGCAGAGCAAGTGCCAGGTTGGCGTGAGCTATCGGAGCTTGCGGAGCCAGCCGGACGGCGTCACGCAAAACCGAGGCGGCGCCCGCTGCGTCTCCGAGCCGAAGCAGCGCCTCTCCCAGTCCTGCCTGAGCATTGACATCGTTCGGGCGGAGCTTCAGCGTGACTCGGTAGGCGTTCGCGGCTCCTTTGAAGTCGCCTTTGCCCGCCAACGTCTGGGCGAGTTGCAGTTGGTATGCCGGATCATTGGTGGCCAGTCGAGCGGCCTCGCCGCTCTCTGCTGCGGCGCCGGTAACGTCGCCGCTCGCTTCGAGAGCGGCCGCCAAGTGCTCGTGCAACGAGGCGTCGTCTGGGCGCAGGTGCATCACCTCGCGGTAGTTTGAAATCGCGTCGCTCCATTGATGTTTTGCCGCCAGGAGATCAGCTAACTCCACTTGCGCTTCCGGCATGTCGGCCCGTTCGTTCAACGCTTCCTGAAGCTGGGCAATGGCCTCGTCTTCTCGCCCTACGGTGCGCAGCGCGGTGCCCAATCGATAGTGAATGTCGGGGCTCTTCAGCCGGAGCTTCTCGGCCTGCTGATACTCAACGATGGCACGATCAAACTTTCCGGCGGACGCGAAGGCATTGGCGAGATTCATGTGCGCGTCAGCGTCGTCAGGCCTGAGCTGAACTTCTTCTTCGTATTCAGCGATGAACCCGGGCAAGTCGCCGGCTGCGCCCAGCGCCTCGCCAAGATTGCGGTGGTAGTCGGCCGAATCGGGAACCAGCTCAGTAGCTTTCTTCAGCTCCGGAACGGCTTCCTGAAGATCGCCCGTCTTTCGGAGCACCAGGCCCAGGGCCTCGTGAAGCGCTGGGTCAGCCGGCCGCAGGCGTAACGCCTCGTGGTATTCGCTAACGGCCGCGGCGTCGTTGGTCATTGCAAGATAGGTGGCCGCGAGTTCCGCGTGTAGCGTCGGGTCCCCGGGTCGCAGCCGGATAAGACGCTGAAACTCCTGAACGGCGCCCCCATAATCGCCGGCCTTGCGCAACGCCAGCGCCAGGTTAAAGCGATAGTCCACTTGTTGTGGTCGCAATGCCACCGCTAGA
Organism: Terriglobia bacterium; assembly: GCA_035578005.1. GTDB lineage: Bacteria > Acidobacteriota > Terriglobia > UBA7540 > UBA7540 > Gp13-AA77. Next base: position 2,985 of record DATJYK010000333.1, read on the forward strand.
CGATACTCTTCGATAGCGTGAATCACGTCGTCGTTTGCATCGAGAGCGTTGGCGAGACTAAGGTGGAGCTCGGGATCGTTGGGGCGCAAGCGCACCGCCGTCCGGTACTCGGCGAGCGCTTCGGCGGGTTGGTCCCCGGTTTCGGTAAGCGCCAAGGCCAACCCAGCGTGAAAGTCCGGGTTCTGTGGCGCCAGGGCGAGAGCCTCGCGCCAGCGCTCAATGGACCCTGCCACGTCTCCGGCCTGCTCCTCCGCACTGGCAAATGACGCGCGCAGCGACGCATCTTGGGGGGCGAGCTTGATGGCCTGCTGGTACTCGGCGGCCGCCTCGGCGGACTGGCGATTCAGCGCAAGCGCTCCGGCCAGCCCGGCGTGCGCGGGTGCACTCGAGGGCCGCAGCTTGACTTCCACGCGGTACTCGTCAACCGCTTCGGAAACCCTACCCTCGGACTCGAGAATCGCGGCGATGTTCGCGTGCACACCGGGAAAATCCGGTTTGAGACGCAGCGCCTCACGGTATTCGCGAACGGCATCGTCAATCTGATTGAGCGCCCCATAGGCGTTGGCCAAGTCGTAGTGGATGTTGGCATCTTGCGGGCGGAGGGCCAGCGCTTTGCGAAAGTTCTCGGCCGCCTGATCCGGATGGCCGGCGCGCAGCAGTTCGATCCCTTGCTTGGTGAGAGCTGCGGCACCGGGGCCCTGGGCCTCGACGTCAGCTTGGGTCCCCGAGGATTCGTGGGCGGCGCTGGCCTGGGCCGTGGAAGGTCCGGAAGGTTGATGCCCCCCTTGAATCGCGAATCCGCAACCCGCCAAGAGCAGCGCCAAGATAGCCCCGCAGATGGGCGCGGAAAGGGCTCGGGCCTCTCGTTGCCGTGATTGGAGAGCTGGATGCATTTCCCCGAACATCAAGTCCAGCATACACCCGTGAAGGCCTCTTCAGCCTGCTGGCGGCACCCACGGCAGACAGCTTGTTGATGCGCACTCCGAATACAGTGCTATATCTCACGCTGCGGGAAAAGTATGCTATAAGGTATACTTTGTTGCCCGCGCGAATTCGTTGAAAAGACGACCGTACGGGACTGTGTTGCCGGCGGAATCGGCGTCGGGGTCATTGTGGCCGCCATGCGACACGTTCGCTAGAAATCTGACATTTGAAGGGAGACGCACAGTGAGTGGCGCAACCTTTGGGGTGATTGTAGGAAACCGTGGATTCTTCCCGGACGTACTGGCGCGCGACGGCCGCCAGGAGGTACTGAATGTTCTGGCCGCACAAGGATACCAGGCCATCTGTCTCACACCGGACGACACCAAGTTCGGCTCCGTGGAAACCTTGAGCGACGCGCGCAAGTGCGCCGACTTGTTCAAGCAACACCGCGACCAGATCGACGGCATCCTCGTAACGCTGCCGAATTTTGGCGATGAGCGCGGCGTCGCCAACACCCTCCGGTTTGCCGGTCTCGACGTGCCGGTGCTGGTCCAAGCCTTTCCCGACGCGACAGACAAGATGCTGATGGGCGCGCGCCGCGACAGTTTCTGCGGCAAGATGTCGGTGTGTAACAACCTGTGGCAGTACGGCATCAAGTTCTCGCTCACCGCCAACCACACCGTTGCGCCCTCTTCCGATGCCTTCAAGTCGGACCTCAGCGCCTTCGCCGCCACTTGCCGGGTGGTGAAAGGCCTCAAGAACGTGCGGGTGGGCGCGATCGGCGCGCGCCCCGCGGCTTTCAACACGGTGCGCTTCAGCGAAAAGCTGATGGAGAACCACGGCATCACGGTGGAGACGCTCGACCTTTCGGAAGTGATGGGCCGCGTGGGCCGGCTGAAGGATGACGATGAAAAGGTGACGGCCAAGCTTTCCGGCATCCACGGCTATGTGGACACCCGAGGCATTCCACCCGCATCGCTAATAAAGATGGCCAAGTTTGGCGCCGTGGTGGACGGCTGGATGGCAGATAACGCGCTGGCAGGCACGTCGATTCAGTGCTGGACGGCCATGGAGGAATACTTCGGCGTAGTGCCTTGCACGCTGATGAGCATGATGTCGAATCATCTGCTGCCCAGCGCTTGCGAAACCGACATGATCGGGATGATCGGCATGTACGTTCTTCAACTGGCAGCGGGCGAGCCCAGCGCCATAGTCGACTGGAACAACAACTATGGGGAAGACCCTGATAAGTGCGTGATCTTTCACTGTTCGAACCTGCCCAAGCACTTTTTTGAAGACTTCAAAATGGACTTTCAGGAGATCATCGCCGGTTCGGTAGGTAAGGATAACACCTTCGGAACGGTTGTGGGCAAACTGAAGAGCGGGCCGCTCACCTATTGCCGCGTCTCCACCGATGATCTGCACGGCCGCATGCGCGCCTATTGCGGCGAAGGCGAGATCACGGCAGACCGGCCGCAAAGCTTCGGTGGCTACGGCGTGGCGCGCATCCCGCATCTGCAATCCCTACTGCAGTATATTTGCAAGAATGGCTTTGAGCATCACGTGGCAGTGAACCGCAGCCACTTCGGCAAGGCCGTGGCCGAGGCCCTGGGGAACTATAAGGGATGGGAAGTCTATCGACATTAGCCGAGTGAATGGTCCCCCGACGCACTTCTCGATGTTTCGTTTGTCACCCATAGATCTGGTCGCGCTCTTTCACGTCCATCGCGGGCTCATCAGCAATGAGACGCGGGCATCGCCTCTCGAGAAACTGCGCTAGCGCGCGCCCCTTCAATCCTCCTAAGGAAATGCTCCAGCTCGCCCGGCAGAGTAGCCTCAAATTTCAGAATCTCGCCGCTGCGAGGGTGGCGAAAACTGATGGCCGCGGCGTGCAGGAAGTTTCGCTCGAGCGCTTTTTCCTCAGAGCCGTCGATTCTCAGCTTTGAGGGCGCCCCGTACAGCGTGTCACCCACGACGGGGTGGCCGATGGATGCAAGGTGGACGCGAATCTGATGCGTGCGGCCGGTGAGCGGATGGACTTCAAGCAGTGTGAAATGCGGGAAGCGCCGCTTTACCTGGTAGCGAGTCTGCGCTTCGCGCGCGCCGAGACCTGCAGTTCGCATGCGGATTCGCCGGCGTGGATCGCGCCCCACGGGCTCGCCGATCTCACCGTGGTCGGCCACCACGCGTCCATGAACCAGCGCCAGGTACGTTTTGTGAACTTCACGGCTCTTGAATTGGTGCGAGAGGTCCCGGTGGGCTTCGTCGTTCTTGGCGACCACCACAAGCCCCGACGTCATGCGGTCGAGCCGGTGGACGATTCCGGGTCTTAGCTCGCCAGCCGCTGGCGCCAGGGTGCCGATGTGGTAGAGAAGAGCGTTGACCAACGTTCCCGAGCGTACTCCCGCGCCCACGTGCACTACCATGCCGGCAGGCTTGTTCACCACCAGCAAGTCATCGTCCTCGTAAACGATCTCGAGCGGCAATTCCTCCGGCCTGGCGCGCAGCTCGTGACGCGCGGCCCGGATCGTAACGTGGTCCCCGGCCGCTATCGCTTCGCCCGCCTTGTAGACCGTTCGAGGGCCGACACACACTGAGCCGGAGCGAATCTGCTGCTGCACTTGGCTGCGGCTCCAGTCCGGCATGTTGCGCGTGAGAAAGACGTCAAGACGCGCGCCAGCATCTGGCAGTGACGCGACGAAGGTGCGGGTCTCGGACATGGAAAAACAGAAGCAAGAAGCCAGAAGCAAAGAAGCAAGAAGCAAAGAAGCAAGAAGTCAGACCTTCACCCGCCCGGAGTTTCGGATGGCTCTACAATAGGAGTTCAGCAAGCGGCTCACTTCTTTCGTGCCGACTTCTTACTTCTAACTTCTGACTTCTGGCTTCTTACTTCTGGCTTCTCCCATCACTTGGCAAACATCACCCGCACGATCAGGAAACACGCGCCCACCACGATGGCGCTATCGGCCACGTTGAACGTGTACCAGTGGTAGTTGCGGAAGTAAAGGTCGAGGAAGTCGACCACGCGTCCGAAGCGGATGCGGTCTGTCAGATTGCTGAGGGCGCCGCCCAGGATCAGCGAAAGTCCCAGGCCTGCCTGCCAGTCGAGCCGCCGGCTTCGCCACACGACGCTCACCACGGTAGCAATCAGCAGCGCCGAGACCACCACTAGAAATGCGGTCTTCCACGGCGCCGGTGAGTCCGCGAACAAGCCAAACGCCGCCCCTGGATTCTTGGTGTTGGTCAGGTTGAAAAAGTGCGGGATGACCGTGACAATCGCGAAAGGAGGAATGCGGCTCTCCACCAAACCCTTCGTCACTTGGTCGGCTACGAAGATGCCTGCTGCGATCAGCGCGTAGGCGAGACGGTGGACGGTCAGCGCGGGAGCGGAGGCAGTTTCTGGCCTGGGTGCGCGCGACTCACTCACGACCGGCCTCAATCTCATGCAACGCCTCGGAGCACCGTTCGCACACCTCAGGGTAGTCAGTGTCTTCGCCAACATGCTCGGAATAGTTCCAGCAGCGAGCGCACTTCGCGCCGCTAGCCTTCTCCACCGCAACAGTGACGCTCGTCGCTGATCCCGCGTCCGGAGATGCCGCTGGGTCGCGGGATGCACCGTCGGAAGGGGCGTCGGGGGCGCTCGCGAGAACCACCTGAGACACGATGAACAGGAAAGGCAGGAAGCTCCGATACTGTTCCAGCAGCCGAGTAGTGGCAGCGTCCGCCCGCAGCAGTATCCGCGCTTCAAGCCCGCCGCCGATCAGCTTTTCCTGTCTTGCGGCCTCTAGAGCCTTCAGTACTTCGTCACGAATCGCGATAAGCCTTGGCCAATTCGATAGCCTCCCGGCATACTGGTCCGGGACGTTTCGCCGTACTTCATCAGCAGGGAAAAAACTGGAGCAATGCACGCTCCACTCGCGGCCTGAGTTGCCCGGCAGGTGCGACCAGACCTCGTCTGCAGTGAAGGTCAGAATCGGAGCCAGCGCGCGCGCCAGCGCATCAGCGATATGGTAAAGCGTCCACTGCGCGGCCCGCCGGCGCGCCGAAGCCGCAGGAGCCGTGTAGAGGCGGTCTTTCAAGATGTCAAAGTAGAAGGCGCTCAAGTCAACCGTGGCAAAGTCGTAGAGGGTGCGATAGACCCGGTGAAAGGCGTAGTCCTTGTACGCCGCCTCCACCTCGGTCAGTATGTCCGCGGTACGCTGCAGCGCCCAGGCGTCAATTTCCTCGAGCGAGTCCGAGGGCACCACGTCACGCGCCGGGTCAAAGTCATACAGGTTTCCCAGGCAGTAGCGGAAGGTGTTGCGAAGCTTGCGATAGGCTTCCGAGAGGCGCTGCAGAATCTGCTCCGAGAGCACCACATCCTCGCGGAAGTCCACCGAAGCGACCCACAGGCGCAAGATCTCGGCGCCGTGCGTGCGAATCACGTCGTTGGGATCAATACCGTTTCCGAGCGACTTTGACATGGCGCGGCCCTGCGGATCGAGCGTCCACCCCACCGTCAGCACCTCATGGAAAGGCGCAGCGCCGTGTGTGATCATGCCGATCAGCAGCGAGCTCTGGAACCAGCCGCGGTGCTGATCGCCGCCTTCGATGTAGACGTCGGCCGGCCAGGGAAGATCGGGCCGGCGGCCCAGAACCGCGTAGTGGCTCGACCCGGAATCGAACCAGACGTCAAGAATGTCCGTCTCCTTGCGAAACTGCGTGCCGCCGCACGACGGGCACTTGGTGCCGGGCGCAATCAAATCCTCAACGGGATGCGAGAACCATGCGTCGGCGCCCTCCTTGCGGAAGAGCTCGATCGCCGGTGCCGCGGCCTTCGGATCCATGAGCGGATGGCCGCAGGGCTCGCAGTAAAAGACCGTGATGGGCACGCCCCAGGCGCGCTGCCGCGACACACACCAGTCCGGCCGCGACGCCACCATGTTGCTGATTCGTCCCTCACCCCACTCCGGCGACCATTGAACCTTCTTGACTTCCTCCAGCGTCCGCTGGCGCAGCTCGCTGTGATCCATGCGAATGAACCACTGATTGCTGGTGCGGAAGATGACGGGCTGATGGCAGCGCCAGCAATGCGGATACGAGTGATCGAGAGCGTGCGGCGGCCCCACCAACGCCCCCCGCGCTCTCACCAGCTCAATGATGGCTTCGTTGGCCTCAAACACCGTCTTTCCGCGGTACTCCGGCAGGCCTTCGGTAAACTCCCCGCGCTCGCCCACCGGGTTGAAGGTCTCGATGCCGTAACGCATTCCGGTTTCGAAGTCTTCGCGGCCGTGGCCGGGTGCTGTGTGAACGGCGCCCGTTCCGTCTTCAGCCGTGACGTAGTCCGCGAGTACACCCACAACCGTGCGATCGAGAAACGGATGCTGAAACTCCGTGCGTTCGAGCTTCCGGCCCGGAAAACGCGCCAGCACGCCGCGCGTCTCGAGGCCGGTGTCCGCCAGCGTTGGCTCAAGCCGGCGCGCTTCAAGGATGTAGACCTCGGTCCCGTTCGAGCTCTCCACAGCGACGTACTCGAAATCGGGATGAAACGCCACCGCCATGCTGGCGGGCAGCGTCCAGGGCGTCGTCGTCCAGATCATCACGTACACCGTGCGGCCGGCGAGCGCAGCGTCAATCTCGGCGGGATCGCTCGTCATCCGGTAGCGAACGTAAATGGAAGGGCTGCGGTGATTCTCATACTCTACCTCCGCCTCGGCCAGCGCCGTGCGATCGCGGATGCACCAGTAGACTGGTTTGAGGCCTCGGTACACATACCCGTGGTCGAGGAACTTCAGGAAGGCCTCGGCTGTAAACGCCTCGTACTCCGGCGACATCGTGGAGTAGGGATGCTCCCACTCACCGAAAATGCCGAGGCGCTTGAAGTCCTGGCGCTGAAGGTTGAGGTACTTGTCCGCGTACCGCCGGCACGCCTGACGAACTTCCACCGTGGACATTTGCGCCTTGCGCGGCCCAAGCTCCTTATCCACGTTATGTTCAACGGGCAGGCCGTGACAGTCCCAGCCCGGCAAATAGGGCGCGTTAAATCCTGCCATGTTCTTGGATTTGACGATTAAGTCCTTAAGAATCTTATTGAGCGCGGTGCCCAGATGAATGCGGCCGTTGGCATAAGGTGGACCGTCATGGAGCGTGAAGATAGGAGCGTTCTGCCGCGCGCGCCGCATCGACCCGTAGAGGTCCCCCTCCTCCCACTTGGCGAGCCAGCGCGGCTCATTCTGGGGAAGGTTCGCCTTCATGGAGAAAGCGGTTTTGGGCAGATTGACGGTACTCTTCAGGTCCAGCGTCTTCGGCATCCAGCCTCCACAGGAAGTCATTACGATTATAACTTAACGTCGGAATCAGTCCTGTGTCCCGCCGGGTAGTGCGGGTAGTGACGCAGTTTGAGGTAGACGCGACTTCAAGCCGCCGTTAAAAGTGCGGGGTAAACCCGCCACTACTGCCTCAAACCGAGTCACTATGGACTACCCGTTGTCGATTTGTAACAAAGCCCGAGCATCGCTCCTTCGAAACGTGAATAACCACCTTAATTTTCAACAACCTCTTGGCTTTACAAAAATAACTGCTTTGCTTTCATACACCTATTGGCTTTCAAAAACTCTGTCCTTTTTTTTCAATAACCTAGCGAAGTTTTCGACCTCAAACCAACGATCCCACGCCCCAAAGACCACCCTCGGGTTCGTTTCTTGGGTTCGTTGGGTTCGTTTGCCAATTTTGCGCGTTTACTACCCCGAAAGTTGGGTTCGTTTAGGTTCGTTTTCGAACGCCAATTTGGCCCCTTTTTGACCGTTATCCATCCTTGAATTTGCGGGTTAAGTGTTTTGGGTTCGTTTTTTTGACTCGTCTGGTCAAATAGGCCCTGAATTGCCGTTAACATACGCTGCAACAATATGATACAAGTTTGGTTTCGTTTGCGGGCACAGGGGACCCCCGGGGGGGGTACCTTTTCACGAACCCTGGCGACCCCAAACCGCCCACGCCGAGCCACCCCCGCCCACCGGGCTTCCCCTCCCTTAACCAGCTTAACCGGGAGGGGTGATTGTGCGCTCCGATTTCAAAAACTTGCTCTATTCGTTCAGATCCCGCTTCGATCAGACGTCTAGCGGCTTTGTTCGTAACATTTTGAGTTGCCGAATTCATGGAATCGCCTCGTGGGACTCCCGGCGCCAAGCCTCGATGTGGTGCACCGGCAAGTTGCCGTAGGTGGCCTCCGCCCGCACCGGGATGGACCGGGTGGACTGCATAGTGTCGAACCGCGCAACCGATTGGCTGCTGGCGGTACGGCCTCGTTAACAGCGTGTGGTAGGCGCGACGGATCGCGCGAGCGTCCGGGGAAAGGTGACTGACTCGCGAAGCATCGGGCACCTCTCGAAGAAGATGTACCAACCCAAGCTACCAGGCCGCGGAAACCTCGTTCCGGTTGTCATTCCGAGGAGGCGCAGGCGACGAGGAATCTCGCACTGGCTGTGTCTTTTTTCAGAGCGAGATTTCTCGCCGGGCTCGAAATGACAGGTCAAACGCCGTTCCGCAGCCTACCCAGCTTAGCAAACCGCGCGCGAGCTGTCAAGTCAAGTAGGCTTGTCGCTTAGCCCTCATTGGTGTAGGCTAGATAACAGATGAACTCGCCCCTCGCGTTTGTATTTAGTTTCAGCTTGTAGGCTGCAACGCCGGTGGTTTATTATGGCACAGAACGGGCTCGGTGGTGCGCTTGACTGAGAGAACAAGCCGTGGTGGTTGACACCCCGCAGGCGAGGCGGGCTGACACGAAAAGACCCATGAATTCAAAGTGTTCGGAATGCGACGGCCCGGTTCGCCGCAAGATCATCGCTCAAGAGTTTGAAAAGGAAGGCGTTCGAGTGCGGCTCTCAGAGTTGCAGGCATCGGTCTGCGGACGCTGCGGCGAAATCTACTTCGAGCCCGGCGGTGCCCAACAAGTGGTTCAGGCGGTTAATTCCCTGTTCCGGCTGGCCTGAGCCGAAAGGCAACATAAGGGAACATTGACGGCCCATCTCTCCTAGCGTCGGTGGTTCGCACAACTTTGCTGCGCCCCAGCCAGCCCTGTTGCTCGCTTGCACCTCGAAAAAATCACAGCAGCGATTAACACCGCCGCTGCCGACAGCTATACTGAAGAGGTCCTGCGCGCCTGAAAGCACGGCCAAGCTGGCAGAGCTCTGCTCTGCGTCAGCCGACCGTCAGCCGTTGTCACAACCGGTGAAGTGATGCGATACGATTTGCAGGATTCATTCCTGGATGCGGCCTACAGTCTCCCGAAGGACGTCGGCCGGAAGGTCTGGAAGGCGGTCCGGATGTTGTCTCGCAATCCGGAATTGCCGGGACTGAATTTGGAAAAGCTCCACGGTAAGGCCGATGGCTTGTGGTCTCTCCGCATTGACGAAAAGTACCGAATGATCTTGCGTCGAAGCCAGGGGCTAGCCACCCTCCTTTTCGTGGGGGTGGAAGAAGATGCATACTTATTAGTCGCCGAACGGTTACCCAAGCAAGCACCACATGCCTTAGCACCCAGTGCGCCATTGCTGCCGAGGTCGCCTGTGCCCCATGTTTCTCCGGCCGAAGCGCGGACCGTAAGCCAAACGAAATCGCGCACGGGCAAATACGTTCCGCTGGCTCGGCATCTGCTCAGTTCGGCGCTGACAACTAACAGAGTCACGTTGAGTTTCCGCCGAATTGAAGAAATCTTGCAGGCAGATCTGCCGCTGGCTGCAACAAGACATAGGGCATGGTGGGGAAACGACACTTCGGGCCACGTGCAGGCAGTGGCTTGGCTTTCCGTCGGATGGCGGGTTGCCGAAGTAAGCCTGACGGATGAAGCAGTGAGCTTCGAGCTTGAACAATGAACTCGCGGGTGGCGCCTACGTCGCGCGCGATGTAGACGACCCTGAGAACCGAAATGGCGCATGCATGCCAAACAGCGGGCATGTATGCGCCACCCGGCGCTTGCTTGACAATAGCCGCCACAGCTAGCCGCTATGCCACCGAAGCACACCGATGTCGTGGGTGGTTCCGGACCGCCTAACGAAGTAGAAGTCAAGCCGCAGAACCTCTCTTGCGTGCTTGGGAAGTCTCAAGACGAGATCGGCATAGCTAGCGTGAGCGGGCAGCACTACTCCATATTCGGAGCTAGGGTCGGACATTCTTTGCAGAATCTGCCCCAAGACCTGCAGGAAGTTGTTGCCCAATGCTTGCCGGGTCTTCCCCTGCCCTTTCACTTCAAGTGTGAGCTTCCGGCTTCCTAATCTCGCCTCAATATCGACGCCGCCGGTCCGCCCCCATTGGGTGCGTACTTCCCAGCAGACTCTTTCGAGCGCTATCTTGATGGCCGCTTTTAGTTCATCCTCTGTTGTCATGCCGGTCGAGTTCACCGACCTGCCTTGAGGCACAAATTTTCGGACGTCCTCTGCAGTACTCAAATCAGTTATCCAATACGGGGACTCGGCCATTGCGCCCGGACCTTTTGGTTCAATCGTGGGCGAGTGTAACACTCTTGGGCGCAGGGAGGGAATGCGAAAGAGCGAAAAGGGCGAGCGCAGCGGGGAATTGTCTCACGAGATCCGCGGCATAGTACCGACGAAGCAGCCGAACAAGGGCGGGAGCCGCCGGCGGAGGTTGCGGAGGGAAGGCTGCGGACCAAGTAGAACACGCCCCAGCCTAACTCGTTCCAGACACCGAGCCGGGATAGCGAGCCCAGCGGGTTGGAACGTATGCGTCAGGCCTGACGCCAAGTATTCCTCGATCCGAGGTAAGAACCGTGTGCGTTACTCAAGTAGCACAGAAGCCGCTTTTGCGTCTGCGGTTTTGCTGGCTTGGTTGTGGTTTATACTGAGCGTGCGGGCCGGACACGCATCATCAGTGCTCGTGAGGCGAGCGCCCGACAGCGAAAACAATATGAATTCGCAAGCCCATCCAAACGATAGCGACAACATGCGAGCAGACTATGACTTCTGCCGAGGGGTACGGGGAAAACACTATCAAGCTTATCGCACTGGAATGAACGTAGTGTTTCTCGCTCCGGACGTCGCCGTGTTGTTCCCTGACTCAGCCTCAGTGAACCAGGCGCTGCGTCTTCTTGTTCGACTGGCGAAAACTAAAGGAGTGGTTGAAGGCCGGCCCGGTAAGCCGCTTGAGCCAGTGAGCCGCACCAAGAGCAGGGTCAAGCGGCAGAGATCGGCTGCCACCGCCCGCGACTGAGCGACAGCACGTCTCTGCCAGCGAGGTCGCGCGGAATCTTCACGGCTCTGCGAGGACCTCGTCTCGAACCAAATGAAGGCGAATCCGTGGCCGCCTCTGGGCTGGTCGAAAAAGTAGGCCGCCACCTGCCTCCTTCACATTGTGGCGCAATTCTTCCCAGTCGTCGGCTTGCGTGAAGATGCCCTCTGTGAGACACTCCGCTACGAAGCCGCCGTCGCCTTCTTGAGTAACTTCGCGGGTGGCGCCTCCGTCGCGCGCTCGTCGCAATGTAGGCGACCCTGAGAACGAAAACGACGCATACAAGCCAAACGCCGGCACGCATGCGCCACCCGCCGGCGGAGCACGCTTCCCCCTGCCTGAGGTCTGAGTTATACTTATGGTATGAAAACTGCCGTTTCGATTCCCGACGACGTGTACCGGGGAGCCGAGCGCCTGGCGCGCCGGACCAAGAAGTCGCGCAGCCGCTTGGTCAGCGACGCGCTCCGGGAGTATGTGGCGCGCCATGCGCCCGACGATGTCACCGAGGCGATGGACAAGGCCTGTGCTGAGTTGGGCGGGACGACAGATCCATTCACTTCCGCTGCCGGTCGGCGCACCCTGGAGCGAAGCGAGTGGTGATCTCCCAAGGCGATGTCTGGTGGGCTGATCTCCCGTCGCCGGCCGGTTCCGGCCCCGGCTTTCGAAGGCCGGTGGTTGTGGTGCAGGGTGACGCACTCAACCGGAGTCAGATTGCCACCGTGGTCTGCGTCCCGCTCACCAGTAACCTGAAGTGGGCCTTGGCTCCCGGGAACGTCCAGATTTCGCCGCGTCTCAGCGGCCTGCCGAACGATTCCGTGGCAAACGTTTCCCAAATCGTCAGCGTGGATAGGAATTTCCTTACCGAGCGAGCGGGCAAATTGTCTGCCGCCAAGCTGGGGTTGGTTCTCTCGGGAATTGACACGGTGTTGGGCAGGTAATCGGTGGACCTGACCACCGGCATCAGGCGACTCTCTCATGCAGCCTGGGACTCGTCGCGAGGCGCACATGAGTTTCAAAGTACGGTGGAGTCGAGTCCGGCGATCCTTCCAAATCCCTTGTCAAAACTCACCACGCGGTGGTTGTGAAGCGGCGCCGGCGCCGCAATATAAGCGTCGGTCCAGAAGCGCGTTCCCGCTTGCGCGCTTTGGCTAAGCCGCTTCCCTAAAGACTTCACCTTGCTAAACGGCGGATCAGGTAGATCAATGGTGGTCCTCATAAAGGCATAAACACACAAAAGCAGTCAGCGGGTCGATCCTTTGGTGCTGGTGGCATTTGAAAACATTCATATTTCCTCCTAGACGAGGGTGCTGGTGTCATTTTGCCCCCCGAACCGCGTCATTCCCGCGAAGGCGGGAATCCATTGCAGAAGTCCTTGGAAAGTGGGAAGTGGATTCCCGCCTTCGCGGGAATGACGCGG
>DATJYK010000334.1:0-35575 GCA_035578005.1 Terriglobia bacterium
CGCACAGTAACACTGCTCGACAAGACGTCACGGCGCATCCGGCCGGTGCAGGCGGATTACGTGGGCTTCTCCATTCCCGACGAGTTCGTGATCGGCTACGGCCTGGACTACGCGCAGCGGTACCGTGAGCTTTCCGACATCTGTGCACTGAAGCTTTGAGGGCCAAGGGGTGGTGCCACGCGGGCAACCTGCATTTTTCACCACAGAATCAAAGGGCAGGGCCTCCGAGTTTGTGTGCAAAACTCGTGGATTCCGCTTTCGCGGGAATGGCTGCGTTGGGATAGGGCCTCTAACTTCAACGATGTCACCCCCGCGGAGGCGAGGGTCCACGCCTGCACCGCGCGATGCACGAGTTTTCGCACAGACTCAGTTCCCAGTTCATTGCCGATTTCAGGGCGCACGCCTATTTCCCCCTGAGCGTTAACGCCCTCTTCCGGCCAATCGCGAATTCTTGGAACGCGACGACTTGTTGACGTCAGTCTTAGCTTAATGATAGCTTGAGTGCCACGAGTTGGTGCCTAATGTCGCCGCCAGGCCCTCTGTCCACGTCCGGTGCCCGCCTGAATCCTGTTGGCCCTTCGCTTCTAGGACTTCTGCTTACTGGATTAATGCTGCTTGTGGTGGTGTGCCCCGCAGGCGGCCAGGAGATGACTGGGCAAGGGCGCGAGGCGAACGTCACGGGGCGTGTGCGAACGGATCAGGGAACGGTGGTAAAGTCAGCCATCGTTCGGCTTGAAACTGAGGCGGGACTGAGAGTGGCCGAGGTGCCAGTGAATTCGGCCGGAGAATTCTACTTCTCGTATGTTCCCAAGCAGCCGTGCGTGCTGGTGGTGACTGCGGAGGGGTTCGAACCGTACCGGCAGACCCTCGACATTAGCGCGACCGCCAACGAAATCATCGCAAACATCACTTTGTCGCCCCTTGGCAAGCTGGCGTCGGAAAGAACCTCACCTCCAGCACTTTCGGATACTCAGGCTCCGAAAGAGGCCAAGCGCGAGTATGAGAATGCGGAAAAGGCTTTACAGTCCCACAAGCTGGGCGACGCCCGTAAACACTTGGAGGCCGCGGTTCGACAATACCCCTGTTACGCCCGTGCGCAAACGGACCTTGGGCTGCTTCTGAGCGACCAAAAGGACTACAAGGGCTCCGAAGCAGCCCTGAGAACGTCCATCAAGTGCGACCCGGGATATCTCGACGCCTATTCTGCGTTGGGCGCGCTGCTGAACGCCGAGAAGCGATACGACGAGGCTGAGGCGGTGCTTGAGCAGGCGGTGCGGCAAGCCCCTGGATCCTGGCAGTTCCATTTTCAGATGGGCGTGGCTGAATACGGTCTGAAGCAGTATGACGAAGCCGAGCAGAATTACCGCAAGGCGCAGTCTCTGACATCCACACCGGAGCCTGAGCTGAACGCTAAGTTGGCGGACGTCTATTTGCGCAAGAACGATTTTCCGAAAGCTTACGCCGAGATGCAGAATTACCTGAAGGCTGCGCCCAACGGTACGCTGGCCTCGCGCATCAAGGACGTCATCAAGCAGATGGAGTCTGCCGGAGTGTTACAGGCGCAGCAGACGAAGGCAGCCGCTGGCTCCTCACAGCCTTGATTCCCGATTTTTGGTTGCGAGACCGCGGAATCTCACCCCAATCGGCAAGCATCAATCCACAATTGGAAGCCCTACCCAAAGAATTTCACGGCCATCTGCTCCCACCAAGGCCAGTCATGACCCGTTCCGTTGCCCCAAACGTCAAGCCAGTGAGGAATCTGCTTCTGATCCATAATGTTTCCCAGGCGCAGGTTGTCGTCGAGGCAACTGTCGCGTTCACCGGTGGCGAGCACCAGCTTGGCGTGAGCGCCGTATCGGCTGAGGTACCAATTGTCAGTCAGGTCAGGCAAGAAATCCACAGGGCAGTTGAAGTAGCAGTTCTCGTCGTAGTAGCCGTCCAGGAATTGGTGGATGTCGAACGCCCCGCTCATACTCACAGCTTCCGTCACCAGGTCTGGATGCCGCAGGGCAAAGTTCATGGTGTGATAGCCGCCGAAGCTGCAACCGGTGAGGGCAAGTTGATCCGAAGAGTTCTTTGAGCGGATGAAGGGAATGACTTCTGAAATCAGGTATTCTTCGTATTGGTTGTGGCGCAGGACTCGCTCGCGCGGATGAATGCCTTTGTTATACCAGCTTTCGGCATCGACGCTATCGACGCAGAAAGCCTGAAGCGCGCCCGACTCGTAGCGCCAATCGACAGCCCGGATCATGTTGCGGTCTTCGTAGTCGTAAAACCGCCCCATGGACGTCGGGAACACGATCATCGGCACACCAGAGTGGCCGAAGATCAGCAGTTCCATATCCCTGTGCAGCACAGGGCTGTACCACTTATGATATTCGCGATTCATGGGTCCTCGGTACGAAGAGCGGACGCAACCCGCGCTGGGATCGAAGCGCCACTGGCCTGCGCGGGATCATCCATGTTCCCTTCCCAAGGCACGGGAAGTCAAGGCGCCAGAAGCGTATCGAGCATCTTATAGTCGTCCCCGGTCAGCAGGATGGGCTGAAAACTGGCTGGGACATGCGGAAGGGCGAGGCTTCGCCCCGCCAACAGTGTCTCAACATCCTCAATTGAACTCGCGGCGTTCCAATGTCTGCTCGCGGAAAAAAGATTATCGTCATCCTAATCCTCGCGGCCATTGCGGTGGGCGCTGCGCTCCTGTTGCTTCCACGGCTAGCCGATGTCGATCGGTTCCGGCCGCGCGTGATCGCGGACCTCGAGCGGCAAACCGGCCGCAGCGTTGAAATCGGCCACCTGACGCTCGCCATTCTGCCGGCGCTGTCGATTCGCGCCGATAACGTGGCCATCGGCAATCCTCCCGGTTTCCCGCAAGGTCATCTCCTTGAAATTCGCCGGGTATACGCCGATCTGGACTTCGTCTCTCTGCTTCAGCGCCGCCTGGTGATCAGGTCATTGGAGCTCGACCAGCCGGCCGTGAGCCTGCTGATGAACAACTCCGGGCATTGGAATACGGAGAGCCCTCGTGCGGTGAGGGTGCAACCTGCTGGATGGAGCGAGAATTCTGCAAGCCCGGTCATGGTTGACAGAGTGCGCCTCAACCACGGGCGCGTGACCTATTCGAACCTTTCAAGCCCAGGGCAAGCAGGGCCAGCCTCCTTCAACGCTCAGAACCTCTCCGGCGAATTCTACGACGTGGACATCCGGACGCTCGGTCTAAACCTGGCTCCGGGCCGTGCGGGCAGCCTCAGCGGCGGCCTTGGCGACAGGGCACAACTTACGCCGCAGACAGCGAGAGGGCCGCGTATTTTGCAAATCGCCTGGAGCCAGCCTTCGGCGGACGAGAATCATGCAGCCGTCTCGCCTCACGGCCGGCTTGTAACCCGCGGAACGATCAGCGCGCAATCGGCGAGCTTTGGCAACGTCGAGGTTACCGGATTCAAGTCAAGCTTGGAGCTTTACAGCAGTGGAGTTCGGCTGAATGGACTGAACATCGAGCTCTGCGGAGGGCAGGTGGCCGGCGACGTCACTTGGGAGTCAGAATCTCGGCCGTCGCGGTACGCCACGCATCTGGCGCTCTCGGGGATTGACGTTGCACGGTTGCTGATGGCCTTACCGAACGCGCGCGGCAAATTGACAGGTACCCTCGAAGGTCAACTCGACATGAGCGGCCCGACTCCTTCAGTTGGTTCCACAACGGCGCCTGGCAACTCGTTCGCCGACAGCGCCGGGACTGGCCAACTCACCGTTCGCAACGGCACACTGCCGGGCCTCCGGCTTAACAGCGACATGAAGCAACTTCTCAAGAATATCGTTCGCACGGGGTCGCTGTCCGCTGACCCTTCATCCTTTCGCTCCATCACCGCCGATCTTGAGATCGCGGGAAGCGAAATCCGCAGCCGCCACATCACGATCCTTGGCAATGGCATTGAGATGGACGTCAGTGGTGCGCTGGGGCTCGACGGGGCAGGCCAGCTCGATTACCAAGGCCTAGGGAAGATCGACGTGCAGCGGAACGGCTATTCGAGTGTGCTGGCGGGCCTTCTGGGCTCGAAAATCAGTGGAGGTAAGATCTCCTTCCCGTTTACGCTGACCGGTACTCTTGAATCGCCTCGTTTTGGGATTAAGAATTCACCCTGGTTACGCTGAGGGTGTGCCCGAGGGTTGGTTCTTCCATGTCCCGTGCGCTCAAAGAATCCGTGCTAACTGAGGTTCTGCGATTTTCACTCAGAGGCTGGCGCCTTCTGAGTGTACCTCTGGTGGCCACCGCGGTGATTCTAGAGGCACTGGGAGTGCAACCGGTGCTGGTTTTCATTGCCTCCGCGCTGGCGCTCGTGCCGCTCGCCGGAGTGCTCGGCCATGCCACCGAGGAACTCTCCGCCCACATCGGTCCTGCGGCCGGCGGGCTGGTGAACGCCACCCTCGGCAATCTGACGGAGCTCATTATCGGGGTTCTGGCTCTCTCGCGGGGCGAGGTTGAAGTGGTGAAGGCCTCCATCACCGGCAGCATTGTCGGAAACCTGCTGCTGGTGTTTGGGCTTGCCGCTTTTCTGGGAGGTTTGGGGCGTGTCAAGCTTGCCTTCAGCTCTGTTGCCATGGGCGCCAATGCGTCGATGCTCTTCCTGGCCGTGGCAGCTCTGGTGATGCCTGCAATTTTTCAACTCTCCATCTTCGGGTCTCTCGAAGCCGGCGGACCCCGCATTGAACGTCTGAGCATGTGGGCAGCCGGCGTGCTGCTGCTGAGCTACGCTGCTAGTCTCATTTTCATGCTCAAAACGCACCGCAGTCTGTTTCGCGGCGAGAAGCCAGACCGGCCCACCCTCGGCCGCCAGGCGGCGTTCACGGTGCTGCTCGCCGCGGCCGCGGGCGTGGCCCTCACCAGCGAAATCCTGGTGCGGCACATCGAGGCCGTCACCCGCACGCTTGGCTGGACGCAGTTGTTCGTAGGCCTGGTGGTGGTCGCCACCGTGGGCAACGCAGCGGAGCATTCCACCGCCATTCTCGCCGCGTTGCGCGATCGCATGGACCTTGCCCTACACATCGCGGTTGGCAGCAGTACGCAAATCGCTCTTTTCGTGGCTCCCCTGCTGGTTATGTTTTCTTGGCTGATCGCTGCTCCAATGTCTCTGGTGTTTCACCCGCTTGAGATCGCTGCCATCATCCTTTCGGTGGTCTCGGTTGTGGTCGTGGCGATGGACGGAGAAACGAATTGGTTGGAGGGATTACAGCTTATGGGGGTTTATGTAATTCTGACGGTGTTCTTTTACCTGCTGCCGGAGCCGCATTGAAAAAAGTTGGGGTTTAGACAGGGCTGTCTCAGAACTCGTGGATTCCCGCCTTCGCGGGAAAAACTGAATTGAAATGGAGCGACCAAGTCCTACAAAGTCAAATCCTCATCGGCATCACAACGTAGCGATAGCGGGAATTCTCTTCACCAACCGGCCGCAATTGGCCGGCACTCTGCTCGTCCTGGAGCTCAAGCCTAATTCTGGCAGTGTCGCCCAAAACACCCAGAAAATCGAGTAGGTACTGATAGTTGAAGCCGATCTCCATGGCCACATCTTGATAATCGGTGTCGATCGATTCTTGCGCTTCGCCGTACTCACTGCTGGTGGAAGAAAGATCCAGGCGTCCCTTATCGAGTTGTATTTTGACAGCATGTGAGCGTTCGTCTGCCAGTAAGGCTACGCGGCGCAACGCCGAACCCAACGCGTCCTTCTCCAGTTCGACCACGCGCGGAGTTTCCTTGGGTAGAACCGCTTCATAGTTCGGGAATTGCCCCGTGAGCAGGCGAGCGATCAGGATCCGATCGCCAAGCGAGAAGAACAGATGGCTGTCATCCTTGGAAAGCTCCACCACCGCGTCGTCGCCAGCCCCACCCAGTAGTTTCTCAAGCTCACCCATCGACTTGCGGGGCACCAGGATGCGAAGTTCATTGCTGACGCCCCCCACTTTGACGTCGGCTTCGGCCAGCGCCAAGCGGTGGCCGTCCGTCGCCACCATCGTCAGAGTTTCCGGCTTCAGTAGCAGCAGGGCGCCATTCAAGGTATAGCGTGATTCCTCGCTCGATACGGCAAAAGCAGTGCGCCGGAGCACGGTGGCCAGCGCGGCGCCCGGAACCGAAGCAAGCGATCCGGGCACTGCCGGCAAAGAGGGATAATTGTCGCGCGCCATGCCCACGAGTTTGAATGAAGACCGCTCGCAGGTCAGTTGGAACCAGTGGTTTTCGAGCATCTTCAGCCGGACCTCGGCTTCGGGCAGGGAACGGACAATCTCAACCAGGCGCCGCGCCGGGATTGTGCCTGCACCCTGTTTCTTAACCTTGGCAGCGAACTTGGAGTAAATGCCCAGCTCAAGATCGGTGGCGCTTAGGCGAACATGGTCCGCTTCGGCCTCGATCAATAGGTTGGAGAGAATGGGAATGGTCGTCTTCCTCTCCACCACGCCTTGGGCGAGATCCAATTCTTTCAGCAGGTCCGACTTCTTTACGGAAAACTCCATAAGTAAACTCTCTTATCTATAAGTAATTCTAATCGTAGGCGCTGTGGATTTCTTGAAATTTCCTTGAAACTCACGCCTGCCTGGTTCTGCTGCGCGCCGTCCTGTGAATGGCGGACGGCAACTTCAGCGGATTACTTCGGAAGAGCCGCCACGCTTTCCCTCTACACAGTTTATTAAATCCTGTTCAATTGGAAAAGTTACTTAAGCTGATTTCAGACCGTCACTCAGCTTGTTGATAAGTTTGTCTAAATCCCGGTCTCCACCCCGTTCCTTCTCGATTTTCCGAATGGAATGCAGCACCGTGGTGTGATGTTTGCCTCCAAATTCTCTGCCGATCTGCGGCAAAGACGCAGGGGTAAGGTTCTTGGCGAGGTACATCGCCACCTGTCGAGGGCGGGCGATGGCGGGGCTGTTGTTCTTAGACTTGAGCTGGCTGAGCGTCAGGGTATATTCGTGGCATACCATGCGCTGGATGTGTTCAATCGTCACCCGGCGGTCGTCGAGATTCACGATGTTCCTAAGCACTTGATGCGCCATATTGATGTCGATTTGGGCTCCAGTCAGCGAGGAATAAGCAATCAGGCGGGTCAGCGCACCCTCGAGATCACGGATGTTCGCCTTGATCTTCGTAGCCACAAACTCCGAGACCACGGGAGGCAGGGTGATATGGTGCATCTCCGCCTTCTTGGCAAGAATGGCCAGTTTCGTTTCGACGTCCGGAGAATGAAGGTCAGCGGTGAGTCCCCAGGCGAACCGTGAGCGCAAGCGCTCCTCCACGCCCGGGATTTCACGCGCCTGGCAATCGCTCGAGATCACCACCTGCTTCTGAGCCTCATAAAGCGCGTTAAAGGTGTGGAAAAACTCTTCCTGGGTGCGCTCTTTGCCGGCCAGAAACTCAATGTCGTCCATCAGCAGCACGTCCACGTTGCGATACTTGTCGCGGAAGGTCACCATACGGTCGTAGCGCAGCGAATTGATGACTTCGTTTGTGAACTGCTCGCAAGAGACGTAGGCCAGCCGCGCTTCCCGCTGCTGGTGTTTGATGTGATGTCCGATCGCCTGCATGAGGTGAGTCTTGCCCAAGCCGACTCCCCCATAGAGAAAGAGTGGATTGTAAGCCTTGGAGGGAGCTTGAGCCACGGCCCGGGCCGCCGCGTGGGCAAACTGGTTGCACGAACCCACCACAAAGCTGTCAAACGTGTAACGCGGATTCAACTGATGCGAAGCAGACTCGAAGTCGAGCTTGCCCTGTTGCGGCCGGGGTGTGATCGCGGCGAACCGGGGTCCGCTTTCCGAATAGACGTACCTCACCTCGCGGAAAGGCAAATCAAGCTGTTCCAGGGCCTCGCGAACCAGAGCGGCGTAATTCTCCTGAATCCACTCCTGGAATTCACGGTTGGGCACTTGCACCAGAAGGGTTGTCCCGGAGGCCTGGGTGAGACGGGTGGGACGCAGCCACGTCTGAAAGCTCTGGGGATTGACTTTCTCTTTAAGATAGCTGAGCACGTCTTGCCAGGCATTCATAGTGCCCTCTTAAAACCGGAGTAAACACTCCGGTGGCGTTTGGGGTTCTGAAAGAGACAATAAAACTCCCTACGAACCGCGCCCGCCCCGCGCGGCGGCCGGAATTGATTCCGGTTCAACTTACTGTGCTCACCCTTTGCTGAAAACTGCTGCGACCGTTCGTGCTTCGTTGCCCCTCATCGGCGCCTAACATAACACAAATCGAGCGGCGGCTGCCAACCATTCTGTCAACTTTTTTTAACAATGAAGAAATCCAGCAGCCACAGTGAGTTGCTCTGACGTGACGCGCCTCGGCGCTCGTTTCTGGATTCCGGAGACAAACAAAATCTTCCTTGAGAGCGGTGCAGGAATCCGTGCCAAGCCTCTTCGGACTGGCGTATCATAAGAGGAAGCCAACGCGGGAGAGGTGAATTGGGACGAAATCGGAGTGAGTGTAAATTCCGAAATAGATATCGATTCTATGCACTGATCGCCGGGGCACTTCTACTGCCGGCCCTGACGGTTCTGCTCGGCGCGGCCCATGCGGGGAAGTACCCAAACCCTGGACAAAGCGCCCCGGGCGGGCCCACACCGATTGACTTTAACCGCGACGTCGCGCCCGTCCTGCAAGCCTCGTGCGTGAAGTGCCATGGCAGCCTGATGACGCAGGCCGGACTGCGCCTGGATTCCGAGGCCGGTGTTCTGAAGGGTGGGGTCTCAGGTCGCGCGATCGTTCCCGGACACAGCGATGACAGCCTGCTGGTGAAGCGGCTGCTCGGCGCCCTGGGCTCTCCCCGGATGCCCATGGGCGGCGACCCGCTGCCCTCGCAAGAGATCAACGTGATTCGCGAGTGGATTGACCACGGCAACTTCTCCGTTCAGGCGTCTGGAGCGCCGGAAGTCGAGCCACCCGTGGCCTCGCATCCTCAAGTGGCCGCCTCCACGGCCAGTTCGCCCGTGTTTGCCCGGGAAATCAGGCCCATTCTGGCCGGCCGCTGCTATGGATGCCACGGCCCAAACGTGCAGCAGAACGGCCTTCGGCTTGATTCGCTACAAGCACTCCTCAAGGGGAGCGACAACGGCCCTATTGTTGTTCCCGGACAGGCTGACCAAAGCCGTCTGATCCGCCGTCTCACGGCGCTGGAGCGCCCGCAGATGCCCTACGGCGGTCCTCCGCTTTCCGATGAGGAGATCCAGCAGATTCGCGCCTGGATCAACGCCGGCGCGCCCGGTCCTGACTCCGCCGAGCCTGTGGCCGCTGTGCATCCTCTCAAACACTGGGCCTATGTCAAACCCGTCCGTCCGGCTTTACCTCAGGTGAAGAACGCCGCCTGGTGCCGCAATCCCATTGATTACTTCGTGCTCGCGCGCCTGGAAAAAGAAGGCCTCGCACCCTCGCCGGAAGCCGACAAGGCCACTTTGATCCGGCGCGTTTACCTCGACCTGATCGGGCTGCCGCCGACCCCGCAAGCGGTGGATGCTTTCCTGGCTGACAAGCGGCCTGACGCCTACGAGCGAGTGGTGGATCAGCTTCTGGCCTCGCCGCGATACGGAGAGCGATGGGCCAGCCGCTGGCTCGACTTGGCCCGCTATGCCGATTCCAACGGTTATGAGAAGGACGACCGCCGCACCGCCTGGGAATTTCGCGACTGGGTGATCCGAGCGCTCAATGAAAACATGCCCTTCAGCGAATTCACCATCGAGCAGATCGCCGGCGACATGCTGCCCAACGCCACCACAGACCAGCTCATCGCCAGTGGCTTCAACCGTAACACGTTGCTGAACCAGGAGGGCGGCGTCGATCCCTACGAGTACTACTGGTACGAGCAGGTGGACCGCGTCAACACCACCGCTTCCGTGTGGCTGGGCAGCACCCTGGGCTGCGCGGAGTGCCATAACCACAAATTTGACCCCTTCACGCAGAAGGACTATTACCGGTTTCTCGCGTTCTACGACGACAGCATGTACCAGATCGCCGGTCCAACGGACGAACGTTGGGCTAAGGAACCTGATATCGAACTGCCATCTCCCGAGCAAGCTAAAGACAGCAAGGAGTTGAGGGCACAAATCGCGAAGCTCCAAAGCTTGCTGGATACTTCCACGCCTGAGCTCGAGGCCGCGCAGGCAAAGTGGGAAGCGGGATTGAAAAACGGAGAAGCGGATTGGAGCGTTCTCGCTCCGGCCCACGCGACGTCAGCGGGGGGTGCCACGCTGAAGGTTCTGGCTGACCAGTCGATTCTCGCCAGCGGAAAGAATCCTTACGCCGACGCTTACACGATGGAGGCAAAAACCGAGGCGCAGAACATCACCGGCGTTCGGCTAACGGCGCTCACAGACGCGAGCCTGCCGCACGGCGGGCCGGGCCGCGATTCCGAGGGTAACTTCTTCCTCAGTGGCTTTGAGGTTGAGGCGGCGCCGGCCGGCAACCCAAGCCAGAAGGTGAAAATAACGTTCAAGGACGCCGTCGCCAACGAGTCGCAGGGTGGGTACGCCGCGAAAAATCTGGTGAGCAAAGACCCCGGAGTGCGAGGCTGGGCGATTGACGCCTCGCCGTCTCCCGTTCCTTTGCGACGGCAGTTAGTGATGGTGCCTGACAAGCCTTTTGGCTTTGCTGGCGGAACAGTGCTCACCATCGAGCTGAAGCACGAGATGCGGCACACCAACCGCAACCTGGGCCACTTCCGCCTGTCCGTCACTTCCATGGCTGACCCCGCTGCAATTACGCAATTGCCGGCGCGTTTGTGGCCGATGCTCGACACCCCCGAAGACAAACGCACTCCGGAGGAGAAGCAAAAGCTGGCAGCGGTATTTCGTTCCGTGACGCCCTTGCTGCAGCCCACGCGCGACCAGATGGCGAAGCTGCAAAAATCCGTCGACCAGCTCGGCATCCCTACCGCGATGGTGATGGAGGAGAAACCCGGGTTCCTGCGTCCCGCCACCTACATCCGCGAGCGCGGCAGCTTCCTCAGCAAAGGCGAAAAGGTGTACGCCGGTGTACCGGCCATTCTCAACCCGCTGCCGCCGGACCAAATGCCGAATCGCCTGGGCCTGGCCTACTGGCTGGTGAGCGATGATAATCCGCTGACCGCGCGCGTCACCGTAAACCGTTACTGGGAGGCGTTCTTCGGCCACGGTATTGTGGAGACCACCGAGGACTTTGGCACCCAGGGCGACCCGCCCACTCACCCCGAGCTGCTTGATTGGCTGGCCACCGAGTTCATGCGCAAGGGTTGGGACATGAAGGCCATCAAGCGCGAGATTGTGACATCCGCCACCTATCGGCAGTCGTCGCGGGTCACGCCGGAACTTCTGGCGCGCGATCCTTACAACAAGCTTCTGGCGCGCGGCCCGCGCTTCCGCGTGGAGGCTGAAACCGTGCATGACGTTGCGCTTTCGGCGAGCGGCTTGCTGAGTTCGAAGATGTACGGGCCCCCGGTGTTCCCTTACCAGCCCGACGGCATCTGGGACGTGCCTTACAACGAGGATAGCTATAAGTGGGTCATGAGCCAGGGTGAGGATCGCTACCGGCGCGCGGTGTACACCTTCATGAGGCGAAGCGCGCCTTATCCTAGCCTGATCACCTTTGATGCGCCCAGCCGAGAGTTTTGTACAGTTCGGCGCGTGCGAACGAACACGCCCCTGCAGGCGCTGACCATGCTGAATGATCCGCTGTTCGTGGACGCGGCGCGGGCCTTGGCCCTTCGCATTATGAAGGAGGGTGGCGAGGACGTCTCGGGCCGCGTCACATACGGCTTCCGGCTGGTGGCGGCGCGGCAGCCCTCGCCACCGGAACTTGACCGCATAATGACTTTTTACAATCAGGAGCTCGAGCATTATCGGAGTGATACCAAAGCCGCCGGCGAACTCATCCAGGTCAAGGAGAATCCTCCGCCTGACGTTTCCGAGCGGGCCGCATGGACGATGGTGGCGAATGTCCTTTTGAACCTGGACGAGACGATTACGAAGGAATGATCGGCGGGTAAGGCGAGAGACAAATTTTGGAGTTGTCATAGGACGATCAATCCGCCTTGGTACCCGCGGATCGGCGCGTTACGATTTCCAGAATAGGAAAGAAAAGCATGACCATCGACGAACGGCTCGAAAAACTCGCCGAGCGCCACGAGGCTCTCACGGCCAACGTTGAACTGATGCAGCGGGAGTTCGAGAAAAGGCACGCCTGGGTTCTCGACACCCTGGTGCGGATCGAAGGCCAAAGGCTCGAGAACGAGCTTCAAATCTCGAAACTTACTGCCCGCGTCGATTCCGTGGCGCAAACGGTTGACCGTCTCGCCGCCACCGTAGAACGCTACATTGCCGGCCGAGGCAACGGCAGCAACCGACACTAGGATTGCCAAGATGGAAGCAGCAGAGCTACATGCGAGTTCGGAATCAGGGGAGACTTCCCGAGCAGGGGCGACCGAAAAAATAAAATTTTTCTGGGCCTATCCTGGAATGTTATTGAAAACAAAGGACCGAAAATGAGAAAAATGGGACAAGTGAGAATACCCTGGAATGTATATGAAAACAAATAACTTAACCACTTTTATCCTGGAATGTTATTGATAAATAAGGTAGTTAGCTTTTTTTGAGGTTGCCGCCATCAGCACATGTGATTGAAATTATTAATGTTAGATCTGTTTTGCTGGAATGTGCATGATAAAAAGGAACTTACATCATCCTCGACGTCAGTTTACTCAATTTCATTCGCAGTAAGGGAAGGCTTCTATGGATCATACATCAGACATGAAGGGCCTCATTCAAGCAGTCACTCGCCGCTATTTCTTCCGTCAGGCAGGCTTCGGCATCGGTGCCGCGGCGCTGGCGTCGCTGGCCAATCGTTACGCCTTGGCTGATGGTGTACCCGGCCTAACCATGCCAGCATCCCCCGCCGGCATGGCTCCTGGCGCGAACCCGCTCGCTCCCAAACCGCCCATGTTCCCGGCCAAGGCGAAGAGCATCATCTACCTTTTCATGCCCGGCGCGCCCTCGCAGTTGGACCTGCTGGACTACAAGCCCAAATTGCAGCAGTATGACGGCCAGAAGATCCCCGAGGAGTTGCTCAAAGGCCAGCGCTTCGCTTTCGTGAAAGGCGATCCCAAGCTGCTCGGCTCACCCTATGAGTTCAAGAAGTGGGGCCAGTCGGGCGCAGAAATCTCCGAACTGTTGCCTCACCTCAGCGAGGTAGCGGATGACGTCGCCATCGTGCGCTCCATGCAAACCAGCCAGTTCAACCACGCGCCCGCGCAGATCTTCATGAACACCGGCTTCCAGATCATCGGCCGTCCGAGCTTCGGCTCCTGGATGACCTACGGCCTGGGCAGCGAGTGCACCGACCTGCCCGGATTCGTAGTGCTGATTTCCGGCGAGAATCAACCTGACGGTGGCAAGGCTTGCTGGGGCAGCGGCTTCCTGCCCAGCGTCTATCAAGGCGTCGAGTTTCGCTCACAGGGCGACCCGGTGCTGTTCTTGACCAATCCGGAGGGCGTAAGCCCCGAAGTCCGGCGCCAGTCACTGGACGCACTGAAGGACCTCAACGAGATGGAGCTGAAGAACAACGGCGACCCCGAGATCCTGACCCGAATCGCCTCCTACGAAATGTCCTACCGCATGCAGACGAGCGTCCCGGAACTCACCGACATCTCCAACGAACCGCCTTCCATTCACGCCCTGTATGGGACGGAGCCCGGAAAGAAATCGTTCGCCAATAATTGCCTGCTGGCGCGGCGCCTCGTGGAGCGCGGAGTGCGCTTTGTGCAGCTCTACCATCGCGGCTGGGACACCCACGGCACTTCGAGCCACGACGACATTATCAATCGCCTGCCGAGCCTGTGCCGCGAGACAGACCAGGCGGCCGCGGCGCTGGTGAAGGACCTGAAGCAGCGCGGGATGCTCGAGAGCACGCTCGTGGTGTGGGGCGGCGAATTCGGCCGCACCCCCATGAACGAGGCCCGTGACGACTCGAAGTTCCTGGGGCGCGACCATCATCCGCGCGCCTTCAGCATGTGGCTGGCCGGCGGCGGTATCAAAGCGGGCGTCACTCTAGGCCAGACAGATGAGCTAGGCTATAATCCCGTGGAAGACCCGGTGGACGCGCACGACTTGCACGCCACCATTCTGAACCTCATGGGCATCGACCACACCAAGCTCACCTATCGCTTCCAGGGCCGCGACTTCCGCCTGACGGACGTCTCCGGAAACCTGGTGAAAAAGCTGCTGGCGTGAAGACATTGCCGATGGCCGATTTGCGATTACCGATTGAAGAGTGGCGTGACCCAGGGATGTGCCACGCTAAAGAGCTGGGGGCTTGTCATCCTGAGCGGGAGCGAAGGATCCCGGCATTTTGTGCCGGAGAATACTGGCATGAATCCCGACGTGGAAGTCTACACTTCCGAGCGCAGAAATGAGGCGGGCCGGCTCGATGGACACCGAAATGAGTGTTGAGCGTTCCCTTCGCGAGAAACGCGACGAAATTTACGAAATCGCCGCGAAGCACGGAGCAGGCAACGTTCGCCTGTTCGGGTCAGCAGCTCGGGGAGAAGCGCGGGCTGAAAGCGACATCGATCTACTCATCGACGTCGTTTCGACGCCGAGTTCCTGGTTCCCGGCTGGTTTGGTTCTCGACCTTGAAGACTTGCTCGGCAGAAGGGTCGAAGTGGTGACGGAGAAAGCGTTGGATGCCGCTCTTCGAGACAGTGTCCTGCGCGAGGCCGTTCCCTTATGAAGGGCGACGATCTCTACCTGCGGCACATCTTGGAATGCATCAATCGAATCGAACAAGATGTGATCGGAGGACGGGAGCAGTTTCTCGCCTCACACATGGCGCAGGACGCTGTGCTTCGAAATCTTCAAACGCTGGGTGAATCGACGCAGCGTCTTTCCGAGCAAGCGAAGGCTACTCAGCCTAAGATTGAGTGGCGCCGAATTGCCGCCTTTCGCAACCTGCTTGTGCACAATTACCTGGGAATCGACCTCAACATCGTCTGGGACATTCTCCAGCGCGATGTTCCACGCCTGAAACAGGCGGTCCAAGCAATGTACGACGACCTCCCTGCAGAGGGCCGTGACGACTGACCTTTGAGATGTCGTTGTGCCGGTGTTTAATCGCCGTTCCAGTTTGACGGAATCTCCCGAACCCACAAATTCCGGTAGCGCACGGGATGATTGTGGTCCTGCAACCGCAGCGGCATCTTCTCCGGCGTGGGCGTGTACTGCGGCCGGATGTGGTTTCCTGTCGGTCCCATGATGGCAACGTTGTCCTGGGTCAGCACACCGTTCTGAATCACCGTCACGCGCGCGCGGCGAAGGAGCGTCCCTTCATCGCTGAAGCGCGGGCCATGGAAGATGATGTCGTAGGTTTGCCACTGGCCTGGCGCGCGGCAGGCATTCACCTGCGGAGGATACTGTCCGTAGATGGCGGACGCTTGGCCGTCGGCGTAGGTCACGCTGTGATACGAGTCGAGCACCTGGACCTCGTAGAGGCCCTGCAGGAACACGCCGCTGTTGCCGCGGTCCTGGTCTTCGCCGTGCGGCGGATTGGGTGTGGCCCATTCGACGTGCAGTTGCATGTCGCCGAATTTGTCTTTGGTTTGAATGTCGCCCGTCTTCGGCACGGTTTGAAAATAGCCGTCGCCGACCTCCCACTTCGCGGGACCGCCGCCTTCGACCTCCTCCCAATTCGAAAGGTCTTTGCCGTTGAACAGGACGATGGCATCTGAGGGTGGCGCGCCGGCTTTGTCCTGAGTGCTGCACTCACCCGAGGTGATCACCGGCGGCAGCGGATGGCTGCGGTCATGCTCCACGTACTTTTGGCCGGCGGTGGAACGCGTGTTGGTGGCGACAAGCAAAACGGCGATCAACACCGCCGCGGTTGCCAATACCGCGCCCGGTCGACGACCGCTGCTGGGATTGAAACGAGGATTAGAACTGGTAAAACGTTGACGCATGATCGATCTCCTCTCCGTAGGTGCAAGAGGCCCCTCGAAGCCTCACGCCCATTCAAGACAAGGCTCGTTCGAGCGCGTGCTCCAGAGGCTCTCGCCGATTTCACAAAGACTTCATTGCAAATTTAGACTTATATGCGAAATGTCTTAGCGGATACAAGCACGATTCACTCGAGGGCGTGCGACTTTAGCGTCATTCCCGCGTAGGCGGGAATCCAATCGAATCGGGCGCGCCTTCGCCGTCATTCCCGCGTAGGCGGGAATCCAGATCAAATCAGACGCGACACGGCCAAGCCGAACTCCGTTACAATGGGAATGACCTTTCGACGGCCTCGCGTCTGATCAGCGCGCAAACAGGAGTGAAGATTTGGGTCTCACCATTATCGCCGTTGGGCTTGGAAGCGTCGTTATCGCCGCGATCTTCCTGGTGGTTCTGAGCACCCGCAATGATCTGGTCCGGCAACGAAACGAGTTGGGAAAGGCCCTGTTGGATCTCGATCAGCTCCTGAAGGAACGCCGGGACGAACTGCCGAAGCTGCTGGGGACGTGCCGCAGCTACTTGGGGGATAGCTCGAGCCTGTTCGAATCCATCACGGCCGCGCGCGCTGCTGGACAGAAGGCCATGCGGCCGCCGGATAAGGCGCGGGCGGCGGACGATCTCGCGCAAGCTCTCCGCAAGCTGTTTGGCGCTGCTGACCGTGATGCCGCACTGGCCTTGGACGCGAGCTACCGGCAGATCAAGAAGTCCATCGTGGGATTGGACGAGAAGATTAGCGCTGAGCAGGCGCGCTTCAACCAGCAGGCGGCCGCCTTTAATACCCGTCTTCGGCGAGTACCAGGCAGCCTTGCCGCGAGCATGGCGGGTGTGCGGCCGCAAGCATTGTTCAGGTCGGAGGATGCTGCCGGGAAGTAAGCAGCTTGCTTCGGAAGGGCGGGGCTTTCAGCCCCGCCGAAACTGAGTGTAGTTGATGGAACAATGATCTCGCGCCCTGAGCGGCTTGCGGAGACAAGGTGCTCAGGGCGCGAGATCGCAAAACTTTGAAATGCGGCCCGTAACGGCGGGGCTGATGAAGCCCCGCCCTTCCGAAGCCGGAAATCCTATTATTAGGCATCTGTTAGAATAGTGAGCGGTTCTTTCACTCAAACATATGGACTACGATCAACTTGCTAGTTTTCTGGAAGTCGCCCGGCTGCAGAGTTTCTCGCGCGCCGCCGAGAAGATCTACCGCACCCAGCCCGCGATCAGCGCCCAGATCAGGCTGCTGGAGCAGGAGTGCGGAGAGCGGCTCTTCAATCGCAGCGGCAAGCGCGTGCAGATCACGCCGGCCGGTGAGATTCTGCAGCGCTACGCGCAGAAGATCATCGATCTTCACCGCGACGCCCTGCAGGCGATCGCGGAGCTGAATCAGACCGCGCGCGGCAAGTTGCAGCTTGGCGCCAACGAGGCCACCTGTCTGTATGTTCTGCCCAAGACGTTTGCCCGCTTCAGGCATCTCTACCCCCTCGTGCAGATCAGCATTTACCGCAGCTTCAGCCACAAGATCGTGCAAAAGGTCCAGGAGGGTGCCGTCGAGCTGGGCGTGGTGACCTTGCCGCAAACCGCGCCCAACCTCGAGGTGCTGCCGCTGCATCGCGATGAGATGCAGGTGGTGATGCCGGCCGGGCACCCTTTGGCGAAGCACCGCAGTGTGACTTTGGATGAAGTGGTGCAACACCCGCTCATCATGCCCAAGACGGGCCGCACCCGCGTGGTGCTTGACCGCATGTTGCGCGAGAGACGCAACGAGATGCAGATCTCGATGGAACTCGCCAGCGTGGAGACCATCAAGAAGTTTGTGGGCGCCGGCCTCGGCCTTTCATTTCTCAGCCGCAGTTATGCCCAGGCCGAGGTGGCTGCGGGCCTGCTGAAGTTGGTGCCCGTCGAAGGGCTGAAGCTCGTTCGCGAACTGGGGCTCATCTATCGCCGCGACCGGTATCTTTCGCTGCCGGCCAAAGTTTTCCTCGAGGTCGTGCGCGCCTCAACGCATCCGCCCAAGCGCGATGCGGCAACTCCCGCCGAGGCCGCGAGCGACCAGGCGAATTGAAGATTGCCCGTTGAACGCCGGAGTGCGAACCGATTTTGCGCCGGCGACCATCATTAGCGAACAATCACCGATAAGTTTCCAATGCGTAGCGCCAGACCACTGCGGACGATGAAATTCGGCGGAACCTCGGTGGGTAACGCCGAGTGTATCGGGCGCGTCGCCGCTTTGGTGGCGGATGAGGCCAAGCGCGCCGAGGTGGTGGTGGTGGTGTCGGCCATGGGCGGCGTTACCGACATGCTGATCCGCGCCGCCACCGAAGCCAGCCGGGGCGACCGCGAGGACTGGAAAGGCGCCCGCCAGGAGCTGGCGCGCCGTCACCGCGAGGTTGCGGATACCTTACTTTACGCCAGCGAACAGGCGCAAGTGCTGCCGCGTCTGGCTGAAGAAATCGGCAACTTTGAAAACCTCTGCTCCGGGTTTTCTCTGGTTCGCGAAATAACGCCGCGCGGCATGGACGCCCTCTCCAGTCTCGGAGAGAAGATGTCGGCCTTGCTCGTTGCGGCGGCATTGAGATCGAAGGGCTGTGCGGCGGAAGCGGTCGACGCCACCGAATTGATTGTGACCGACGACCACTTCGGCAACGCCACGCCCTATTTTGACGAGAGCGCGGTGAAGACGCGTGACCGGTTGGCTCCTTTGCGGCGGCGAGGTGTGATTCCGGTGGTCACCGGCTTTCGCGCCGCCACCCGGGAAGGCGTTTGCACGACGCTGGGACGCGGTGGTTCCGATTACAGCGGCACGCTCATCGGAGCTGCACTCGAGTCCGACGAAGTGTGGATCTGGACGGATGTAGACGGCGTGATGACGGCCGATCCGCGGCTGGTGCCTTCCGCCCGCATTGTTCCGGAGATCTCGTACCGCGAGGCCGCCGAGCTCTCCTTCTTCGGAGCCAAGGTGCTTCACCCCAAGACCATTCAGCCGGTGTTGAAGAGGCAGATTCCGGTGTGGATCAAGAACACCTTCAATCCAGCGTGTCCCGGAACCCGCATCGGGGCCGCGCCTGCCGGGGCGCGCCCGGGTGTGAAGGCCCTCACCACCGTAAGCAAAGCGGACCTGATTACCGTGAGCGGCCGCGACCGGCTGAGCTTCTCCGAGCTGGCCGCGCGTGTGTTTCA
Organism: Terriglobia bacterium; assembly: GCA_035578005.1. GTDB lineage: Bacteria > Acidobacteriota > Terriglobia > UBA7540 > UBA7540 > Gp13-AA77. The sequence continues at coordinate 19,144 of DATJYK010000334.1, forward strand.
GTCTCTGAGCCGGGACGATATTCCCACGCTGATGGTCACGCAATCCTCCGCCGATAACGTGCTGTGTTTTGCCATCCATGATGCCGACCTGTTGCACGTCCGCGCCGCATTAGAAAAGGCGTTTGAGCTGGAGATTCTGCACGACTACATTGCTCCGCCTGAGGTGCTGCCGCAGGTCGCCATCGTGGTACTGGTCGGTGAAAACATGAAAGGGACGCCGGGCATCTCGGGCCGCGCCTTTGGCGCTCTGGGCCGGCACGACATCAACATCATCGCCATCGCTCAGGGATCATCGGAGTTGAGCATCTCGCTCGCCGTCAACGCCGCGCAGGTGAAAGAAGCGGTGACCGCGATTCATGAAGAGTTCGAGCTGTGAAGGTTAATGAATGACGAACTAGTCCGGTCAGGCTGCCGCGAACCACTGACCACTGACCACTAACCACTAACCACTGCTTCTATGTTTCTCCAATGCGCCGAAGACGGTTGTCATGCCACGCAGGATTCAAACTCCGCCGCGCACAAGTGCGCGCGCTGTGGTGGACTGCTCGAAGTCCAGTATGACCTTAGCGGCCTTGATCCCGCAGCCTTGCGGCGCCTTTGGCAAGAGCGACGGAGTAGCGAGGATCCGCTCGACCGTAGCGGCGTCTGGCGGTTTCGGGAGCTGGTCAACTTTCTTGAACCGGGCGTAACCGCAGCGGGCAGTGTCGTCTCACTCGCTGAAGGCCGAACGCCGCTGCTCGATGCGCCGCGCGCCGGCTGCTGGGCGGGCAATCTGCGCCTCAGCGTCAAACATCAGGGCAACAACCCAACCGGCTCCTTCAAAGACCTCGGAATGACGGCGGCCATCACCCGTGCGGTGGTGCTCGGAGTCCGGGTTGTGGCCTGCGCCTCTACGGGCAACACATCCTCCTCGATGGCCGCGTACGCCGCGCGCGCCGGTATCAGAGCACTGGTGTTCGTTCCGGCGGGACGCATCTCATCGGCGAAGCTTGCACAGGCCCTCGATTTCGGCGCCTTCGTCATCGAGCTCGGCGAGAGCTTCGACCAGGCCTTCAGCCTCGTGCGCGAGATCAGTCCTGAGCTTGGCCTCTATCTTGTCAACTCGGTGAATCCGTTTCGCCTCGAAGGGCAGAAGACCCTGGTGGTTGAACTGCTGGAGCAGCGCGATTGGGCCGTGCCTGATTACCTCGTGGTGCCCGGCGGGAATCTTGGAAACGCCTCAGCGATCGGCAAGGGCTTGCGAGAGCTGCGCGAGATTGGTCTCATCCAGCAGTCGCCGCGCATCGTGGTGGTGCAAGCCGCCGGCGCAAACCCGTTCTTCAATCTCATCGCATCGGGCGGCAGCCAACTGACGCCCGTCGGCCAGCCTGAGACCGAGGCGACCGCTATACGCATCGGGAATCCCGCCAATTGGAGAAAGGCGCGCCGGGTTCTTGAAGAGACGCACGGCCTTTGCGAATCGGTTACGGACGACGAAATCTTTGCCGCCAAGCGCGCGCTAGCTGAAGATGGAATCGCCGCCGAGCCGGCCTCGGCAGCCACTTTAGCCGGCCTGCGTAAACTGTGTGCGGCCGGGCGGATTGAGGCGGGCGCAGATGTGGTAGCTGTGCTGACCGGTCACCAGCTTAAGGACACGGACTACGTGATCCGTCACGCGGGCGAGCTCGAAAGCGGCCGGCGCATCCAGGTTGAAGCCCGTCTCGAGCCGCTGCGGCGGGCACTCGAGAATCTGCTTGATTCCAGCCCGTAGCACGTTCGACAAATGTGACTGCAGGTCTTCGAAACGTGAGAAGGCTCATGGTGGATAAGAAGCTGGGAATGGACAACGGTATTTGTCGGCGTGATTTCTTGAACTCTACGCTGCTCGCGTCCGGCAGTCTGCTGCTCAGCGGCATGTCACCGCATCAGCTCCTGGCCGAGGGCGCTGATGATGATTGGACGGGCCCGGGCGGAGTGGGAGACTATGCCGCCTCGAACGGCAACACGGCGGAGGTGATGAATGCGGCTCACCGAGTCCGCGACCACGCTTTTGACGTTCCGCCAACTGATGCCATCGATACGGGCGAGCTCTTCGATTGCGTGATCGTCGGCGGAGGTATCAGCGGCCTGGCAGGGGCGCTCGCCTTCAAGACTGAAGGAGGCGAGGGACTGAAGTGTGTGGTGCTTGAAAACCACCCGATGTTCGGCGGCGAAGCCAAGCGCAACGAGTTCGTCGTGGACGGCCAGCGGCTGATGGCGCCGCAAGGCTCCGACCACTTTCAGATTCCCTACCCGCACAGTTTCATCGCGCGCTACTACGAGATGATCGGGATTGACCTTCGCGAGTTCAAGTACCAGACGTGGGGAAGTAAGTTGCGTGAGATGACGCTGGGCCGGACGTTCGAGCAGATGCCGGAACCCACCGGCACCTATTTCGGCGCCAAGTTCGGCCAAAAGCCGGGAATTTGGCTCATGGGCTCGATGGGCGAGAATGTGGACAGGCTGCCCGTCCCGCCCGCGATGCGCGCAGAACTGCGGCGGCGGCGCGGGCGCAGCTCCGCTTCCGCCAAGCCGTACGACTATCCAGGCGACGAGAAGTCGCGGCGCCTCGATAGCATGACCATTGAAGAGCACTTGATCCAGGATCGCGGGCTCACCCGCGACCTCATCCGAACATTCATGACGCCGGGAGAGGGCGGAGGATACGGGCTCGGCCCGGATGTGCTCTCCGCTTATTGCGAGTACGCCTTCGACGACCTGCACTGTCTCGATGACAGCGCGGAGACCGGCTGGCAGGCTTTTCCCGGAGGCAATGCGGGCATTGCGCGGCACATCGTCAAGACACTGATTCCGGATTCCATCCCTGGCCCGAAGACGTTGGAGGCTGTCTGCTGCAACAACGTGGACTTCGCGGCGCTCGACCCGCCAGGAACGGAGGATCGAGAGGCGCGCATTCGATTGCGGTCGACGGTGGTGCGCGTGGAACACGAACATCCGGGACAGCCGGAGAAGTCCGGCTTCGTGTGGGTGACATATACGAAGGGTGGAAAAACCTATCGGCTCAAGGCGCGCTCGGTGGTGATGGCAGGGGGTTGCTGGTCTACCAAGCGTGTGGTGCGCGACCTGCCCGCGAGCCACGCCGATGCGTACAAGCAGTTTTATCGCTCGCCTTGCATGCTGATCAATGTGGCGGTGCGGAACTGGCAATTCCTTTACAAGCTCGGGATCTCCGGAGCAAACTGGTATGAGGGTCTCGGCAGTTTCACCTGCGTCCGCAAGGTCCCGCTGTTCTCCACCGAGCAGAAGACCATCGGGCCTGAATCGCCCACGGTGCTCACGTTCAAGGTGCTTTACTGCCATCCCGGCTTGGGTATCGAGGAGCAGGGAAATCGCGGCCGCGCGGAGCTGCTCTCCACTTCGTTCCGGGAATACGAGCGGCAAATTCGCGAGCAGATGACGGATATGTTCGCGCGCACCGGCTTCGACGCGAGCCGCGACATTGCCGGCATCATCCTTAATCGCTGGGGCCACGCCTACGTGAATCCGCAGCCCGGCTTCTTCTTTGGCAAAGACGGCAAGCCCGCGCCGCGCGAGATTCTGCGCAACGTCCCGTTCGGTCGCATCACTTTCGCCAACACGGACCTTGCAGGCACGATGGATCATAAGAACGCGATTCTGGAGGCGCATCGAGCGGTGGGCCAGATCCTCGACCGCGTGCTGACGTGACGGACGCACTCGTCATTCCTGGAACTGCGGTGCGTGGGCACTGAACTAGCGAGGTGAAGGAAATTTCGAAGAAGGGGAAATCGAGAAAGGGCGCGTCCCCCCGAACGTGCCCCATCCCGGATGCAGGGCCGCGCCATTGAGCCGATCAGTCAGAGCGGCTGCAACAACGATCACCGGCTTGTGGGCCGGTCCGGGCCCCGCATGATTCTTCGGCTGCTTCCCGAAATACTTGAGCCCTTCCCCAAAACTACTTTGGTTGCACTAGGCCTTTTTGCACCGCATACAGCACCAACTCGGCGGTGCGATGAATGCCCAGACGTTCCATCACGTGGGCGCGGTGCACGGCCACGGTGTTGGGGCTGATGCCCAGCAGAACCGCGATTTCCTTGTTCGATTTCCCTTCGGCGATCAACTGCAGCACTTCCTTCTCGCGCAGGCTCAAGGTGTCGAAGGCGTCGCCGCCGGCGGATTGCAAGTTGCCGGTCTTGAGATTTTCAATCATCAGGTTGGAGATGGCCGCGCTCATGTAGGCTCCTCCCTGGGCCACATCCATGATGGCGCGCGCCAGGTCCACTTCGATGGCGTCCTTCAGAATGTAGCCCTTGGCGCCAATTTCGAAGGCCTTCTTCACGTAGGCCGGGTTGGAGTGCATACTCAGGATCACCACGCGCACGTCGGGATTTTCCTTCAGGATTTCGGCGGTGGCCTCCAACCCTCCCATCTCGGGCATGGAGATGTCCATCACCACCACGTCCGGGCGGAGCTTTGCGCACTGCTGCACCGCGGCCACTCCCGTTCCGGCCTCGCCCACCACGGTAAGGCGCGGATCGTCCTCCAGCATGCGGCGGAATCCCTGGCGCACCAGAGAGTGGTCTTCCGCAAGGAATACGCGAATAGGTTTGGCTGATGTTGTTGGCGTCATGTCGTTACACGATGCTCCCCGCCGCGTGCGGCAACGGCTTATGCTGAAGAGGCACGCGGACGCGAATCAGCGTACCTTGGCGCGGCGCAGACCGCAAGCTGAATGTGCCCCGCAAATGTTCGGCGCGCTCCCGCATGCCCATCAGGCCGAGCCCTTCGCCCTGGGCGGCGGCCACGTCAAAACCCTTACCGTCATCCTTGATCTCCAGGCGCAATTCGCCGTCGCGCTCCTCCACGGTCACCCACGCCTGCTGCGCCTTGGAATGCTTGGCTGCATTGTTGAGAGCCTCCTGCACCACCCGGTAGATGTGAATGGACTCCTCGGGCGCCAGCGTGCTCTCCAGGCCGCCCGACCGGAAATGGACGGCCAGCCCCGATTGCTTCTCGAACTGCCTTGTCAACCACTCGAGCGTCTGCTCCAGGCCGAAGTCATCGAGCACGGCCGGGCGGAACATCTGCGATTGGTCACGCACTCTTTGCAGCGTCTCTTCCACCACTTGCTTCACCGCTTGCAGTTCCGTCAGCAGGGCCGGATCCGTGTCGGCGGAGGTGCCCTTCTGGCCGGCGCGACGCAGCATCAGTCCCACGCCCGTCAGAATCTGCCCGAACTCATCGTGCAAGTCGCGCGCCACCTGGCGCAGCGTGGCCTCCTGCACTTCAATCAATTTCCAGGAGAGCCTGCGGAGCTGCTCCGACTGCAGGCGGAGCTGACCGGCCAGACGCTGCATTTGGTCGAACGTCCTGCGGTTGGCCCGGAAGGTGTAAAGCCCTGTGCCGAGCGCCAGCAGCAGCAGCACCACGGTGAGGGCCATGATGTCCCTCTTCACTCCGTTGTAGACTTCGTTGATGCGCGCCGACGCCTCATTCTGCGCCTGATCGTTCAGCCGCAGCAGCTCGTCCACCGTGGCCGTGATCTGGTTGAGCTGGGGCTCCAGTTGCTCGCGCACAAGATTCCGCGCAGCCTCTTCGTTTCCCTGCTGCGCCGACGCAAACACCTGGTTGGCGGCGTCGCCCAGCCGATCGAGATCCAGCCCCAACTGGTTGCGCCTCTCATCTGCAAACGGGCTTGGCGCCGAGAATTCGCCCACGCGCCGCAAAGCGTCCTCCATGTCGTGGCGCAGCCGTGCAAACTCAGGCTGCCAGTCACGCACGGGATAGGCCGCCTCAGCGCCCACCATCTCTCGAAGGGAAAGGGCGAGCAGGTAAGCGTCATTCTGCAGACGCAGCAGTTGCAGCGACGCTTTGCGGTTGCGCTGCACCACATTGGTCTGGAAATTTTCCAGCCAACTCACCTGCCGGGTGGTGTAGATCACAAAGACCACAAAGATCGACAGAATCACGCAGAGCCCCACGCCCAGGCGCACGGTGGGCGAGGGAATCGGCCGAAGAAGATCGTCGTGCGAGTCGGAGGCTAGATCGATGGGCTGCGCACTCGTGCCGTCCTTGAGGGCTTCGGGGACAGGGGGCTGCTCTTCATCGTGGGTAGCCGGTTGCGGGGCGCTGGTGCTTTCCATTCTTGATCTTCGGGCGGAACTCAGTCACGCCCCCTCACCCCCCGCCCCTCTCCCCCGAAGGGGGCGAGGGGAGACAACAGCGGATTAAGACCTCACTCTGAGCGGGCAACCGGTAAGACAACACCGCATTGAGGCCCTCGCCCCCTTGGGGGAGAGGGTGGCGCGCAGCGCCGGGTGAGGGGGTTCATGCCTCACTCTATTGCCTCAGATTCAGCCATTGCTCGCCGACGTTAGCGCAAGCCGTGGCTCGCCTTTCACGCCCGAGGCGTGCGTCCGCGACCTACTGTCGACGAGATCGGCCAGCGCCTCAATGAACAACGGGCTATCGTTCAGCGATTCGGGGCGGAAAATCGTGATCCCTTTTCGTCGCGCGTATTCACGAAACACGACGTCGATGTCGTAGAGCACCTCAACGTGGTCGCACACAAAGCCGACCGGCGCCACCACCAGGCGGCGGTGCCCGTCTGCGGCCCAGCGATCAATCTCCGATTCCACCGTGGGACCGATCCAAGGCTCGGGCGTCATCCCCTGGCTCTGGAAGGCAACGCTCCACTCCGCGATGTGGCTCGCGGCCGCTTCAGCCACCAGACTCGCCGTCCGGCGCACCTGATCGGCGTAAGGGTCACCGTCGCGAATGGTGCGCTCGGGAACGCTGTGCGCGGTGAAGATCACCGGAACCGAGGCGCCGGCTTCCATCAGCGAAGCGCCGTCGACCTCCGAAGCGCCATCGGCTTCTTTCAGCGCCGCCTTCAGCCGCTCGCAAAGCGCCGCAATCAATCCGGGATGCTCGTGCCAGCTCTCGACAAAGTCGATCGCAAGTCCGGGCGCCACCTTCTGCCGCGCGTCCTCGAGGTGCTGGCGATAGAGACCCACGCTGGTGCGCGAGTTCTGAGGAGCCAGGCAGATGGCCGTCACGCGCTCGAGCCCTTGCTCCGCCGCCTGCTGAACCGCTTCGGCAATATAAGGACTCCAGTTTCGCATGCCCACCAGCACCGGCAGTCCGATGCGCTCTTGAAGCGCTGCGGCCTGCCGCAGAGTGAGTCGCGTTAGCGGCGAAGCTTCGCCGGGTTCGGCGCCCTCCCGCTCGCTGATAAGGCGGTAACGCGCCGTGATTTCTTCCGCCGCGGCGGGCGGCAGCGGCCGGCCGCTTCTCACGTTACGCAGGAAGGCGGGAATGTCCTCAAGCCGGCTGGGAGCGCCATGCGCCACTAGGATCACTCCCCTGCGTGTGTCGCGCGTATGGTTCATGTCATTCACAGCCGCAGGAAATGCCACACCTGCAATATATCATGCAGAATCGGCCCCCTCACCGCCATCCATCGTACCGCCGCTCCGCCGTCATTCCCGCGTAGGCGGGAATCCATCGATTCGCGTTCTGTTATAAAAATTCTGTCGGCGAGAGGGGGTCGAGTCAAGCACTCGCGTCGGCGATTGGGCTACATGGCATCCGGCAGGCGAACAGGCCCTACGCGACATTGCTGGTGACGGAGCGAGCGTAGCGCATGAGATCGGCAAACGTTGCGCTCCGGGCCGGTCGCTTGCGCGGCGTTCGCCACTGCCGGCACAGATCGAGAGCAAGCGATCAGCTCAAAGCCGATCGCCGCCGCGACGTAGGATAGACGTGATCGACAGGTCACGTCATTCGAGGCAGCGCTCAGGCCCAGTCGATCGGGCATACCCGAGCTTGGACCCTGCCGTCCGCCAACTTAGAATCTGCATTCTACCAGCAGAGCGCAAGAGTGGTCGTTCCCTAAAACAGGGTAACTGCTCCCTGGTCGAAATGGATCACGCCAGGGGCTGGTGATATTATTGAACTAACGTGAGCTGCGCCTGAGCTCGCGCCGGCCGTCGGGAGGCACAAAGCCAAGTTTCAGTTGCTAAGTGGCGCCCGACTTTCGACTGTCAACTGTGAACTGTGAACTCTTGACTTCTTTATGACTTCTGACAAAGTTCGCCAAACGTTTATCGATTTCTTCCGTAACCGCGGCCACAAGGTGGTGCCGTCGTCGTCGCTTGTTCCGGCGGGCGACGCCACGCTCTTGTTCACCAACGCCGGCATGAACCAGTTCAAGGATGTCTTCCTGGGACGCGAGAAGCGCGATTACGTGCGGGCCACCACTTGCCAGAAGTGCGTGCGTGCGGGCGGCAAGCACAATGACCTGGAACAGGTGGGCCGCACCGCGCGCCACCATACGTTCTTTGAAATGCTGGGCAATTTCTCCTTCGGCGACTACTTCAAGGCTGATGCCATACGCTTCGCGTGGGACCTCATCACCAACCCTACCGAAGGCTATAACATTTCGGCCGACAAGCTGTACGCGACCATCTTCGGGGGACATAACGAGTACCCGCGGGACGCTGAGGCCTACGACCGCTGGCGAGCCGTCGGTGTGCCCGCCGGCCGCATCTTCGAACTGGGCATGAAGGATAACTTCTGGCAGATGGGTGATACCGGTCCCTGCGGCCCCTGCTCCGAGATCCACTATGACCAGGGTGCGGCGGCGAGGGACCTCGGCCACACCGACTGTAAGTTCCCCTGTGACTGCGGACGTTACGTGGAGCTGTGGAATCTCGTCTTCATGCAGTTCAACCGCGACGAGGGCGGTCTCATGACACCGCTTCCTAACCTATCCATCGACACCGGTGCGGGCCTGGAGCGTATTTCAGCGGTGCTGCAAGGCAAAATCTCGAATTTCGATACCGACCTTTTCCGCCCGTTGATTGAAGAAGCGGCGCTGATGGCCAAGGTAGAGTATGGCGCCAACCATGAGACCGACGTCTCATTGCGTATCATCGCCGACCACGCCCGCGCGTCGACGTTTCTGATCTCTGATGGTGTGTTGCCTTCGAACGAAGGCCGCGGCTACGTGCTGAGGCGGATTCTCAGGCGCGCGCTGTATCACGGCCAGAGGCTCGGACTCGAGGAGCCGTTTCTCTTCAGGCTTTCGGGGCGCGTCGTGGACATGATGAAGGTTGCTTACCCGGAGCTTCTTAACACTTCACCGTTCGTTGCCCGTGCAGTCAGAGCAGAGGAGGAGAAGTACGCCCGAACGACGCGGGAGGGACTGCAGCGGCTGCGTCAAGTGCCGGTGCTCTTTTGGCGAGGATATCCTCTCCGAGAAACGTTTGAGGCCCCTTTCGCTGCCTTTGAAGAGGCTGTCCCCACGGGGTCGGACATTTCAACCCTGCCGCAGGCGAAGAGGAGCAACCGGGTAATCCAGCACGACACGCCCTGGGAGATTCCCGGAGATGAGTTGTTCAAGCTCTACGACACCTATGGCCTGCCAATCGACTTTGTCGAAGACGTCGTCAGCAACCTGCGCTACAAGGACAACATAAGGGACATAGAGCCCCCGATGTTGGACCGCGAGGGCTACGAAGCCGAAATGCAGAAGCAGCGCGAGCGCGCTCGCGCAAGCTGGAAAGGCGCCGAGAAGAAGGCCGCTTCGCCTGATTACCTCAAGCTCGCCGAGGCGTACAAGACCGAATTCCTCGGTTACACGGAAAGCGAAACCCGCGACTCACGCATTCTCGGACTGATGGTGAAGGGCGCGCCGGTGAGCGAAGTCGCGGCCGGGACCGAGGTGGAAATTATTCTTGACCGCACCCCGTTCTATGCCGAGTCCGGCGGCCAGATTGGCGACACGGGCTATTTGGCTGAGCCGGGTTCGTCCCGTCACGTAGCCGAAATCAGTGACACTTACCGACCCGTGACCGGAATCACAGCCCATAAGGCCGTTGCGCGCGAGACTCTACGCGTGGGTGACCTGGTGACGGCGCGTATCGACGCCGAGCGCCGCGAAGCCATCGTGCGCAATCACACCGCCACGCACTTGCTGCACGCGGCGTTGCGAAAGGTGCTGGGCACGCATGTGAAGCAGGCGGGGTCCCTGGTGGCGCCGGACCATCTGCGCTTTGACTTCAGCCACTATGCCTCCGTCGATCATCAAGACCTGACCGATATCGAAGATTTAGTGAATGAACACACTTTGAGTAATGAGGAAATTCGAACGGAAGTGATGGGCATTGAGCAGGCCCTGGCCTCGGGCGCCATGGCGTTGTTTGGCGAGAAGTACGGCGACCGGGTGCGTGTAGTGTCGATTGGCGACGGCAGTTTCTCAAAGGAACTGTGCGGCGGGACGCATGTGGAGCGCACCGGCGAAATCGGCCTGTTTAAGGTGACCAGCGAGGGCAGCGTTTCGGCGGGCACACGGCGTGTGGAGGCGCTTAGCGGTACAGGCCTGCTCGAAAACATGAGGCGCCGCATGGCGCTGCTTCACGAGATCGAAGCGCGGTTCAAGACCAAGCCCGATGATCTGATTGCGACCTTGGAACGCTTGGAAGAGTCGGAAAAGAAGGCGCGGAAGCAGCTCGAAGCGCAGGCTTCGCAGCAAGCTTCGAGGCAGGCGGTGGACCTGGCCAGGAACGCGCAGGAGATAGACGGCATCAAAGTAGTGTTCGCGCGAATTGAATCTGTGGGTAGCGATCCGCGGGCGGCGATGCGGCAAATCGTAGACGACTTGCGTCCGCGTCTCGGCTCGGGAGTGGCGGTTCTCGGCAGCGTTACAGACGGCAAAGTGGCTCTGCTGGCCTCGGTTTCGAAGGACCTGACGAACCGCCTGGACGCCGGCAAGATCGTGCGCGCCGCGGCGGCGATGGTGGATGGCAGCGGAGGCGGCAGGAAGGATCTGGCCGAGGCAGGCGGTAAGAGCCCGGAGAAGCTGCCGGCGCTGATGGAAGCATTGCCCGGGATTGTGGCGGAAATGTTGAAGTGAGGGAGTCGGAAATAGAGAGTCGGGAATAGGGAGTCGAGAGTAGGGAATGGAAAAGGCTGCGACTACCGATTCCCTACTCCCTGCTTTTCAAATGAGCGGCGGTCGCCCCTTGGCTCCCGGCCTCCACGGCCTCGACTGGGACGAGCGGCGCCGCAACTTCCGCTTCCAGAGACCGTGATCGTCACAATAGGTTTTGTAATGGCTCGTCGGCTTTCCACAAACCTGGCAGCGATTCAAGCTCGCCATCTTGAGCTGCCACCTCCGTTGGCGGGTGACCACTGGTGCGGCTTGGGCAACCAACTCTTCCGTGGGCATAAGGCATCTCCTCAGTTACTTAATGTACATCAAACACAAAGATATTGGCAACTAGTTACATCGGGAGCTGCCCTCCACCCAAGGTCCGCGCGTTGAACCCCCAAGACAATCCACTAACCAGCCGGTGCTACCAACCTGGACCAAGACTTCGTCCGGCAGCGGTGTTGGCATTTCTGGCCGTCTTCCTGGCCGCGGCTCGGCTCTTTGCGGGGCTAGCACCGTCCTCCACTCAGTACCTTAACGGCGACATTGTCGATCAGCATGGCGATCCCATTCCCGGCGTTGCCTGCACGCTGACGGCTCCGATCCTGCCGCAGGAAGGTCTGTCTGTGACGAGTGACGAGAAGGGGCACTTCAACTTTCCTGGCCTTCCTCCCGGCACGTATTCCCTCACCTGCGCCAGCCTCGGCTTTCAACTGCTATCGAAGACCGGAATCGAAATCGGCCAGACGCCGCCGCCGGTGGTGAAGTTGACGATGTTCCCCGAAGTGGTCCGTCAACAGGTGCAGGTGCGCGCCCAAGCACCGTCCGCCGCGGAGCAGGGCGCGACGACGCCCGAGCAATTAACGGCCAACGAGCTTCGAAACCTGCCGCTGGTGGAACAAAAGTTCAAGGCGGCTCTGCCGCTGACGCCGGGAGTGGTTCGCACTCCCGACGGCAAGATCAACATCAAGGGTGAAGTAGAGAGCCAGGGTTTGCTGCTCGTAGACTCCGCGGAGATGGTGGACCCGGTGACAGGCGCATTTTCCATCGAGATTCCCATCGATGCGGTGCAGACCGTTTCGGTGTACAAAACGACGGACCGCGCGGACTACGGCCGCTTCTCCGGCGGCCTCACCACCGTGGTCACCAAGCCTCCAGGCGCGCGCTTCGAGTACCAACTGAACGATTTCGTCCCGGATCCGCGCATTCGCAGCGGCCATATCGTCGGCATCCTGGCTGATGAGCCGAGGCTCTACGTGACTGGGCCCCTCATCAGTAACAAGCTCAATTTCTCCGAAGCTTTTGAATACACTTACAGTAATCAGCCGGTCCGCGGCCTGGCCTGGCCGGACAACGAGATCAAGACGGAGGGCTTTAACTCGTTTACAAACTTCCAGTACATCAGGTCAGACCGCCAGGTGGTGACGACGAACCTGGACTTCTTCCCCCTGCGAAGGCAGTTCGCTAACATCGACACTTTGGTGCCGCAAACGGCTTCCTCGAATTACGGTCAGCAAGGATTTACGACAGGAGTCACGGACCGCTACCTCTTTTCCTCGGGCGCCATTCTGACCTCTCTCTTTCAGTATATGGACTTTGACAGCAACGCTTACGGCCAGGGTCCTGAGGATATGCTGGTGACGCCGAACGGCTGGGGCGGGAATTTCTTCAACAAGTACACGCGCAACAGCAACCAGCAGGAACTGAGCGAAACATACCAGTTCGCCAAGAAGGAGTGGCACGGCAAGCACCAGTTGAAGGCCGGGGTTGAGGGGTACCGGCGTTCCTACGCGGGGACGAGCCAATCGCACCCCGTGCTCATCGAAGACCCGAACGGCGCGCTGGCCGAAAGCGTCACTTTCTCCGGTCCCGCGCATCTCCGCGCGACGGATACCGAGGTGGCGGGCTTCGGTGAGGACTCGTGGTCACTGCGGGATAACCTGACGGTGAACTATGGCCTTCGCTACTCCTACCAGACGGTCGGCGAGCCGACCGCCTTCGCGCCTCGCACCGGACTGGTGTATTCGCCGGGCTTGAGCGGCCGCACCATTCTTCGCGGGGGACTCGGTGTGTTCTATGACCGTGTGCCGCTGCTGGCCGGCGACTTCACCCAAAATCCCAAGCGGATCGTGACCTACTTCAACCCTGACGGCATGCCCACCGGACCGCCCATCACGTTCGACAACGCCTATATCAAGGTGAACGAAAACGGCCAGGGGATTGTGCCCTCGCACAACCGGTTGGATTCAACCCCGCACAACCTCAGTTGGAATCTGGAGGCCGATCAAGAGTTTTCACCGAAGGCGCTGCTGCGGGTGAGTTACCTTTTCAGCCGCACTTACCAGCAATTCACCATCACTCCGCTCGATCAGCCGGGCACCACGCCCACGCTGCTGCTCACCAACACCGGCGCCTCGCGCTACAACGAATTCACCACAACCCTGCGCGTGCGTGCCTCAGCCAATGCGGACATGAGTTTCGCCTACATCCACAGCCAAGCGCGTGGCGATCTCAATACCCTGTCGGCCATCTACACGCCTTTCGAGGCTCCGGTGATGGTGCCGAATCAGTTTGGCACGTTGGCGTCGAACGTTCCCAATCGCTTTATCACCTGGGGAGATTTCAAATTGCCTCGTGACTGGGGCATAAGTCCCGTCTTCGATGTGCACACCGGGCTGCCTTACTCGGCGATCGACGTGTACCAGAACTACGTCGGCGTCCCCAACAGCTTGCGATTCCCGACCTTCGCTTCGCTTGACCTCAGGGTGACGAAGGATCTTACCATGGCGTTTTTGCCAGGCGCGCGCAATCACAAATTCCGCGTGGGCTTCGCCATCTTCAATCTGACGAATCATTCGAATCCGCGCGACGTTTACAACAACGTGACCTCTCCCTACTTCCAGCACTTTGTGGGATTCCAACACCAGTTTTACGGCGCCTCCTTCGACATCATATACTGAGGGTTGGCGCGCCCTGCGGCGACTTTCGGTATACCCGCGAGATTTTGACGGATGTCCCATCATCACCACCCAGCGACTCTGCGCGAAATGTTCTTGCGGCCACGCCGCCTGAAGACGGTGATCTTCTTCGTCACTTCGGTGTGCAACGCGCGCTGCCGCACCTGCTTCTATTGGCAGGAACTCAATCAGCGGGGAGACTTGACCTGGGACGAAATCCAGACGCTCGCCCGCACCATGCCCGCGTTCACGGACCTGTGGCTTTCCGGCGGTGAGCCGATGCTGCGGCGCGAACTCGCGCGCATCATTCACCTGTTCTACGAGACCAACGGCATCCGTTGGGTGAATCTGCCCACCAACGGCTTGCTGCCGGAGCGCACGGCGCAGTGGGTGCAGCAGATTCTGGACGAGAATCCGGAGCTCGAACTGGACGTGAACGTGGCCATGGACGGCCTCGGCGCCATGCAGGACTCTATCCGCGCCGTGCCAGGCAATTTCCAAAAGACGCTCGCCACCTTGGCCGCTCTCGATCCCTGCCGCGAACGCCAGCCGCGCCTGCGGGTGAATGTCAACACTGTAATCTGCGCCGAAAACTTCGACCACATTCTTGACATTGCAGAATTCGTGAAAACCAACTGCGCGGTTGACGGCCACTACTTTAACGTGATCCGCGGCCAGGCGAAGGACTCAACGCTGAGCGCGATTCCCGCGGACCGCCTGGCCGGCCTCTACGACGGAATCCGCGACTATTACCGGCATTACGCGTCCACTCAGGAAAGGCGCTATCAGGGCTTCGCGCTCAAGCTGGCCAAGCGCTACTACGAGGGAACGCTCGCCTTTCACAATCGCGTTCAGCTTCAGAACGCGGTTTCTCCTCATCGCTGGCCCATGCCTTGCACCGCGGGCGAAACCTCGGTGGTGATCGATTACAACGGTGACGTTCGCGCCTGCGAGTTGCGAGGGAAGCTCGCCAACCTGCGCGACTTCGGGTGCGACTTCGGCAAATTTTGGGAGACCGAGAGCCGCAAGGCTGAGCTCGGCTCCATCGTTCAAGACCAGTGCTGGTGCACTCACGTCTGCTTCATCCATGACAGCCTTCGCCATTCCGCCAAGGCGATGCTGTACGACATTCCGCTTGCTTATCTGGGTTCGAAACCAAGCGATCAACCAGCCCGTCACGCGGCGGCCGGCGCAGTTCCCCTCGCCGGGGGCGGTTCGTTCAAACCGTGACTGCGGCGCCGCAGGCCCTCGCGAGCGCTCTCTACCACCAACCCGAAACCGATCAGAATCACCAGAAAAGTCAGCCAGCCTCCCACATGGTAAGGGAGATTGCTGGCCACGAACACCGTCACCAGGCCCGCGAGTAAAGCCAGCGGAAAAGACGGTTTCGCCCGGCCGCGGCCGGCCACCAGACTGCGGCCTACGGCCGCAGCCACGAAGATCTTGGCTGCCCACAGTCCGGCCAGAAAGAGGCCGATGGCCAGCACTCCTACAGGGATGCCCACCAGCGTGATGCAGGCCACGATGCCCGCCACGGGCGTGGCCACGAACGCCAGGAACCCCATACCTGCGGACCGCAACAACGCGCCGCCGGTGTCTAAACGTCCGCCGATAAGGGTGGGGGTAGACCAGTGAAGCAGCATCCCGATGATGAAGGCTCCGGCCATCCAGATCGCTTGCCAGTAGTAAAACTTGGGCTCGAGGTAGTGGTTGCTTGGCTTCTTGATGATGATGTCCGTCTTGCCTGCCACGCTCGCACCCGGCTCGATATCCACCTGCTCTTTTTTGTCAACCTTTGCCCGAATGTTGCCGCCGATATGCGCTGAACTGGTGACGGTGAGCAAGTTCGTGGCGATGTCAAGATTGCGGCCCACGCTCCCGCTGGCGTCGAGCGAGGAACAAAGGCTGGAAACGTCGCGGCCTACGGTTCCCTCAATGCGAATGTCGCCCGCCAGCGCGAGGATGTCATTATCCACATGCCCGGTCGGACTTACTTCCACGGCTCCCGTCCACGCGTAAACGCTGCGGCCCACATGCCCCGACACCAGCAAGGCGCCGGTCCAGGTGAAAATGCTGCCTTCGACGGTACCGGGAATCTCCACGGAGTGACCGGCCCAGAATAAATCTCCCTTGACCACGCCGCGCACCACCAGGCGGTCACCGGATGCGATGAGATTGCCGTTGATGGTGCCCTCGATGTCGATTGTTCCGCCCGTGGCGGCGAGGGAATCAGGAACGGTTTCCGTTGATGCCACGCGAACGTTGGACTGGCTCCGTCTTTCCATGGCCGCCGCCGGCCGCGGCAAGGCCACCGCCATGAGTCCTGTGGCGAGCACCGCCACCGTCATGGTGTGGCGGCTCAGGAGGTGGCGCAAAACGCCGATGGCGATCCCGCCGAGCACGAGCACGCCAAGAACGGTCACCAGGGTATTGAGCATGGCAGGGCCTTCCTTCATAAGATCGACGGCATTGTTGAAGAGGAAACTCTGAAGCCAGGAGAGACTAAACCAGTTCATCCACCCGCCGAGATCGGGCGCCAACC
>DATJYK010000335.1:0-15142 GCA_035578005.1 Terriglobia bacterium
ATATCCGCCCTGTGAGGGCGTAAGCGTCTCCGTGAGCCAGCGCATAATGCCGGAGAGATTCAGAACTCCCAGAAGAATCAGCATCAGCCCAACCGAGAATTCCATGGAAAGACCGACCCTGGGCGGGATGACGAGACCGAACAGGATGATTGCCGAACCAACCAGGAGAATTGTGATCGTGTGACCCAGTCCCCACAAGACCCCAATCGATGCCGCGTGGCAAATGCTTCGCTGGCGGCTCACAATCGTGGTTACAGCAATGACGTGGTCCGCATCGGTGGCATGGCGCATGCCCAGAAAAAAGCCAAGCGCGAGGATGGAAAACAAAGAGATCATGTATTTTCAGACTCGTAGAGCGGCTTGAGGGCCCGGCGAATTGATATGACTGAATCTAGCTGTTCACGAAGCGCTCAAGGCCAATTCGATTCAGTATGGTTAGCTCTGATCCTCGTTTGGAGACCAGATTTCGAGTCCTGAACTCCCTTAGTGTGCGGGTGACTGTTTCCCTGGACGCCCCGATGAATTCTGCCATCTGTTCATGCGTCAGTGGCAGCTTGAACTTGCCACCCTCGTTCGTTTGTCCGGATGCGACGGGCCAGGCGAGTAGCAGTCTGGCCAGTTTTATCTGCGGCGTGGGGGACAAACCCACCGTGCGGAGCTGGTCGCAGACACCCCAGTACTGCGAGGCCATGCGCATGACCAGATTTTGAGACGCTTCCGGGTGCTTCGCAACGAAGCTCAGGAAGGCTTGGCTGCGCACGAAAGCAACCTGGCAGGGTCGCAGAGTTTCGGCTGTGGCTTCATAGGGGCCTCGCGACAAAACGGCCATCAGGCCCAGCACATCGCCGGCTTTGGCGACTCTCAAGACGAGTGACTTTCCTTGGCTCGAACTGATCGAGAGCTTCACCTCGCCCGCGCAAAGGAGAAAGATACCACGCGAATCCTGCCCCTCCAGGAATAGGGGGGAGCGCTTTGGATAAATCGAGGTCAACTTGAGGGCGTCAAACTCCGTCACGGCAGCGGGCGAGAATTGGCAGAAAAAACCGTCCGCCTTGAGCGGACAATTCTGGCAACTATCCACCAATGTTAAACTGGTTGGACGGTCGATTTCTTCGCATCTTGGTTGTCTCGGATTGACTTGGAAGCTTTGGTCGCCGGGCAAAGCGAAATGGTCAGGCCGTCGTGCCTTTGCCGGGAATTCCGCACGGATCCTCGCGGGAGTCTCAGCGAGCAGACGCAGTCCCGTCACGTTTGCGGTTATCACGGCGCTAGATTCCACCGAAAGCCTCCTTTCACCGAAGGCGCTGGTAAGCTGCTGCCGACCTCAGTGAAACTCTGGAACCAGAGGTCCGCAAGCCGATTCCTCGAACTGGGGTCACAGACGCTTCAGACTCAGCCAGCAAAGGCTATCTGGTTTTGCCAACGGTCCATTGCTTGCAATGCCAAAGCCAAAGGTGTTCGCGCCTAGGGCGTTGAGTTATCCCCAATTGGGGCAAGCACCTAGCGATGTATGCATGACATTACCGGAGGTTGATGAACGGCGGGAAGCGATGGAAATTGACCACATGTTGTCACCGCTGTCGATATGTGGTCGTCGGAGTCTCCCCGCGCCCACTTGCAGCGGAGGCTTCGAAAGGTTGTTCTGTTCTTGATTCAGCGAGTTCGCGCGATGGCGGGCCTGGCACAGCTATGGCAAGTCAAATGCTCCTGTTAGGAGGGAAAGGCAAGTGGCCACAAGACGACTCATTGGCTCGAAGGGGAACAGCAGCAACATGACCATTTCGGTTCTCGTCCCCGAGGCCCATTCTCTTCGAAGGCATATTTCTACGCTCGCGAAGGCTCGCCAAATGGTCACACTAGCTCTCAAGTGAGGGTTCCTGGGGCCGGACGTTGCGGCCTCGCCTGCGCCTTAGGGTGAGTTCGATAGAAGAGCATCAAGACCGATGATCAAGAAAATCCTCTTTCCGGTGGATTTCTCGACGTCCTGTACGGCCATGGCGCCTTTCGTGAAGAGAGCCTCGTATCTCTTCGGGGCGCGGATCACCCTCGTCCACGTGTTTGAGCCCATGAGCCGCAACGGTTTCGAAATGTGTGTGCGGCCCCTCCCAGAGGTAACGGAAGAGCACCGGAACCTGGCAGGCGACAAACTCGATTCGTTCATCGCATCTCAGTTTCCGGCCGGAGAGTGTTCGAGAACTCTCGTGTCGGGCGATGCGGCGATACAGATTGCTCACCTTGCCAGGACGCAAGGATTCGATCTCATTGTCATGCCCACGCATGCCGGGGTGTTCCGGCGAATGCTGCTGGGCTCGACGACCGCGAAAGTGCTGAACGACGCCGACTGCCCGGTGCTGACCAGCCAGCATGCGCAAACGATTGCGCCAAGGGCACTCGAGCACCGGAAATGGATCTGCGCCATCGGCCTGAGCCCGAATTCGCATCGAGTACTTCGCCTCGCCAGCGAGGCAGCAAGAGCGGCCGGGGCCAAGCTCACGTTGATTCATGTGATTCGCCGCGATGATCCCGGATTGAGGGATAAAGCCGGCCCTCTGGAGCACGAGCAGCCAGATGGTAATTGTGAAGTGGCTCCGCAACTGGAGGAACTTCAGAGGTCGGCCGGGTCGGACGCGGAGATTCGCATCGCCATCGGTCCGGTCAAAGAGGCGTTACTGGAGGCCGCGCGGCATTCGGATGCTGACGTGTTCATGATCGGGAGAAGCCCGAAGACGGGCGCGTTTGGGCGGATGCGGGACCTAACCTACGCGGTGACGCGCGAGTCGCCCGTTCCAGTGTTGAGTGTGTGACGCAATGCTGCCGGATAATCCCCGGAGAGCAATCGGGCCAGGGGGTGGCGCGCCATGGCTCTCAGGCAGGCGATCTGTATGCGGACGAGTTGCCGCTACACGGAGAGAGGGCAGTTGTCCACGATGTTAAACTCCGGCGCCTCTTGTGCGACAACGCACAGTGCCCTGAATTTCCCCCAGCGCCGCCCTACATGGCTGGGTGGTGTGCCGATAAAGTGAGGGAACCATGAGCGACGATTCCAAGCGCCCCATACTTCTGCTTCTTACCAGCCACTGGATCAGCATGCTGGGTGTGGCGCTGGTGACCACCGCCGGCTTCTCCTGGCTGTTTGTTCTGCCCATTCAGCTTCGAGGACATGCCAGCAATCCGTATATTGGGATTGTCGTTTTCATCCTGATCCCGGTGATTTTTGTCTTCGGCCTGCTATTGATCGCCCTGGGCGTTTTTCTTGCTCGGCGGCGCGTGGTACCCGCCGAGGAGGGATTGTTGAAGGGCCCCGCCCGGCAGGCCTACATCCGGAAGCTCTTGATTTTCTTGGGCGTGACCACAGCAGCAAACATCGTCATCGGAACACAGGGCACGTATCGCGCAGTCGAGCATATGGAAACGGTGCAGTTCTGCGGGGAGAGCTGTCATGTAATGAAACCGGAATTCGCCGCGCATCAGAATTCGCCGCACGCGCACGTCGAATGCGTGGATTGCCACGTTTCCCCGGGTGCAGCGGGGTGGGTGCAAAGCAAGATGGCCGGAACCCGCCAGTTTATCGACACCGTTTTTCACCGCATTCACTATCCGATTGAATCGGCGATGGAAAGCAACCGCTTGGTGCCCTCGAGAGACACTTGCGAGCAGTGCCACTGGCCGCAGAAGTTCAACTCGGTAAAGCTGCGGGTGATTTTCCACTTCCAGGACGACGCGGCCAATACCCAGACGCAGACGGTTTTGATGATGCTTACCGGAGGGGGAGAACTGGGCGGCATTCACGGGAAACATCTCGCTCCCGGAGTGGAGATCCATTACGCATCGGCCGACGCCAAACGCCAAACGATTCCCTGGGTGGAGTATCGGAACCGGAACACAGGTGAGGTCCGGACGTTTCTGGCCGATGGTTCAACCGCCCAGTCCGTTGCAACCCTGCCTCGCCACCAGATGCAGTGCGTGGACTGCCACAACCGTCCCACACACACGTTTGAGCTGCCAGAGCGCGCCGTGGACGCAGCCATGGGCATGGGACGAATTTCCCCGACGCTGCCCTTCGTCAAAAAGAAAGCAATCGAACTGCTGAAGGTGAGTTATTCGAGCAACGCAGAGGCGTCGCAGGCAATTCCCGCAGCGTTGACTCGTTTCTATGAGCAAAGCGATCCGGCCGTCGCATCCCAGCGCGCCCGGGACATCACCGAAGCCGGCGCGGAGATCGCCGCGATTTACAACCGAAATGTGTTTCCGGAACTGAAGGTGACCTGGGGCACGTATCCCAATAATCTCGGGCATACGGACTTCCCGGGGTGCTTCCGCTGCCATGACGGCTCGCACTCCACATCCGATCAGAAGGTGGCCATCACGCAGGATTGCAACACCTGTCATGAGCCGTTGGCAGTTGATGAAGCAAGCCCTGGAGTGTTGAAGACGCTTGGACTGGCGGAGCGCATCTCCGGACTGCAGGCCAGGAAAAACAAAGGACTATCACCTTGAGAGAGACTCCGCCGGGGATACGTTTGCCAGGACGCGGGCTCGAAAAGGCCCAAATCCCCGCAATGCTGTTAAGGAAGAATTCCTAAGCCAAGGCCAATTGGCCGAGCGGGGCAATCCCCGCCGTGTCAGACGTGGCAGGATACGATGTCTACAGCACGAAGATGACGCAGATTCCCCGAATCGAGGTTCAGACTCCCCTGGCGGTCAGCGTCGGCGCCTTCGTAGTGACCATCTTCATCCACGCGCTGACGGTGATAACGACGGTCAAGTTCGCTCGCCGTCAGAAAATGCTAGGGCACGCGGGCACCGGTTTCTGGCACGATTTTCTAATCGTTGCCCTGGCGGCTTCCTTTTTGCTCATGGCACACCTCATTGAAATCGCCGTCTGGGCGGTGCTTTTCGTGATCTGCGGGGAGTTTTCAGGGCTGGGGACGGCTTACTACCACTCCGCCGTGAATTTCACGACCTTGGGTTACGGGGACTTGATCATGACGCCATCGTGGAGATTGTTGGGACCGCTGGAAGCGGCGAATGGAATGCTTCTGTTCGGTGTTTCCACGGCGATGGTTTTTGCCGTCATACAAAGGCTGATTGAGGCTCGGTTTGAAGACCTCAGGGAGTGAGCCCGGCAGGAGAGCGTATTCAGCCGGCATTCCCGTCCAGGCGAGATGGAAGCGTAGGAACGCGTGCTGGGCGACGCGATGGCCGGCGGCGCCATCCTTTCTGCCCGCCGGGAACACGGGGAAGAAGCGTGGCGAATTGCGGATGAGGTGTTGAATTTTGGCACTCCAATCTACGAACATGAGAACGGTGCCGGGAGTCCGAGTAAGATGGGACAGAATATACCTCTGCCCGGAAGTCGGCATCGCCCGACCGCCCCGGGGGAGCAAGATTTCCTCTTTGCGGACCGCTTCGGCGGAGCAGCAAGGCCCGGCACGGAACAACGGTCGAGTCCGCCTGATGGGGAGTTCGGCGCCGTAAGAAATGCGGTTGTTTTCGGCTCGCGCAGTCGAGCGCGTTCAAGATGGCACGGGGAGCAAACTCTTGGAATACGTACTCGCGTTAGATCAGGGGACCACCAGCTCCCGGGCGATTCTTTACGATCGGACCGGCACAATTCGCGGCATCGCACAACGCGAGTTCCAGCAGATTTACCCCCAGGCGGGATGGGTCGAGCACGATCCCGAGGAGATTTGGGCTTCGCAGATGAGCGTGGCCGTGGAAGCGCTTAGCCGCGCCAATTGCCGTCCGCGGGACATTGCAGCGCTAGGCATAACCAATCAGCGCGAGACCACTATCGTCTGGGAGCGCAAGACCGGGAAACCCGTCTATAACGCCATTGTGTGGCAGGACCGACGCACCGCGGCGATCTGCAAAGAGCTATGGGCGCAGGGTCTTGAAGAATCGATCCGGCAAAAGACCGGGTTGGTGATCGATGCGTACTTTTCGGCAACCAAAATTATGTGGATTCTCGAAAATGTGGAAGGCGCTAGAGAGAAGGCAAATGCCGGAGAACTGGCATTCGGAACCGTGGATTGCTGGCTGACGTGGCACCTGACAAGCGGAAGAGTGCATGCCATTGACGCCACTAACGCCTCGCGCACCATGCTGTTCAACATTCAGGAAGGGAAATGGGACCAGGAGCTGTTGCAGGCCCTCAAGATTCCCAGCTCACTGCTCCCCGAGGTGCGTTCCTCCAGTGGACAATTTGCGCAAGTTTCGACAAGTCTGGCCCTCGGCGGCATCCCCATCACCGGGGTTGCCGGAGACCAGCAGGCAGCCTTGTTCGGGCAGGCATGCTTCCACCCCGGCATGGCCAAGTGCACGTATGGCACCGGCGCGTTTCTGCTCCAAACTCTGGGCGTGGAAACGAAACCATCCAGGAACTGCTTGCTGACCACGATCGCGTGGCAAAGGGACAACAGATTTGCGTATGCGATGGAAGGCAGCGTCTTCGTGGCCGGCTCGGTCGTCCAGTGGCTACGGGACGGGCTTGGCATCATCCGCTCTTCGGAAGAGGTCGAGCCGCTGGCGTTGAGCGTCCCGGACAACGACGACGTATTTCTGGTTCCGGCGTTCACCGGGCTCGGAGCGCCGCACTGGGATCCGCATGCGCGCGGCACAATCATCGGAATTACGCGTGGAACTAAGGCCGGGCACATCGCACGCGCCGCGCTGGAAAGCATCGCCTACCAGGTGGCCGACCTTTTGGGCGCGATGCAGGAGGACTCCGGCATTCCCCTCAAGGTCCTGCGAGTGGACGGGGGAGCTGCGCGCAATGACACGCTGCTGCAGTTTCAGGCCGATCTCCTGGGGATACCGGTTGTGCGGTCTGCCGGCGCGGAATCAACATCGCTGGGAGCGGCATTTCTGGCGGGTCTCGCCGCCGGCTATTGGAAGAATTTGGAAGAGATTGAAGCTCTCTGGAAGGCCGGAAGAGAGTTTCAGCCCAGGAGGGCGCGAAAGGAAATGGAAAGTCTGCGCACGCGCTGGCATCAGGCGCTCGGCCGCGCAAAGGCGTGGCACGAGCCGAAAAGCAGCACCTCCGGAAGTCCCCCCGCGGTGGACGGCCGCGGGGAAGTGGGAAATACGGATGGGAGGACGCAATGACCCGGCAAGAAATGCTCCATCGCCTCCAATCGCACAGTGCCGAATGGGACGTAATCATCGTCGGAGGCGGTGCAACGGGAGTGGGAGTTGCTATCGATGCCGCATCGCGGGGATATGACACCCTGCTGCTGGAGGGCAATGATTTCGGAAAAGGCACATCCAGCCGCAGCACCAAGCTGGTGCATGGCGGAGTTCGTTATCTGGAACAGGGGGATGTCCCGTTGGTTATGGAAGCGCTGAAAGAACGGGGCATATTGCGCCAGAATGCCCCGCATTTGGTGAGCGACCTCGCCTTCGTCGTGCCGAACTACGACTGGTGGGAAGCGCCGTTCTATGGCCTAGGACTGAAGATTTACAACATCCTTTCGGGCAAGTATGGCTTCGGTCCATCGGAGCTTCTATCCCGGGAAGAGACGCTTCGCCGCTTGCCGACCATCAATCCGAATGGCCTCCGTGGGGGCGTGGTGTACTACGACGGCCAGTTTGACGACGCGCGCCTGCTGATCAATATGGTGGTGACCGCGGCCGAGCAGGGAGCGACGCTCATCAATTACTGCCGCGTCACCGGATTGACGAAGGACCTGGATGGCTTTGTGAATGGGATCGTGGCGCGGGATGAAGAGAGCGGCCGCGAGTTCACGGCCACGGGCAGGGTGGTGGTCAACGCAACTGGCCCGTTCACGGACGCTCTCCGCAGGATGGCGGATCCGTCGGTCCAGGGAATGATCGCGCCGAGTCAGGGAGTTCACCTGGTCTTCGACCGATCATTCCTGCCGGGAGATTCGGCTATCATGGTGCCCCACACGAGCGATGGCCGCGTCATGTTCGCGATTCCCTGGCATGGCCACACCCTGGTCGGCACCACGGACACGCCCATCGCCGAACCCAAACTGGATCCATCCCCCATGGAAGAGGAAATCGAGTTCATTCTGACCACTGCCGGCAGGTATCTGCACAAGGCGCCCACGCGCAGGGATGTCTTGAGCGTGTTTACGGGCATTCGGCCGTTGGTCAAAGCCGCCGATGCGTCGAACACCGCAGCTCTCTCACGTGACCACACGATACGCATCGACGAGTCGGGGCTGCTGAGCATCGCGGGCGGCAAGTGGACGACCTATCGAAACATGGCCGAGGATTGTGTAAACCATGCCGCAATCTTGGGCAGGCTCAGGGAAAAAGAGTGCGTTACCAAACAGCTCAACATCCACGGATTTCACGCTCAAGCCCAGAAGTTCGGCCCGCTTTCTTTCTATGGTTCGGATGCCCCTGCCATTCAAGAGTTGATGCGAGGTGACCCTGAGCTGGCGCAGCCCTTGAGTCCGGCTTTGCAATACGTTGGCGCCGAAGTGGTTTGGGCCGTCCGCTGTGAGATGGCGCGAACGGTGGAGGATGTCCTGTGCCGGCGAACGAGGTCGCTATTCTTGAACGCGAAGGCGGCCATGGATGCTGCTCCGAAAGTCGCTGCGCTCATGGCCCATGAACTTGGATACGACTCAAACTGGGAGTCAACGCAGCTCGATGCCTTCCGGCGGATCTCCAGGCTCTTCAACCTCGAGAAGGCGCCGCCGACCAGCAACTGATCCATGCAGGTGAAACTGGGGAGAACTCACCAGACGTGCATGGGCGCAATTGCGAAAAGCTCGTTGGGATAGGACGAAGGCTGGACGCCGAAAGGCATGGACAGATGGTCGGGATCGATGGGCAAATCTGCAACGATGATTCCAACTTGTACCCCTATGTCATCCCGACAGACGAGGAGCTGCTCATCCCGCGCGATACCATCCGATTCATGCCGGGCAAGCCACGGCGCGCGCCGGGAGTGACGAGGGTGCAAGCGGCCTGCAGCTTGCTATAGGGACTCTTCCACCGGAGGTCTCCCGATGAACGCGCCTCGAGCGGTGCTTTGGGACATGGATGGAACGCTCATCGACTCTCAAGAGCTTCATTGGATTTCCTGGCGGGAGACCATGGCGGGAGAAGGTCTAACAATCTCCCATGAGCAGTTTCTATCCTCGTTCGGCCAGCGGAACGATTCGATCCTTTCCAACTGGCTGGGATCTGCGGCAACTCCCCAGCGCATCGGGAGAATCTCCAGGGTGAAAGAGGAACGCTATCGTGATTTGGTTCGCAAGAACGGGATCTCGCCGCTGCCGGGCGTGGCCGCCTGGGTGCACCGGCTTAACGGGCAAGGCTGGCTGCAAGCTATCGCCTCGGCGGCCCCGCGCGCAAACATCGAAGCCGTGCTCGAGGCCCTGTCTGCGAACCATTTCTTTCAGGCAATCGCCTCCGCTGAGGATGTGCGCAAAGGAAAACCGGATCCGGAAGTGTATTTGACGGCCGCCGGGCGGGTGGGCGCATCGCCAGACAGGTGCATAGTGGTCGAAGACGCCGCCGCGGGCCTCGAGGGGGCACACCGGGCAGGGATGCGGAGCATTGGAGTCAGTCACAATGGCACCCAACTGGACGCTGATGTGGTGGTACAGTCTCTTGATCTCCTGGAGTCTGATGCTTTCGAATCACTCTTGCAGGGTCATCGAGACGCGGGCAGGAGGGGGTAACCGCCACGCCCCCGGCCTGTGAGAAGGCCCTTCCTGAAAACCCACTGGCCGCGGAAGGCTGCTACTGCTTGCTCTCCAGAGTGTTCTTGATGGCGGTCAGCGACTTCTGAAGGGAGGACGCTGAGCGGCCCACGGCGACATGCCGGACAATCGATCCCTTGAAGCCGGTCAAGCCGGCCTGCTCCGAGCCCATGGTCATGATCAGGTAGTAGCCAGGCTGCTTGGAATCCGCGGTGTCGGGAACGCAAAACGTCAGATCCAAGGCCGTCTGAAAATAATGGCTCGAGTAAAGCTGCTTCTCGGCGACTACAAATACGGGTCCGCCAGCGGCGCTGCCGCGCAGGGTTAGGACCTGCACGACGCGCAGGGTCGGCTTCAAACCGAATTTCACCTTGGCCCAGTAAAATGTGTCGTCCACACCTGCGGGCTTTCCATCGGGATAGGTCAGAAGATAGTTGTAGAAATCCGGAAGATACTTCGGCAAGGCTCTCGAATAGCTGAGCATGTACTTAAACTGCTCGGGCACCTCCGTCGGATTCTTCTTGTCGTTGTATACCCCGAGAACCTGGTTGCCCGCCCGCTGATAGGCGATTAGGCGCTCGAGCACCGCCTGCTGTAAGTGCCGATCCACCTGCTCTTCCGCGTCGGGGGCAGACCAGTCCACGGAGTGATGAAGTTCCTCGATGGAGCTGGCCGGCATTTGAATCTTGCAGTCACCGGGTTTGCAGTCTTTCAGCGCCTCGATGTCTTCCTTTTCGTACCCGAAATCGGCGAGGTCGGAAAGCTGCGGAGGATTGCTAAACTCCTGGACGGCCAGGTATCCGGGAAGTTTCCGAAGACGCTCGAAATCCCGGGACAGCTTGATGTAATCCTCCGGCGTTCCATTGATGTGGACGGCTCCGAATACGAAAATCTCAGCCGGAGTGCGGGAATGGAGCGTCTTGGCAATGGCCTGTCCGCCACGGATGGCCGCGATCTCGTCGTCGCTGAGCCCAATATATTCTTTGAAGTAGACTTGCAAATCGGGATTCGCCTGGGACCAAGTGGGTGCCAGGACCCCCAAAATCACGGCGAAAAGCATCGTAATCTGAATACTCGTGCGCATCGCCGGCCTCCGTAATGTCGCCCGAATCTTATCTCCCTCTGCATGGACTCGAGCTCGGTGCGACAAATGTCGCTGAAACCCCTGTGGGCCCACAAAAGCGCCACAGATGGCAGCAAGAGCTGAAATTGTTTCCTGACTCATGAAAGCGCCCTGAACCGCATTTGGCCTTTCTCGGCCGGCAGTTCGAGAATCGAAACCGCTCCGGCTTATGTGTGATCCCCCTTTATGAATTTCATCATGCTGGCACTTCTGAGAATCAGTTCGCCGGCCTCTGTCGTGAGTGCTGCAGCGCAATTGCCAGCTGTCGCCGCGCGCGAAGAGCTCGCGACTTCATGGTGCTTTGGTTGATGCCCAGGGCCGAGGCGGTTTCCGCAGTGGAGAACCCCTGAAGTTCACGGATGCGGAGCGCCGATTGTAGCGCGGGTGATAATAGCCGGAGTTGCTCTTCGAGCAGGGCATTGAGTTCCGTGCTTCTGCAAAGTTCTTCGGGATTGGACCGTTCATCCGCCAATGTCTCCGGCCGGTATTCCGAGTGGTCATCGAAAATGTCATCCAGAGAGGGCTCCGGGTGAGCGTTTCTCCGGCGGCGCAGCATGAGCGCGGAATTGATGACGATTCGAGTCAGCCAGGTCGAGAACGACGCTCGTCCTTCAAATGAACGCAACTTGGTAAATGCCATGCACAACCCGTCTTGCACCGCATCTTCTGCATCTTCTTTGTTGCGCAGGATGCCAAAGGCAGTCCGATAGAGTCTGGTCGCATGAACAGAGAAGAGTTGGTCCAAGGCATCTGCATCGCCGGCGAGACCTCGTTGGACCAGGTTCCTTTCGCTGCTCGGGCACGCGGGGGCCAGGACCTGGCCAGTTACCCGTAGTACTGATTTCCACGGATTGTCTTGCCCGAGTCTGCGTCGCCCGCCTCTAAACCGAAGGTGCGGCCCGGGCATCGGCTGAAAACCTGAAACGGCGATTTGCATCTGGCTCATGAATGTAATCCTCTCGAAATCAGGCCCCTCGAATCCGGGAGCAATTTCGCTGCCTATGCGGCGAGCAAGTGGTCCGTTCGCAAGTGGCTGAGCGGAAAGGAGCATGCGGACATCGAAGGTTCAGGCCGATTTGCGAAACAGGTGCCCGGGTGGCGGCGGACAAACAGTTGCCAATTACTGGGCACCGAAGACTGAAATTGCGATTCGATCGCCAGTCGAAGCCCCGGGTCCGAAAGCGCAAATCAATTTTGGCAAGAGCCAGGAAGCCCAGTCCGGATGTAGTCGCCGGCGCCGCTGGGAAATCACAGACTCTTGTCGGCAGGCATCCATTCGGCCGTAGCGCGCGCGGCCGAAGCGATGCACTGGTGCCAGACCACGCGTATGACCACCACCAATGGAATCGAAAGGTACACGCCCACGATTCCCCCGATTTCCCCTCCGGCCATCACTGCAAAGAGCACCAGCAGCGGATGGATCTCCAGATTCTCTCCGACCACGCGCGGCGAGATCAAATAGTCCATAACCATCCTCCAGATGCCCAGGAACACGGCCATCCAGATCCAGTGACCATGGGTAAGAACTCCGATGCCGACAATCGTCGCCGCCGTGATCATCCACCCGGCTACGGGTATGAACTCCAGTACTCCGCCGATCGCGCCAAACCCGATGGCGTGCGGAAACCTCAGCAGGAGCAGGACCGCGGAATAGAAAGCAAACGACCACGCGCCGAGAATCACTTTGGCTCTGATGTACCGCCGGAGCATAGCGTTCAGTTCGTCAGCCACTGCACGAACCGCCTGCTGATTGCTTTCCGTGGAAGCGATGCGAATGACGGCGTCCGCGATTTGGCTGCCGTCGGCTAGAAAAAACAGCGCGAGGATCGGGACGATCACCAGGACGATCAGCGCATTCGAGGTCACCTGCTCTGCATTCTGCACCAGGCGCTCGATTCCCTCTCGATGCCTCACGAGAAACGCTTTGAAGCGCAGTTCCGCCGCTTCACTCCATCCATACTTCTCGCCGATTTCTGTGGCAATTTCACCGGTCGAAAGGCCCTCGATCCAGCCGGGCACCTTTGTAAACGGCAGGCCGCTCGGCCCGACAAGCCCAGGCCCGACGGCGTGGCCGGCAAAGGCAATGAAAAGCAGCGTGACCAGATACACCTCGAGAATAGCGGGTTTTCTCAAGTCCTTGAAAAGCAGCGAATGGCGCTGGAGAAATCTGGCAACGGGGTCGATCAGGTAGGCGAGAAGTATGGCCAGCACGAAAAGCAGAAGCACGCGCCGGGCAAAGTAAAGAAGCGCCACAACGGCCGCAAGGAGCAGAGCCGTAAGCACGATGTTCGCAGTGCGGCGGTCCGGGAAGGCCATACTCTCACCGGTCCCCAACCGGTCGACGCTTGCCGTTATGAATCTACTCTGGCGCCCGCGTCAGGACCACGGACGGACGATGCCCAGCTTCTTCATGCGGAAGTAGAGCGTCGAGCGTTTCATTCCCAGGCGCGTTGCGGCGCCTTTTGGCCCGGAGAGAACCCACCGAGTGTCCTTCAAAGTCGCGCGGATGTGCTCACGCTCGACGTCTGCCAGAGTCTCGAGCGGTTGGCCACTCCTCCCCGGTGCGATGCGGGAGTGCAGAGCGCGAAGGGGCACTTGCAGGACCCGGCCCGGAGACAGAATCACTGCCCGTTCAATTACATTTTCTAGCTCGCGGATGTTGCCCGGCCACCGATATTCACACAGAGCCTCCATCGTTTCAGGAGGCACAATGTCAATCGCCTTGTTCATCTTGCGCGCAGCTTGTTCGATGAAATGATGCACGAGCAGCGGAATATCCTCCGGGCGCTCGCGCAGGGGAGGGATGGAAATTGGGAAAACATTCAAACGGTAGTAGAGGTCGCTGCGAAATTGCTTCTCCAGCACCATGCCCTCCAGGTCGCGATGCGTCGCAGCCACGACCCGAACGTCCACTTTCTGTGTCCGCGTGCTGCCCAGGCGCTCGAATTCGCGCTCCTGCAATACGCGCAGAAGTTTCGGCTGAAGCTCGAGCGGGATGTCGCCGATTTCATCCAGAAACAGCGAGCCCTGATCGGCCAGCTCCAGCCGGCCAATCTTCTGGGTAATCGCCCCGGTGAAGGCGCCCCGTTCGTGGCCGAACAGCTCGCTCTCCAGCAAACCACTGGGAATCGCAGCGCAATTGAGCTTTACAAACGCCCGGTCCCCACGGCGGCTGCGATTGTGGATGGCGCGGGCAATCAGCTCCTTGCCGGTTCCGGTTTCTCCCAGCAGCAACACGGTCGACGATCCGTTGGCGACCGTGTCAACCAGATCCAGCACCTGTCGAAGACTGGAACTCTGACCTACAATTCCCTCGAATGTGGGCTTCTCGGGTAGCGGCCGACTCAACAGGCCGATCCGGACAGTGCTCAGGGGACCAGGGGCGAATGGCAGGTCGTGGTGGCTCAGGTCAGTCAAGGTAAGGCCATTCACGCTCATGAACGTTCTCCGGACAAAAGAGTGACTCTTGTTGCTAAAGCAATTGCCATGATCTTTTACCTCCGTCGCCGCCCCATGCGGCCATTTTCCCGTTCAATCCATTCACGGATATAGCCCGGACAATTCTTGAGCCGGACGCTATCCGCTTCGCAGCGCCTAAGAAAATTCACGGCATCCCGATCCACGAGCGTCACGTCGTTCAAGTCGAAAACCAATTGGCGACCCCCTTTTTCCAGCCGCAAGAGGCGTTGTAACTCTTCCACATCCTCCCCTTCAATTCGGCCACTCAGGGTAAAGACAACTTCGCCGTTTGCTGAGCGCTGGATTTTCAACATAAAGTATCGTCACAGAGCCTATAGCAATACGGTGGCCAGGCATAAGTCACGTGAAGACAGTAAGTTGGCTAGCCAGCGAGGTCGCGAGTGTCACGAATTCGCGAGTCGTTCGCGAAAACCGGAGCGGATTCCTGAGGGCAGTCGATGCGCAAGCTAGGCTGACTTGTAACGAAACTTGTTGATCTTAAGCGACCGGATCTTAGACTCCAAGGTCGAGGCGGGCATACCCAGCAGGGTTGCTGCACCCGAAGGCCCTGAAACCCTGCCTCCGGTTTTTGCCAAAGCTCCCTCAATGATTTCCTTCTCTTGAGCGGTGGGCCTTTTGGCGAGCGGCGGGAGTTTGGGCTGGGTCGGAGTTGGCTCTAGAGAAAGCCAGCTTGGATCCACGGAAAATGACTCCGACTCACAGACGATCACGGATCGCTCGATTACATTTTGCAGTTCTCGAATGTTCCCCGGCCAGGAATACGCCTGCAGCAATGCCATGGTGGCCTTTTCTACGGTCTGTATCCTCTTCCCGGCCTTCCTGGTATAGCGGGCGATGAAGTACTCAACCAGAA
>DATJYK010000336.1:0-11093 GCA_035578005.1 Terriglobia bacterium
CCTCAAACGCTCGGGCATGTTCTGGACCGTCCGAGGAGCGAACGCCATCGTGGCCCTGCGCTGCTGTTGTCTCAACGGCCGCTTCGAGGATTACTGGGAGAGCGCCGGGCAGCCTGACTTCCACTTTTATGTCGCGCACGCGATATCTCCCTGGAATCGATCGACCTGGAAACCGGCCGAGCAACGACAGTCATTCCCCCCGGCAGCCCAGCAAACCTAGACGACTTTTGCGTGCGGCCCGACGGGCGCGTCCTCTACGGGGGGGCAATCTCTTGGAAATCAGGACCGACCCGCTGACCGGGCGGCCCGCCGGTGAGCCCCATCGCCTTATCCAGTGGGCCGATGCGATGCAGAGAGGGGCCTTGGGCCATGCGAGCGTCTCCGCGGACGGAAGGCGTCTGGTTCTCTTGAGAACAGTGGGTGAGACCAATTTTCTAGTGGCCGACTTGAGGGACGGTGGGAAGCGTCTCGATAACACACGACGCCTGAGCCTCGGCGCGAGCGAGTACGCCCACGCCTGGACTCCCGACGGCCAGGCGGTGGTCTTTGAAATCAAGACCGCAATGGGCTTCTATAACATCTTCAAGCAAGGGCTCAAGCAGCAACCCGCTGAGCCGCTGGTCACAGGCAACGACGATGTGGGCGCCGGCCGCTACAGCCCGGACGGCAAGTGGCTGTTCTATTTGCTGCGCAAGCATCCGGAAGTCAGGCTTATGCGGATACCCGCTTCCGGGGGGCTGCCGGAACTCGTCTTGAGCGGCACCAACGTGGCTAATTATTATTGCGCTCGTCTGCCGGCGAACTTCTGCGTGGTGGGCGAGAACGAGCAGAAACAACTGGTGTTTTACCGCTTTGATCCCACCCAAGAGCCGCCGGCGGACGGAATTCCACCCAGCCGGCTTAAGGAGGTCGCGCGCACGGACTACGACCCGACGGACTGGGGCTTGTCGCCTGACGGGCGGAGCATTGCCATGGTCCGGCCCGACGACCGTGACGGCCGCGTCCACATCATCTCGCTAGGGAGCCCGGCTCACCGGGGAGATGTGAAGACGCGTGATGTGATCGTAAACGGCTGGGCGAGTCTCTACGACCTGAATTGGGCAGCGGACGGAAAAGGGTGGTACATTACCAATCGGTTCGCTACCGACCGTTGTGCGGGTTGCAGCTTTCTTTATGTCGACCTTGGGGGCCGGGCCACACTCTTGCAGACGCCCGAAAGCTCCAACCCCCTTTGGGGCGTGTCGTCTCCAGACGGACGGCATTTGGCCCTAGTGAACGGTACCCAGGCAGGGAACGCCTGGCTGGTCGAGAACTTTTAGCTTGGACGACCTCGGGGCGGCGCGCCCGCGCCTGTTCTGGTGCATTCACAGGAGGCGAGCGGTATGTGGGGAATGATTGCGAAGATCACACTTGTGCCCGGCAAGCGTGAGGAAATGATCGAAATCCTGAAGGAGAGTGCCGCCCATATACCGGGCTGTCTCAGCTATGTAGTGGCCAAAGACGCCGCGGAGGAAAATACCCTCTGGGGCAGGCTGGCGCAGAGCGCTAAGCTCTGCGACTGACGTCCAGCAGTTGTGGATGCGCAGGCCACCTGCAAAATCGCAGAGCTTTACTCCGCGACTGCCGGCAGAAGCACAAAACTCGCGGACCCTCAGAACACGTCCGCACTACGCTTGCTGCCGCCCTTATATGTCCAGAGCGGCTTTTAATGCCTGCGACAGGCGCGAGAGTTTCGCGGGCGAGAGGCTGCCAACGTAGTTAGTAAGCCGGATCTTGGGGATGCTCACCAGGCCGTCGCAGCCAATCCAACTGGGATGTTTCAATCCATCTTCCGGCCCCACAGACACCTCCGTTTCGAGTCCATGACCACGGGTGAACACCGGAGCGCAGATGACCGTGGGGAAGCGCGAATCAACCAGGGCTCGACGGCTGACCACGGTCATCACCCGTTGCTTCTTGGGGTCTCCGCCTCCGGGATGGCGCAGCAGATACAGATCTCCGCGCCTCATCGCCCCTCCCAGAGATGGTCCAGAGACTGGTAGGCGAGCACATCTTCCATCTCGGCGTTCAGTTCGTCGGCAAAACGGTTGATTTTTTCCACGTCGCGGGCGTTGGCGGCGGCGCGTTCGCGGTGGGAGAGATACCCGCGCAACACATCGTCAACCACCGCCGACCGGGAACGCTTTTTCCCTGCCACGCGGTCAATGCCTTTAACGACTTCGCGAGACAGAGTGAGTGAGGTTTTCATTTTGGTTTTCATACTACCATGATACTACCTTTGGGAAACTGGGACAGGCTCCCACTCGCGGGGATTGGAGGTTAAGCTGCGCGCAGCTAAACTGGGTTCTGAGAGCTGGAGGTGTACAGGGAAAGGCCGCAACGGTGGAATCTGTCTCTACGCCTTGTTCCCCCGAAATAATAGCGCGCATCCTGGGTGATTCCAGCAGGACGATGAAAAAACCGATTCATGTCATTTCGAGCGAAGCGAGAAATCTCGTAAGTCTTCTCTTTTCAGAGCGAGATTTCTCGCTTCGCTCGAAATGACATGAACCGTACGCCGTTTTTCATCACGCTGCTAGAGGACTTGTCACTGCATCCGCGCAAGAACGTCCGTAAACTAGCCTACACAAAAGCTAGCCAGGGCTTGACATCGTGACCCGTTCGTGGTAGGGTTGAAGGCGTGAAGCGACGTAGGGGCGGGCCTTGTGCCCGCCCGTAGGCGGCCACAACCGGGGGTCGCCCTACGTTATGTGAGCAGTACAGGGGTTAGGCAGATGACGGAAAGGGTCAACTCTGGATTCGGGCTGGGCAACCGCGGGACGTTACTGTGGGGATGAAGCTGTGGAGAGAAAGGCGGCAGGAGTTACACAAGGAGTTACGCAACTGGTGATTCGAAGGCCCGCGAAAAAAAGATACTAACCAAAGCCAAGAGGTTATTTAGAATCAGCATGTTACGTAATTTTGGGTTCGTGCCAAAGCCAAGAAGTTACATGCAATCAATAACTTGGTGGCTTTGTGTAAATTTTACACAAAGCCAAGAAGTCCTTTAGAATCGCCGAGGCCTAAGTCGGTAAAATTTGCACAAAGCCACCGTTTTGGGGCGCTGAAAGGTTCGATTTGTAAAGCGATATCCCTGGCCACCGGGTAGTGGTTCAGTTTGAGATTTGTTAGCGACCACCCCGGCCTTCGGCCACCCCTCCTCACCGAGGAGGGGAGTTGTTAGCTTCGATTCCTTCGGCCGGTATTCACTGCTGGTAATCATCTGCCAGGCGCACCTGCTCCCCTCCTCGGTGAGGAGGGGTGGCCGAAGGCCGGGGTGGTTGTTGATTGAAAACTGTACCACCACCGGCCACCACGAATCCTGGAATTTAGCAGCTTTGAGCGCTATTCTTGTAGAGCGTGCCGGAGTCGGGCGTAGCGAAAGGAAGGCCGCGATATGGACGAGAATCGAAGAGAGTTTCTGAAAACCGGCGCCAAAGGCGCGGCCGCCCTTGCCGTGGCTGAGCG
Organism: Terriglobia bacterium; assembly: GCA_035578005.1. Lineage (GTDB taxonomy): Bacteria > Acidobacteriota > Terriglobia > UBA7540 > UBA7540 > Gp13-AA77. Next base: position 3,508 of record DATJYK010000336.1, read on the forward strand.
TCTGACAGCGTGGGCCGCACCGGCTCGCGTGCTAGGCGCTAATGACCGGGTTCGAGTGGGGATTATTGGTCTTCACGGGCGCGGGGAGGATCACATCAAGGGCTATTTGGCCCTTCAGAACGTCGAAATCGCCGCCTTGTGCGATGTGGACGAAAGTGTGCTTAGACAGCGCGTCGCGCAGCTTGGGAAAGCCGGCGTGCAACCCAAGACCTACGGCGACATCCGCAAGCTGCTGGATGACAAATCGATTGACGCCATTTCCATCGCCACACCCAACCACTGGCACTCGTTGATGGCCATCTGGGGCTGCCAGGCGGGCAAAGACGTCTATGTGGAAAAGCCTTGCTCGCACAACCTGTGGGAGGGCCGCCAACTGGTGCGCGCCGCGGAAAAATATAACCGGGTGGTGGAGCACGGGACGCAAGCCCGCTCCACGCCGGCCGTGATGGAAGCGGTTTCAAGAATACGCGAGGGCGGCCTCCTGGGCGATGTCTATTTGTCGCGGGGTCTTTGCTACAAATGGCGCGACACCATCGGCCACGCTCCTGTCGAGCCTGTGCCCGCCGGAGTGGACTACGACCTGTGGACCGGGCCGGCGCCCATGAAGCCCTTCACCCGCAACCGGTTTCACTACAACTGGCACTGGATTTGGGACACCGGGAACGGCGACATCGGAAATCAAGGCGTCCACCAGATGGATATCGCGCGATGGGGGTTGGGCCTGCGCTTCCCCAATAAGATCTCGGCTGTGGGCGGCCATTTCATGTTCGACGATGACCAGCAAACTCCCAACACCTTGAACAGCGCCTTTGAGTATGACCTTCCGGAAGGCAAGCGAGTGATGCTCGAATTCGAAGTGCGCCACTGGATCACCAACCACGAGGCCTCGATCGGAGCGGAGTCGGAGGCCAAGGAGTCGGCCGAGCCGCATCCGCAGCTCGGGCCTATGGCGGGCAGCCACAACACCGTGGGCAACATCTTTTATGGGTCGAAGGGTTACCTGGCGATCAGTGACGGCGGCTATTGCAGTTGGCTAGGAAAGAGTCAGGAACCGGGCCCGGGCGCCGCGGAAGGCAAGGAAGATCATTTCGCAAACTTCATTGGTTGCGTCATCAGCCGCAAGAAAGAAGATCTGCGGGCGCCGATCGAAGAAGGCTACGTATCGGCCGGACTGGTGCACCTCGCGAATGTGTCGTACCGCCTGGGCCGGACCCTGGTGTTCGATCCCGACGCCCAACAAGTGAAGGACGACGACGAAGCGAATCACTTGCTGCGGGATGACGATCGTGGCTATCGCGCTCCTTTCGTGGTGCCGGAGCAGATTTGAGGCGGCCGGTTTTCTTCAAAGGTTAACCCGCCGCATAACTGGATTGCGCTCGTAAGCCTTTTCCCCTAGGCCAGTTCGGTTTTTTGTTTACTTCATTGATAACACACAATTTAGATTAGAAGTGCCAGGGGTTTAGGCGCGCCTGGAGTATGCTAAACTCAAGCCAGCGCTCGGTAGGAATCCGCTCACGCCGGCCAGGAGTGGAGTCGAAAAGGGTGCGTGGATCAGCTCATATTTAGCCGGCTGGTAGCCTTTCACTGATGGCGACTGCAATCGACGCAAAACCTATGCTGGCGGAAGGCCATCGAGGTCCCGCGCCCCGACTTTGGTGGTGGGGCACCGCATCGTTAGCACTTCTGATACTAGTCCTCTATCGAGATATATTTACTGCGTTGGTACGGCAGTGGTGGAACGATCCTGACTTTTCCCACGGCTTCTTTGTGCCCCTCCTAGCTGCCTATCTGATTTGGCAGAAGAGGGAGACGCTTGCGTCGTTGCCGGTGAAGCCCTCCTGGTGGGGCCTGGCGGTGATGATTGGAGCCATTGGGATTTTGTTGCTCGGCATTTTCGGCGCTGAGCTGTTTCTTTCGCGGTCGTCGTTCATTTTTCTTTTGGCGGGCCTGGTAGTTCTATTTTGGGGGTGGGACCATTTTCGGGCGTTGATCTTTCCCTGGTGCTTTCTGTTCCTGATGGTACCGCTTCCCACTCTCATCATGAACCAGGTGACGCTGCCGCTCCAATTCTTCGCTTCCAGCCTTGCCGCCTCACTACTTCGTCTCGTTGGAGTGCCGGTGCTGCGGGACGGAAACGTGATTCAGTTGCCGACGATGTCGCTTGAAGTCGTAGAAGCATGCAGCGGTATCCGGTCACTGGTCTCACTCATTACGCTCGCCGTTATGTACGCATACCTGCTTGAGAAGAACAAGGTGATCCGCGTGTTGCTGGTGGTAGCTGCGATTCCCATCGCCATCGCCGCAAACGGATTCAGGATTATGGGTACCGGACTCACCGGAATGTATTGGAGTCCCGATAAGGCGCAAGGCTTTTTCCACGAGTTTTCCGGCTGGCTGATCTTCGTGGTTTCACTGCTGATGCTCTTCACTTTCCATCAAGTACTGCGCGGATTGGCGCGATGGTATTCCAGGAAGGTTGCATGAAGGCAGGCGCACAAACTGGTTTAAGATTTGTCTTGGCCGCGGCGCTGATTGCCGCCACTGCGATCTATCTGCAAGGCCATGGGAAGTACGAGACGCCTGCACCGCCCCACAAGGATGTGACGGATTTTCCCGCAGTCGTCGGAGACTGGCAGGGCGGCGAGCCCCTTCCTTTCGATGCTGACACTCTGCGAATCCTCGGTCCTGGCCACTTCTTGGAGCGCAGGTACGAGCGTCCAGGGACTCCTCTTGTGGACCTCCTGCTCGAGTACTTTCCGAGCCAGCGCACAGGGGACACCATGCACTCGCCCAAACACTGCCTTCCGGGCGCAGGCTGGGAGCCCACCCAGAGTTCTGTGGCGCAGCTAACCGACCCTGACGGCAGGTCCGTCGGCGTCAATTTCTACGTGATTGCTCGAGGCGAGCAGAAGCAAATTGTGCTTTATTGGTATCAAGCTCACGGCCGGGTGGTGGCCAGCGAATATTGGGCAAAATTCTATCTGGTGTGGGACGCGATCCGCCTGAACCGCACCGATGGTTCCATGATTCGAGTGATTACCGCGGTCGAGCCTGGTGAGACGGTCGAGAATGCGCGTGGTCGAGCAGTAGGATTCGCCGAAGAAGTGATGCCGATGTTAGGGTCCTACATACCCAGCTAACCGAATCTGCGGGCGCCCGAGACCAAGTGATGCTGCCCGCCAAGCATGATCAGAAGCGACGCCAAGACCCCGTTCTGAAACAGGTGCCGAGCGGACGGAAAGAAGAAGAGACGATGTGTCGAGGGGCGCACCTGGGTATCGCAATCCGAACGAAGCCTGAATCCACTGGGAAGGGGTTTGAGGGCTCAGGGTGTCTGGGCTGGAGACAGAAGATGAGCGTTCGCCTTCGGCAACCAGCGTAGGAGGAGCTAGCCATTGAGTTTTTCAATCAGCATTTTCGGGCTTGGTTACGTGGGCTCGGTGTCGGCTGCCTGCCTTGCGCACAAGGGCTACCAAGTGATTGGAGTGGACGTCAACAGCGCAAAAGTGCAGATGCTGTCGTCGGGCCGCACGCCGATTGTTGAAGCCAAAATGGCCGAGCTCGTGGCTGAGGCGCACGAGTCAGGGCGTTTGAGTGCCACCAGCGGCGCAAACGAGGCAGTCTGCAACTCGGACGTTTCCTTTGTGTGTGTGGGAACGCCGAGCCTGCCGAGCGGCAAGCTTGATCTCAGCCATATCGAGCGCGCGGCGGGGGAGATTGGAGCCGCGCTTAAGAACAAAAAGTCTCACCACGTGGTGGCGCTGCGAAGTACCCTGCTGCCGGGCACCACGGAGGCCGTGCTGATTCCCATCCTCGAAGCCGCCAGTGGCCGTCGCGCCGGCGTAGACTTTGCGGTTTGTTACAACCCCGAGTTTATGCGCGAAGGAAGCGCCGTTGCCGACTTCCTAGAACCCCCGTACACGATTTTGGGCGCTAAGGAAGCTGAGCACACGGCGGCATTGCGGCAACTCTATAGCGGGACTCCGGGTAACGTTTTTGAGGTTCCGATTGGGGTCGCTGAAATGGTGAAGTATGTGTCAAACACTTTCCATGCTCTCAAGGTCGGCTTTGCCAACGAGATCGGCACTCTGTGCAAGCATTTGGACATTGACACCCAAGCTGTAGCGAAGATTTTTACCTCCGACACGCGATTGAACATTTCGCCTGCTTATCTTTCGCCCGGCTTTGCCTTCGGCGGCTCATGCCTGCCCAAAGACCTGCGAGCCTTGGTTTATCGAGGCCGGGAGCTCGATGTGAAATTGCCCTTGCTGGAGTCGATTCTTCCTAGCAACGCCGAACATCTGGAGCGCTCCGTGGAGGCAGTACTTGCCACTCGCAAGAGAAAAGTAGCGATGCTTGGCTTGAGCTTCAAGTCCGGCACGGACGACCTGAGGGAGAGTCCGCAGGTTCAATTGATCAAGCGGCTTCTGGGCGAAGGTTGTCAAGTGAAAGTGTGGGATCCGCAGGTCTCAATGGGGCAGATTGCCGGGTCGAACCGGCAGTACATCGAAGAGGTCATTCCTCACATTGGTTCTCTGCTTTCCACGAATCTCAAGCAGGTGGTGGAGGAAGCCGAGGTCGTGATTGTGGGCACGAAATTAGTACAGAAGAATGAGCTCACGGATCTTCTGCAGCCCAATCAGCAAGTAATCGACTTAATCCACCTTGATCCGGCCGGGCGGGTAGACAGTGCAGCCTCGTACCAGGGAATCTGTTGGTAGTCAGCAATATTCACGGCGCACTACCAATGCGCTGCTATGAAGTGCAACTTAATTGACTTTGACAAGGTAAACTGGCAGCGGCTCGACCACTTCCAGGATCGAACCGTATTCCAGACCCGCGACTGGCTTCAGTTTCTTGCCGAAACTCAGCACGCGACGCCGATTGTCGCCGAGCTGACAGACGGGGGCACAACCGCCGGGTACTTCAGTGGCCTCACCTTCAAGCGATTTGGCTTACGCATTCTAGGTAGTTCATTTCCCGGCTGGACGACACCATACATTGGCTTCAATTTGCTTCCCGGCTTCTCGCGCTCGGCTGCACTGGCGGCGATTGAAGAAGCAGCCTTTGGCGCGCTCAAGTGCATGCACCTGGAAGTTTCCGATCCCTATCTATCTGAAGAAGATGGACGGTCCTCAGGCTTCGAGTTAGAGTACTACGCCTCCTACCGAACCGATCTGACAAGATCCGAAGAGCAGATTTTCAACTCAATGGAGAGTGCCTGCCGTCGCTGCATCCGCAAAGCGGAAAAGAGCGGAGTCATCATCGAAGAGGCACATGATTCGGCATTCGCCGACGAGTATTACCGGCAACTCGGGGATGTGTTTGCGCGGCAGGGGCTGGTTCCGACCTACGGCCTTGAGCGGGTACGAGCCGTCATCAGGAATCTGCATCCCGCCGGCCGACTCTTGCTGCTGCGCGCGCGAGATCCGCAAGGCCGCTGCATCGCGACAGGAATCTTTCCGGGCTTCAATAAGATAGCGGAGTTCTGGGGAAATGCGAGCGTCCGAACCGCTCAGATCCTGCGTCCGAATGAAGCAATCCACTGGTATGCCATGCGTTATTGGCGGAACCGCGGCGTTGAAATCTACGACTGGGGTGGAGAAGGCAAATACAAGGAAAAATATGGGTGCACGCCTCACCGGGTTCCCTGGTTCTCGAAATCGCGGCATAAGCTGGTCTGGAAACTCCGCAACGAAGCCAAGAAGGCATTCGAACGGAAACAGCGTGCCTTGGGTTGGTTGCGAGCGAAACCTCAATCGGACCTCGGAACGAACGAGTCGTGAATCGTCCGGTTGCTGTAATCCAGTGGGTAGCGTCCGCCGGATACTCCCATGACAGCTCGAACCGTCACTCTGTTCGTACCTTAATGGCCTTAATGCGGTCTGAGGTGATCCTGCCGAATCCCTTCACAAGGAATCGACGAAGTGTAAACTTAATGCACGCTCTCGCTCAGTGTTGAAGCCCGTCCGCTTTTTCAACAAGCCAAGTCGCTGATTCCACAGCGTCAGAAAATCCATCCCAGTTTTCGCGAAAATGCCCATGTTCTTACTTCGCCTTGGTAGGTTGGAAGTGTGTGACGAGGCGAGAAGAGAGAACTTATAGGGAGTACGATGGGGTCGGGCTTGCGGTGTAGGCTACGCTACGCAGAAGGGCATGGTTCGGCACGCGAGATGTAGTCTAGGGTTCAGCCGAGGGCACTGGCGACCCTCAGAGGACGAACAGGTCGGGGGATAGGACGCTGGACGTTCTGGAGTTGACTTGGCCTTCGCTGGCACGCCACCAAGGCGGGACCACTGAAGCGCTGACCTGAGTTGAATGAGTTGACTAGACCCTAGCTGCGACGCCGGCGATGGCAGAACGGCGGGCATCACTTGGGGCGGAATTGATACACGGAACGTGAAATATGGTTAGTGGCAAATCGAGGACTAATGACTTACGAGCGTCTAGCCGGGAAGGCGGACGAGGACTGATGTTTCAGAATTCTAACGGATGTCGCTGGCGCTGTGGTGGCGTGTCTTGGGTTATCGCTTTGGGCGCGCTCATTGGCGCCTCGATGGCATGCGCTGGGACACCAACGCCCGGCGATCCTCCGGCTCCGGCTCCCAGTCCTTCCCCGGCTCCGGCTCCCCCGTTGCCAATTCGGTTTCCATTCATCATTCACTACAGCCTCCATTCGGGTTTCAGCTTCCTCCCAGTCGGGCAAGCCCAGACGCCGCGAGTTGACGTCAATTTTGTAGCACTCAGAGCGTACGACTCTTCAAATAACTGGCTGCGGATCGAAGCCGGCCCGGGTCAAGCTGGGACCCACACTCCAAGTGACGCCAACCAAGTGTTCAGTTCGATCTTCGATGCCACCAACAACGCCATCCACGTCACTTGCGTTTCGGGCTGTGGCGGGGTGTTTGGAACCGACGTCTCGTCCATCAACGCCACGAACCAGAAGGTGGTGGGATTCAACTCGATTCCTCTCTCGACGGTGGCACCCGCGAACGGCCAAGTGTATCAGTACAGCAGTAGTCAGAATCAGTGGGTGCCGGTCACCATTGGCTCCTTCACGGCCGGTGGCGACCTCACCGGTTCGCCCTCAAGCCAAACTGTGGCAGCTTTGCAGGGGAAGCCACTGGCGGCCACCTCACCGAGTAGCAACCAAGTTCTAAGCTGGAATGGCTCGGCGTGGACACCGGTGACGCCTACTATCGGCGCCGGGACTGGGGCTTGCGGCTCTAACCAGTTCGTTACCGGCGTCAACCTTGGGACCTCGCCCAATTGTACGCAGCCCACCTTTTCAAGTCTCAGTGGATCGGCGACGTCAGCCCAGTTGCCAGCCGCCACTTCCTCCGCCCAAGGCAGCGTGCAACTCGCTCAAGACCTCTCGGGCAGCGCCACCGCACCCAAGGTGGCGGGATTACAAGGCAACCCAGTGTCTGCCACTGCCCCCGCCTCCAACCAGTTCCTGGGTTGGAGTGGCACCCAGTGGGCCCCCGTCCAGCCCAGTTTCACCAACTTGACGGGCACCGCAACCGCCACCCAACTTCCGGCAGCAACCTCCTCCGCGCAGGGCGCTGTTCAACTGGCCAGAGATC
>DATJYK010000337.1:0-5370 GCA_035578005.1 Terriglobia bacterium
TTGGGCGATCTCTATTTGGACAAACTTAACAAACACCATCTGACGCGAAATCTGGTCCGTCGTTTGGAGCGACTCGGCTATCACGTCACCTTGGAGCAACGAGCGGCCTAGCTTCAATGTTTTCAACGTCGGTGACCGCCATTTTCATGGCAGCGAGAAATCTCGTAAGTCTTCTTCTTTTCAGAGCGAGATTTCTCGCCTCGCTCGAAATGACATGAATCGTCCGCCGTTTTTCATCACGCTGTTAGATTAGGTGTTCAGCGAGGGCCCGCGGGAAGATGCTCTTCAAGGTAGCGGGCCAGCAACGAGTAGATGTGCAGTGTGGTACCGGCCCCTTCCGAGATCGAGTGCGTGCGGCCCGGATAGACCATGAAGTCGAATGACTTCCCCAACTCGATCAGCCGGTTCACCAGCAGCTCCGTGCCCTCAAAGTGTACATTGTCGTCGCCTGAGCCATGGACAATCAGGAGGCGTCCACGCAGGCCGTTGGCGAAGTTGATGGCTGAGCCTGAGCGGTAGCCCTCCACGTTCTGCTGGGGCAAACCCATGTAGCGCTCTTGGTAGATGCTGTCATACAGCCGCTGATCGGGCACGGGCGCCACGGCCATTCCCACCTGGTAGAGATCCGGCGAGCGGAACATGAGATTCAACGTGTTGGTACCGCCGCCGCTCCACCCCCACACCGCTACCCGGGACGGGTCTACGTAAGGCCGGGTGCGTTCGAGAGCCGGCAGAGCGGCCGCCTGGTCCTGGGAAGAAAGCACACCGATCGAGCCATATACGGCCTTGCGCCATGCACGTCCCTTGGGGGCCGGTGTGCCGCGATTGTCAAAGCTCGCAATCAAGTAACCTTCGTTGGCCAGCGCCCGATGAAACAAGACACCGTCTTCGCCCCAGGCGCGCAGTGTGGTTTGCCCCGCCGGCTCGCCATAGATATGCACCAGCAGTGGGTATTTCTTGGTGGGATCAAACCCTTCCGGTTTGATCATCCAGGCGTCAACGTTGACGCCGCCACCGATGTCGAGTTGAAAGAACTCTGTCGGCGAGGCGACGAAGGGCTGCACTTTGGCGCGTAGTTTGGAGTTTGGTTCGAGCACACGTACGGAGGCGTGATCTGGCAGTTTTATCAGATCGGTAGCTGAAGGCTGATCAAAGGTCATGTCGGTATGGAAGGCCCAAGCGCAGCCGGGCTCCATCTGGTAAGAATGGATTGCCGGCTCGCCGGCCGGCGTCACGCGCACGGCGCTGCCGGTGCCGTCAAGACGCGTGCGGTAGAGATAGCGGGCGGTGGCATCATCTGGCGAAGCGATGAAATAGAGCCACTCTTCGTGCTCGTCCACCCCGGCGACGCTAACCACGTCAAAGTCGCCGTGGGTCACGAGGCGCGCCTCGCCGCTCTCACGCGAAATCAGGTAGACGTGACGCCAGCCGTCGCGTTCGCTCTCCCACAACAGGTCTTTGCCGCCGTGCGCCCAGCGCAGCTCATCCACGACGTCCAGCCAGGCGGCGTCCTGGTCATGATAAAGCTGGCGGACGGCGCCGGTGGCTGCGTTCGCCAGGAGCACGTCATTGGTATTTTGCAGCCGGTTCAGGTGCTCCATCACTATCTCGTCAGAGTTGCCAGCCCACTCCATGCGCGCAATATAGTTCTCCCGCGGATCGCCGGGCACGTTCATCCATTGCGTTTCCCCTCCGTCTGCGCTGACGGCGCCCACGCGCGCGGCCGGATTGGTGGTGCCGGCCTCGGGATATCCGTAATGCTGAATGGTGGGGTAGACGCCGTACTGCGGATAAGGAATGCCGGTGATCACATGGTGCGGGCCGCCCGTATCGTAGACGAGCGGATAATCCTTCACGCCGTCATCGTTAAACTGCCAGTAGGCGATGCGGCGGCCGTCGGGGCTCCAGCGGAAGGCGTCGCGAATGTCGAACTCTTCCTCGTAGACCCAGTCGGACGTGCCATTAATGATGGCGTCGGAGCCGTCGCGGGTGAGCTGAGTAATCTTGCCCGTCTTCAGATCCTCCGAGTAAATGTTGCGTTCGCGCACGTAGGCAGCGCGCGAGCCGTCGGGCGAGAGCTTGGCAAACTGCAGCGAAGAGGGCGGCGCGCCGCCCCCCAGCTTCTTGAGCGCGCCGGTCTCGCGATCGAGCAACCAAAAGTCGCCCTCGGTCGCCCGGCGCCATACGCGGGTGGAGTTGGTGAAGATCAGCAGCCGGTTCATGTCATCAGACAATGCGTAGTCCTCGATCTTCAGAGGAGCTTTGTCCCCAGACGGAATAAGCTGTGAAGCAGACACCAGCACTTCGCGCTTTCCGGTTGCGGCATCATAGCGAACAATATCGGAGGCGTCCTTCACTGCGGCTGAAGGCTCAACGGTGACGTACGTTGCGCCGCTCTTGAGCCACCTCGCGGGGCCAAAATGCTTGCCCGCGAATTCGCCGGTGGCGAAGATGCGCCGCAAGGTGTCGTTGAGCTTCGCGTTCTGCTGCGCCTGAAGAGGGAGTGTAAAGGAACCGGCAAACAGGGCCCCCAAAGACACCAGCCGCAACAGCCACCGTCGTAAGCCGCGACGAGATCTCTCGTCGATCATTCTTCGCACCTCCGGTGCAGCATAAATTGAGACCCGATTGCGGCTCATCGCGATACCCCTCCCTTCAAAGCGGAACCCAGCAAGACATACCCTTGCCGCGCGATTACGCCGGTTTGCATCGCGCTGGAGGTTGTGATATATCTCCCCGGCGATTCAACAAGATCTTAGCTCTTTTTCGCTCGGCCATGGCCGTCGCTCGCGGCAAGAAACGGCGCCCAGGACTCCAAGGAGGTTGAAATGAACGTTAGCATTGATCCCGTCATAGCAAGCCGGATCAAGGCTGCCTGGAATCAACTCACTCCGGACCAGCAGGTCCGGCTTGCGCCCGCGATCTCAGCCGCAAACCAGCAGGCGGTGCTCTTCTCCCAAACCGGACAGGCTCCGCCGGTCACCGCAGCCTCGCGTCACCTTATGCTGGCTCACAGTGTGCTGTCGAACGATTCCGATCAGGTGCTGAGCCGCCTGGAGTCCGGTGTGGTTTGTGATGTCGGGCCCGATGGCACGATCTGGGGCACCGGCAAATATCAGCAATTAGATCCTGGCTGGACCGAGTCTCTTGCTGACGCTCTGGAAAGTCTCCTGCCCTTGGTTGGGGGCAAACACCCGTTTGCCCAAAATCCCCAGATCATCCAAGTACCGGACGACGTTGAAATTGCGTTGGCTGGCGACTTTGGCACAGGAGACTGGAGAACACCGGGCAATCCGGCCCCCAGTACCAACGTGCGAAACCAAATGCAGTTGCTTCAGCCTGACATCACGATCCACTTGGGTGACGTCTACTATGCGGGAACCGCCGATCAGGAACAGCAGACCCTGGTGCAAATATGGCCCAAGGGATCGATCGGGTCGCTGGCGCTGAACTCCAATCACGAAATGTATTCGGGCGCAAAGCCGTACTTCACAGCTATTGCCAATCCTCCCTTTGAAATGCAGCAAGGTTGTAGCTTCTTTGCTTTGCAAAACACGAACTGGGTGATTGTAGGCCTGGATTCGGCATACTACTCTGACGAAAAGGGCCTTTACCAGGATGGAGCACTTTACCCGCTGAATACGCCCAACGCTCAGAACTCTTTTCTGCTGACTCAGGCCAGCCGGAAAAAGTTGATCCTGCTGACCCACCACAACGGCCTTGACACGACCGGCTCGAAAACCAATAACTTGTGGAATCAGGTGATAGGAGCCTTCCCGGCCGGGAGCGGCCCCGCCTATTGGTATTACGGACATAGCCATATCGCGGCGGTCTATAAGCCTCAGGGGCTTGGCAACACGCTCTGCCGATGTTGCGGCCACGGCGGACTGCCGTGGGGCCAGGCGCCGGAACTGGACACTCCGCAGGTGTCGTGGTATGAGAAGCGCCCGGCTAACGATCCCGACGTTCCTGAACGCGTGCTCAATGGCTTCGCGATGCTCCGCCTCAGTGGACCGGACATCCAGGAGACGTTCTACGATGAAAACGGAGGTGTAGCCTGGCAGAGTGGGTAACCTTCTGAGGCGACTCATGGACGGTCAAGATTGCGAACCTTAGCGAACCAGGAATGAGCTTGATTGAGGACGAGCTTCTTTGCGCAAGTGTAATACCATACCTCCGATACCGTTCGCTGCAGAATTTCTCAAAAATCCCAATTGTCTCTCCCGCCGACCCCCCACATAACTCCGCAAACTATTCATGGCTTTGGACATTCCGGGCTGCTACTTGCGTTTCTCACTTTTCCCATCTTTCTCTTCAGGCCTCACCGGCAGGCGACTGCCTTTTCCACCTGTAACCGCCACATAACTCCGTACACTACTGATTACATTGCACATTCCGGGGTGCAATCTGATTTTTCGCCTCACAGCCGGTGTAACCGGTACTTTTCCAACTGTAACCGTAACTTTGCCGTCGCGGTGCTCTGCCGCATGCCCGTTGTAACATTGCTGTAACATCGGGCCCGGAGCGGGCTCGCTGATTCCCGGCCGGGAAGGGAGCGATAAAACTCCTCAGCCTGGCGCCCCCGGGTTCTGAATCGCACGATCGCGGAAAATTGTCGGGCCATTTCCAGAGCCCCTCTCCTGACCAGCGTAGCCTGCTTTTCTCCCCAGGATTCGAAAAGGGCGGGGCTTCAGCCGGCTTCAGCCCCGCCGAATCCTGCGAAATCGTGGCCTTTGTGTTCGGCTCTCGGCGCAGCTTGCCGCTAGCAAGCTGCGCCGAGGGCCGAACACGTCAAGTATCAAACCGACGTTGCAACGGCGGGGCTGAAGCCGGCTGAAGCCCCGCCCTTTTCGAATCCTGCTGAGAAATGCAGGGTAGCGTGATAATGTAGCCTACTGCTTGGTTTCCCTCTGCCCGGGACCCCTATCCAACGTTATCCAAGTTCCCGGCTGAGAGCGAGCACCGCTTTCGAGAGGCAATCAGGCTCTGCCCAGGCTTCTGCCCGGCCCGTGCCCTTTTACTTCTGCCGCTCCGCACACCTGATCAATCGCGATTCTTTTGGCGAGGATGGGTACTGTCCTAATTTGACCTGGGAGCGCGGGCGTCCCGCCCGCTCTTGATCGCAGCCTCCGGCAAGGCCATAGGGGTCAAACGGCCTTGGCCGTACACGACGACGGGCGGGCGGGACGCCCGCGCTCCCAGGTCAAATTAGGACAGCACCCGAAGATGGCGTGCGCGACATAAAAGTGGAAGTCAGGCTGCCCGGCGCTCTCCCAGTAATCCTCGAAGCGGCCGTTGAGACAACAGCAGCGCAGGGCCACGATGGCGTTCGCTCCTCGGACGGTCCAGAACATGCCCGAGCGTTTGAGG
>DATJYK010000338.1:0-24733 GCA_035578005.1 Terriglobia bacterium
GTCCATCCTTACCCCAGCGTGCGTTTCGCCGTTACGCATCCGAGGTAAGAGCCGTATGAGGTAATTCTTCAAGTACGGATCCGTGCGGGGGGCGTTGGGTAACCAGCGTCCCTACCGCGACCGAACCTGAGTTTCGGGGGAGAAAACGTGCAAAATCAGGAAACGAACCCAACGAACCCAAGAAACGAACCCGAGCTTCGCCGGGTGGTTGGGCGTGGGGCTCGTCGGTTTGAGGTCGAAGACCCCGCTAGTCACTAACAACTGCTTTTCAGGGCTTGCGCGGTTGTTTACAATGGGTGTGTTGAGTATTTTGGCCACAAGAAGGTCTCATCCTGGTTGGCCGCTGGTACGTCGGGGAACGTCTAAGGGTGTGCGCAATCTAATGTTGTAAGCGGTGGTCACCCGTCGACGAATAGGTATGCCAGTGCGGGGCCCCGGCCATGAAGTGCGGGGCGTTCCGGGGGGGAATTAGGATATATGGCCAAGGAAGACGCGATTGAAGTGATGGCGACAGTGATCGAGCCGTTACCAAACGCTATGTTCCGGGTGGAGCTGGAAAACAAACACCAGGTGTTGGCTCACATCTCCGGCCAGATGCGCAAGAACTTCATCCGGATTCTGCCCGGCGACAAGGTGCAGGTGGAGTTGTCGCCGTACGATTTGACCCGTGGGCGGATCACCTATCGCTTCAGGTAGATGGCTGGCGGCGGTCTGTGACCGCCGGATCTCGGAATCAGCGGCTTCGGCGGCAATTGACCGCCGCGACAGCCGGGAAACTGGTCTTATGAAAGTTCGTTCTTCAGTGCGGCGGATCTGCAGCAAATGCAAGATTATCCGGCGCGGTGGCGTGGTGCGGGTGATTTGTGAGAATCCGAAACACAAGCAGCGGCAAGGGTAGATCCCGAAGTACGCCGCAGGGCACCCGAACCAAACTCGTTGGCGGCCTCGACAGCGCCCAATTTTTTAAAGAATTTTTTTGGGGTACTCGGGAATGTTGGTGATAAATAAAGATGTTAGTTGATTTTCCGGCTTGCGGCAATTATTCAAGTTATTGATAATACAACACTAAGCTTGGGATTGCCGAAATCTTCATGATATGCAAGCACTTGTTGGAATGAGGCGTTGACTCGCTTTGTTGGGAGGGAGAGATGGCGCGCATAGCAGGAGTTGATCTACCACGCACCAAGCGGGCCGAGATTGGCCTGACATACATCTATGGCATCGGCCGTGCGCGGTCACTTTCCATCCTCTCGCGCGCTGGCATCGATCCCAGCAAACAGGTTTCGGACCTGACGGACGACGAGGTTACGCACATCCGCCAAATCATCGAGGAAGATGGCGGCGTAGAAGGCGACCTTCGAAAAGAAGTGGCTCTCGGCATCCGGCGCTTGATCGAAATCGGCTCCTACCGTGGCCTGCGTCACCGGCGCAGCCTTCCGGTGCGGGGGCAACGCACGCATACGAATGCGCGCACTCGCAAAGGACCGCGCAAGGGCACCGTGGCCAACAAGAAGCGCGCGACGGCTAAGACTTAGGGCCCACTGTGGGTCGAAAGGGCTGCGAGCAGTTGTTCCGTGGCCTCATCGAGCAGTCATTCCCGCGTAGGCGGGAATCCAGAAACTGGGGCTATCGAAGGCGGGAGCGAGAGGATATGGCAAAGGCAGCAGCCAAACCAACGGGCAAGAAGAAAGTCTTCAAAAAGAAGGAGAAGCGCATTGTCCCGCACGGCGTCGTGCACATCCAGGCCACCTTCAACAACACTTTCGTGAGTATTACCGATCAGGATGGCCGGCTGGTCTGCTGGTCGAGCGCCGGTTCCCTCGGTTTCAAAGGCTCCCGAAAGGGAACGCCTTTCGCCGCGCAGCAGGCTGCGTTGCGAGCAGCCAATGGGGCTCGGGACCACGGGATGCGCACCGTCGAAGTTCGTGTGAAAGGCCCCGGAGCCGGGCGCGAGTCCGCGGTGCGCGCGCTGGCGACGGCTGGGCTTGACGTGCGGCTCATCAAGGATGTCACGCCCATTCCTCATAACGGCTGCCGGCCGCCCAAGCGGCGAAGGGTGTAGGGCAGGTTGTGGGTTTTGGCTTTTAGCTTTTGACTTTCGACTGTCAACTTTCAACTGTCGACTGCTTTTGGAGGTAGGTTTTGGCGAGATATTGTGACGCAGTTTGCCGGCTATGCCGGCGCGAGGGTACGAAGCTCTTTCTGAAGGGCCAGCGCTGCCTGACGGATAAGTGTGCGATCGAAAAGCGCAATTTTCCGCCCGGCCAACACGGCAAGTCAAGGAAGCCCAAGATTGTGGGGTATGGGCTCCAGCTTCGCGAGAAGCAGAAGGTGCGCCGTCTGTACGGCATCCTCGAAGAGCAATTCCGCGGCTATTTTGAGCGCGCCGCAGCCAGCAAGGGCGTGACCGGCGAAGCCCTCCTCCAAATTCTGGAGCGGCGAATCGATAACGTGGTTTACCGGCTGGGCCTCGCCACCTCGCGCGCCGCGTCGCGTCAACTCGTGCGCCACGGTCACATTTTGGTGGCAGGCCGCAAAGTTACCGTGCCGTCTTTCCAGGTGTCGCCCGGGAACGAGATTGCCGTGAAAGAGAGCAGCCGCTCCTCGGCGGTGATCGAACGAGCGCTGGACCTCGCCGGGAACCGTTCCACTCCTCCTTGGCTGGAGTTTGACCGGTCCACGCTGAAGGGCCGGATGATTTCGCTCCCGCGACGTGAGGACGTGAACTTCCCGATTCAAGAGCAGATGATCGTGGAGCTGTATTCGAAATAGCGGGAATCCATGGCTATGAAGCTAGCCTCTGGATCCAATCGGGAAAGCCTGCCATTCTTCGCTCTGCTCCGAATGACAGGCTTCCGTTTGCGTCGTAGCCAGGAGTTACGAAGCGGATTCAAGTTTTTGAGGAGGTAATAGAAGAATGCTTTGGAAGGGATTTCAGAAGCCCAAGCGGTTAGTGAGTGATTTGGACACCCTGACCGACAAGTACGGCAAGTTTCAGGCGCAGCCTTTTGAGCGCGGCTTCGGCACCACGATTGGAAACGCGCTTCGCCGCGTGTTGCTTTCTTCGATCGAAGGCGCGGCTATCACCGCCGTGCGCATCGAGGGTGTGCTGCATGAGTTTTCACTGATTCGAGGCGTGGTGGAAGACGCAACCGACATTATTTTGAACCTCAAGCAGGTTCCGCTGAAGATGAACGTCGAGGGTATGAAGACGCTTCGCCTCGTCGTCGATCAGCCCGGCCAGGTAACGTCACGCATGATTCAGGAAGACCCTGACGTGGAGATCCTGGACAAGGACGTCTATCTCGCCACGGTCAGCGAGGGCGGCCGCCTGGAAATCGAAATGCGCGTGAAGCTGGGCCGCGGGTACGTTTCCGCCGAGAAGAACTACGATGAGGACCTGCCCATCGGCTACATTCCCGTGGACTCGGTTCATTCGCCCATTCGCAAAGTGAATTACACCGTTGAGGCGGCGCGCCTCGGCCAGATGACCGACTATGACAAACTGACCATCGAGGCTTGGACCAACGGCGCGGTTTCGCCCCCGGATGCGGTGGGACTTGCCGCCAAGCTGCTCAAAGACCACATGAGCATCTTCATCAACTTCGAGGAGGAGCCCGAGACGGAAGAAACCGTCACTGCTGCTCCTGTCCAGCGCGTGCACTTGGCTCCCAACGAGAATCTGGATCGTTCGGTAGAGGAACTCGAGCTTTCGGTGCGCTCTTACAATTGTCTGAAGAACGCCAACATTACCACCATCCGCGAGTTGGTGCAGAAGACCGAGGCCGAAATGCTCAAGACCAAGAATTTCGGCCGGAAGTCACTCAACGAAATCAAGGAAATCCTGGGCGGAATGGGGTTGGGCCTCGGCATGAAGTTTGACGAGAGGGGCACGCCCATCATGCCGGTGGAGGAGCCCGCGGACACGTTCCCGCCGGCCCCCGCCGACGAAATGGAAGCCGAAGCTGACGCGGAGGCCGGGAGCTGACACCATGCGCCATCGTAATCACGGCCGAAAGCTCAGCCGCAAAACCGAACACCGGCGGGCTCTGCTGCGCAACCTCACAACCTCGCTCATTCTGGAGGAGCGCATCGAGACCACGGTGGCCAAAGCCAAGGCGGCGCAAGAACTCGTCGAGCGCATGATCACTCTCGGCAAGCGCGGCGACCTGCATGCGCGCCGGTTGGCCGCCGGTTACCTTCTGGCGTCTGCTGCCGTCCAGAAGCTCTTCGACGACGTGGCCAAACGGTACGCCACCCGCACGGGCGGTTACACCCGCATCGTGCACACGGGATGGCGTAAGGGCGACGGCGCTGACACTGCCGTTTTGGAACTGGTGGGTACTGAAGTGCTGCAAAAGCGGGCCGAGGAACGCGCCCGCCGAGCCGAACGCCGGCGCAAAGCCGCGGAGGAAACCGAGAAGGCGGAGCCCGCGAAGGAAGCCGAATCGGACGATGAGAAGAAGTAACAAAGCAGTGGTTAGTGGCGAGCGGGCGGCGCCGGCCTTTTGCCCAAGGTCATGGCAGCGATACGACACTCTAGCGCTGGGCCCGCTGGGAGAGCGTGGCGCGAAGCGCCGGGTGAGGGCGGGAACAAGTTCCATGGTATTCTATGCTAGCCTTATTAAATAGCCTCGTAGTCATTGCAAAGAGTCGCGATACCTCTTGACGCGGGCGCCGCGGTTCCTCCCTAAAACCATCTCCATGAAACCGCCCCGGACCCCGCCCGACTCGCGCCCGCGCTGCCCTTGGGCCGTGAGCGAGTTGATGACTCGCTACCACGACGAAGAATGGGGCGTGCCGGTGCACGATGACCGGCGGCTGTTCGAGTTTCTCATCCTCGAAGGCGCACAGGCAGGGCTAAGCTGGGAGACTATCCTGAAGAAGCGTGCGAACTATCGCGCCGCGTTTGACGGCTTCGACTACGCCGCTATCGCTCGGTACAACGTGCGCCGAGTGAAACAACTGCTCTCGAATCCCGGCATCGTTCGCAACCGCCTCAAGATCGCCGCCGCCATCTCCAATGCGATCGCTTTCCTCAAAGTTCAAGAAGAGTTCGGCAGTTTCGAGGTCTACATCTGGCGCTTCGTGGGCGGCAAGCCGCGTCACAACGCTTGGCGCACCTCCAAGCGTTTGCCGGCGCGAACGGCACAGTCCGACTCGATGAGCAAAGACTTGGCGCGGCGAGGATTCAAGTTCGTGGGCTCGACCATCTGCTACGCCTTTATGCAGGCCGTGGGCATGGTGAACGATCACGCACTGGATTGCTTCCGGCACAAAGAGCTTGTACGCACGGGGCGCGCTTGAACGACGAGGGCTTGTAGGCTGGCGCAGTCGTCATCCCGCGACAGTGTGGATGGTCAGCGCTCTGTTCGGGATCAAGAGGTGGCCGGTTCAGGTTGGCTCGCTCGTCGTGCCAGTGCCAGCGCGCCTTCAACGGGCTCACGGCGCAAGAGCGAGATGCGCGCGCCGGGGACGGCCTCTTTCACATGGCAGGCGAAGCTTCGGCGCAAAGCTGCGCTGGCTCGAAAGAGGCCGCCGGCGCAGACCACGCGAAGAGACGCATTTTCTGAGCCGAGGCGCGGGATCAGCGCGAGTGCGAGTTCAGCCAGCTTGCGTCCGGCGTCGTCTACGATCTGGCGGGCCACGGCATCTCCGGCGCGGGCGGTCTTGATGACGACCGGGGCCAAGGCAGCGATTTCTTCCGAGGATGCGTTTCGGCCTGGCAGTTGGATAATGCTCTCGAGGCGCAAGGCATGCGTGATCGCCTCGGCAAGCCGCGTGTGTGACCCGCGGCCATCGAACGCGCGCAGCGCCGCGCGCACGGCATTACGCGCCAGGTCGTAGCCTGAGCCCTCGTCACCGAAGACGGCGCCCCAACCTCCGCAGCGCAGAATCCGGCCGTGCGCACACCGTGCACAGGCAATCGAGCCGGTGCCTGCGATCACGACAATGCTCGCTTTTTGCGCGCGGGAGTCCTCGCCGAGCGCCGCCGCGAGAGCGACGGCTGCGTCCGTAGTGATCAAGTGAAATCGGGCGGGGAGATGTTTACGAAGCCAGGCCGCGAGCGGCCCGGAGATTTCCGGCCGGTCGGCGCCGGCAAGGCCCAGGCAGACCGCCTGCAGCGCGCCGCCTCCGGCCTGGGCCAGCGCCTGACGCGCCGCAGCGAGGATCTCGCGCTCAGCCAAGGCGAGTCCGACCTTCACTGGATTCGACGGCCCCGCCACGCCGCGTCCCAGCACTCGGCCGGCGCCGTTCGAGACCCACACCGTAGTTCGCGTTCCGCCGCCATCGGCACCGAGATATAACACCTCGTCCTTTGCTTCTCCCAACCGTTGTCGGAGCCTTTGCATGGGTCGAGTGCTGGGGTTGACAGCGCTGCGCTTGAGCGATATATATTACTCGCTAACGAGTCCATGCGCTGCGGAATTCCGGCAACGTGTTCGTGCACGATCGCTCTCATGGCTGATCGAGGTCTTCAAGAAAAGTGTGGCGGGAGCCGATGGATAGTATAGTGCAGGCGCACGCTCAAACCGGGCGGTCGCCGCGCGGGAAACATGACGGGGTGGGGATTACTGATGGCAGTGGTAGCTGAAACTGAGGACGTGCGAGACGCGGTCGCGGCCGTCGAGGGCGTAGAGCTCCGGAGAGATCCCATTACCAACACCTGGGTGCTGCAAGTGAGCGGCGAACCCCGCTGGTACGCGACGGCAGGTTGTCCGCTGTGCCCTGGCGAACAAGCCTCGAGCACGCAAACGGTGTACGAATACCCATACGGCAGCCCGGACTGGCAGGTGAGAGTCATTCCGCACCTGCAACCTCTTTACCGCATCGAGGGGCGTGCCGAACGCCGCGGTGAAGGCGTGTACGATCGCATGCGCAACCTCGGCGCTCACGAGATTGTGATCGAGCACCGTGACCACACTTTGCCGCTGTCGCATCAAACTGAGCGGCACATTGCGCAGGTTCTGAAAGCCTACGCTTCCCGCATTATCGACCTCAAGAAGGACCCGCGCTTTCGCTACGTGACCGTGTTCCGTAATCAGGGCGCTGCCGCAGGACAGGAGATCGACCATCCGCATTCGGAAATCACCGCCACGCCCTTTGTTCCCCGCCGCGTGATCTACGAGCTGCGTTCGAGCCAGCACTACTACCAATTGAAGGAGCGCTGCGTCACTTGCGATCTACTCAAGCAGGAGTTGTCGGAGCAAGTGCGTACCGTGGAGTGGGACGATATGTTTGCAGCCTTCTGTCCCTATGCCTCGCGAGTGCCGTACGAGACGTGGCTGCTACCCATCAATCATCATTGCTCTTTTGAGGAGGACTTGACGACCGAGAGGGCCCAGCTACGCCTGGCTCGGCTGCTGAAGTCTCTGTTGCGGCGGCTGGAGGCTGTGGCGCCGGCGTACCATTTGGTGCTTCACACCTCGCCCAATGTCAATGCCAAGTTCGACCGCACTGGAAACTGGCAGACACTCTCGGAGGATTACCACTGGCACATCGAGATTCTGCCTGTGATCCCTTCGAAGTCCAAATCGTACAGCCTGAAGGAAACCTATTACAACTCGCTTGCCCCTGAGAAAGCGGCGCGGGAACTGAGAAAGCTGGTCATTGAGCCTGAGTGAGAACCCGGGATTGTGCAAGACTCAATTCGCTACTCAATGCGGATATCACCCGAGCCGGTCTTGACGTCAAGCAGGTAGCCCCCAGACCCCACTTTGCCTCGATAATCATTCCGGCTGAGAGTGCCCGTCAGAGTAATCTCGCGGGTTGTCGTGATTCTGCCGGAGTCGGTGTGAGCGTGCAGGTCAAAGCCGGCGTTGGAAGGCAGGCTCACCGTGACTTCTCCTGACCCCGTTTCCAGGCGCCAGTCACCCGCGAGTTCCCCTTGGGCCTTGATCTCACCGCTGCCCGTGTCCACTCTCAGTGGGCCGTTGACGCCGGCAAGCTCAATGGAACCCGATCCGGTCGAGACCCTGACGCGGCCCGGCGCGGACTGCTCAAGCCTCACGTCGCCGCTGCCGGTCTCGCCTGAGAACTCACCCGCCACGCCGTTCGCGCGAATCGATCCGCTGCCCGTATTCGCCGTCACGCTACCTTGAACCGATTCGACCTGAATGTCTCCGGAGCCGGTCTCGGCGTGAACCTCGCTGCTGATCCGGGTGATGCGGATTCCTCCCGATCCCGTCGCGGCTTTAAGCGGACCCTGGATGCCCTCCACCGACTGATCGCCCGAACCCGTTTCCGCGCGCAGTCGTGTTTGCTTGGGAACAACGAGATCGTAGCTGATGGAAACGTTACGCCCCAACTCCGACTCCGAGATATGACCGATACGGATGGTGTTGCCGTCCTGCTCGAGGGGCGGGTTGCTCTCGAGCTGCCGAACCTTGTCTTCGGCGCTCATGCCGCTCCCATGATCGCGCGCCTTGATGGTGCCCCGCACCTGCACGGTCTGGCTATCTCCCGCGCGCACGTGGATGGCGCCGGAGCCGGTGCTCACTTGTAAGTCCACGGGACCGGTAACGTGCAGACTCCGTTCGAATGAGCCTTCCACGCACCAAAGAAGTGCTGGCGCGGCCAGCATCAGCGGTACCAGCGCAATCACTGCAGACAGTAATCGTTTCTTCACTTGTGTTCTCTCCTTCGCTTCACGCTAATCGATGCGAATATCGCCGGAGCTGGTCTGCACTTCGACCGGCACGCCCCCGCCGCGCACCTTGCCGCGGAGATTCCCGTGGCCAAAAGTGCCTTCGGTGGTGATGGAAAGCCCGTTGGTTTCGACCTCTCCGGAGCCTGTATGAGCGTCAAGGTCAAACCCTAAATCGGAGGGCAGGCGCAGCGTAACATCGCCCGAACCGGTGCGGAGCCTCCAAGCTGCTTCGGGATGGCCTTCGGCTTCGATATCGCCGCTTCCCGTCCGAGCCTGGACGGCACATTTCACATCGCGCAGCTCCACATCGCCGGAGCCCGTCTCGATCTCAAGGCGGCCGGCTTCAATGCTCTGAAACTTCGCGTCGCCGCTGCCTGTTTGCGCGGTGACGTCAGCGTGCAGGCCGCTCATCTTCACGTCGCCTGAGCCCGTACGCGCCGAAACCGGGCCATGGATGCCTTCCACCGTGACATCGCCGGAGCCCGTTTCCGAGTGAAGCTGCGTTTCGGCCGGGGCCGTGATCTCGTAATCGATCGAGAGGTGTGAATCGTGCTCTTCTCCCTCGATCTTCCGGATGCGAATGGTATTGCCGTTCTGCTCCAGCGGCGGACTGGCCTCAATAGCGTGCACCTGCCGGTCTACGTCCGCGCTACCGAGCCAGCGGTCTCCCACGTGAATCTTGGCGCGAACTTCGACGCTCGATGAACCGCCCTGTCGAACCGTAATGTCTCCCGAGCCGTTGACGATTTCCAAGCTTACCGGGCCACTCACCTGAAACGTGCGCGCGAACGAGCCGCGAACGTCTGACCCTGATGCCGCGCTAGCCAGCGCCACGCTTATCGTCGCGAGCAATCCTGATACAGCAAGCTGCCTGAGCATTCTCTTCATGGAACCCCTCCTGATGCCTAATAAGACTGCCTCCGACGCGATTGGTGAGCAGACGCTGTCGAAAAATCAGGAACTTGACGAGGATCGCGGACGCAGCAAGGTGGCTTGCTCGTGGGCCAGCAGCCAGCGTTTGCGATCGAGACCGCCGCCGTAGCCCGTGAGCGTGCCATTGGCTCCAATCACCCGATGGCAAGGCACCACGACAGCCACCGGATTCGAACCGTTGGCCAAGCCGACAGCTCGGCTCGCGCCGGGTCGTCCGATTCGAGCTGCCAGCTCGCCGTACGAGATGGTGCTGCCGGCGGGAATCTTGCGGAGCGCCGTCCAGGTCTTTTGCTGGAATGGAGTGCCGCTCGTCTGCACCGGCAAGAGATCGAGTGCGGTGATCTCGCCCTGAAAGTAAGCTTCGATTGGATGGCTAATCGCGGCTGGAGCCGGTGCGGACGGCAATTCGTCAACCCCAAACTGCCAGCGTAGCAGGCGGCGAAAAGGCTGCTCGTCACCATCTTCGAAATGCAGCGCCCGCAGCGCACCAGGCTGCCAGACCAGCAGAAGCACGCCGATGGGCGATGTCATTCGATCGACGAACAAATCCATAAGACGCTCTTTGCAGACCTGTCACGCTGAGCGCGGCGAAGCCTCCCGGCATTGCCTCTTGCCTGCGCGCAGCAAATGCAGGGATTCTTCCCTCCACTTCGTTTCGCTCAGAATCACAATTCCGTCGACTTGCACACGGAACTTCGCTAGTCTATCAACTCCAATCAGTCCTCGATAACTTCTCCGTCTCCTGCCACAAGCGCCGGGCCGCACTGTCGTCTTGTGCCTGGGCTGTAGGTGTTGCGACGCGGCACTTGTAAAAATACTCGCCGGCGACATCCGCCACTTCGGGGGACGAGGCCAGATACACGATGGTCTTCGCTCCCTTCTGAGGCGAAAGGGCCACCGTCTTCTTGCCGATGCGAATAAGGTAAGAGAAAAGGCCGCCGGCCTCATCTCCAAAACGGGTATCGACAAAGCCGGGATGCAGGCAGTTCGCCGTTACCTGTGTCCCGCTGAGCTGTCGCGCGAGTTCGCGCGTAAAGAGGATGTTGCAAAGCTTGGAGAGCCCATAGGCTTTGAATCCCCGGTAATCGCGGGCGGATTGCAAATCCTCAAAGTCGAGGTTTTTTCCTTTGTGAGCGTCCGACGAAGTATTCACCACCCTCGCAGGCCCGGAGGCCGCCAGCCGTTCACGAAGTCCGTAGGTCAGCACGAAATATGACAAGTGATTCAGGGCAAAGGTGCTCTCGAGGCCGTCCTCGGTAACCCGGCGGGAGCCAAACAAAGCGCCGGCGTTGTTGACGAGCACGTCGATCCGGGTTTCCACCGCAGCGATTTCGGCCGCCACGCGCTTCATCTCGGTGATGCGCGACAGATCAGCGTAGTGGACGCCATGATTCAACCCTGGGGCCTGCCGCTGCAATCGCGACAACGTCGCTTCGGCACGCGTCTTGTCTCGCGCCACTAACACTATACGCGCGCCCATGCCGGCGAGTTCCTCCGCCGCCACCTGCCCGATTCCTGAAGTGCCGCCGGTAATGACGACGACTTTGCTGTCCATGAGGCTCTGCATCTGTCACCTCGTGCTTAGTGTACCAACCTTGCGGCCACCCCTGCACCCTGGCAGCCCTTCTCGCCCTTGACGCACGCTTGCAGAACCCAAATAATCTCACATCGTAGGGAATCAAGTTTTGCCGCCTGCGACCCGTGCTCGCCGTGGGGATTCTTGTCAGAGAGGTTCCAACATGAGATTAAGCCGTGTCTCCCTTGCGATGCTCGTTTCAGTGACCGTCGCTTCCACTCTATCCGGGGCGCAGCAGCCCCCGGCCGCCAAACCGTTTGACTTGATCGGGTGGAATGGCGGTCAGTTCATCTATGGCGTGGACTACTACCCCGAGGCCTGGAGCGAATCGCTGTGGGAGAAGGACGCTGCCATGATGCAGGCAGCCGGTATCAACTTCGTGCGAATGGGCGAGTTTGCCTGGGTGAAGATGGAGCCTTCCGAGGGGCATTACGACTTTGCCTGGCTCGATGGCGCCCTCAAGGTGCTCAACGCACACGGCATCAAGGCGGTGCTGGGAACACCGAGCGCCGCGCCGCCGGCCTGGCTTATGGCGAAATATCCTGATATCGGAGCCATGAATGAGGAGGGCGTCCGTTACCGCTTCGGATCCCGCCGCAACTACTGCCTGCACAACCCCAACTATCTCGCCGCCATTCGGGGCATCGTGACGGCCCTGGCCGAGCACTACAAGAATCATCCCGGCGTGCTCGGCTGGCAGATCGACAACGAACTGGGGAGCCCCGATTGCTACGACAACTACTGCCTGGCGGCTTTTCAGAAGTGGTGCCGCACGAAGTACAGCAGCCTCGATACCTTGAATAAGGCCTGGGGCACCGTCTTTTGGGGCCACACCTACACCGTCTGGAGCCAGATTCCCCTGCCGTGGGACTCGCTGTACGGCGTTCACAATCCCAGCCTGGAGCTTGACTATCGGCGGTTCTTCAGCGACTCTTCGCGGGAGTTTCTCGTAGCGCAGACGCAAATTCTGCGGCACATTTCGCCAACCAAGGCCATCACTCACAACGAAATGGGAATGTTTGACACCATCGACTACTCGAGTCTGAACACCGCACTCGATTTCGTTGCCTGGGACAACTACCCGCTGATTCGCTCCGACTTCGCGAATTACTTCGGGCCCGCATTGGCGCACGACTTGATGCGGGGCTCGAAGGATCAGCAGAACTTCATGATTATGGAGCAGCAGGGCGGCCTGCCGGGCTGGAACACGTTTTGGGGTCCGCAGGCGCCGCCACCGCTCTACCGGGTTTGGGCCTATCAGGCCATTGCCCACGGCGCCGACGGAGTCTGCTATTTCCGCTGGCGGACCTCGCGATACGGCACCGAGCAATACTGGCAAGGCGTTCTCGATCAGGACAGCTACCCCAACGCCCGCTACCAAACAGTGAAGCAGACGGGCCAGGAACTGAAACAGCTCACCGACCTTCTGCACGGGACGCATCCGGTAGCACAGGCGGCGATGCTGGTGTCACCTGACACGCGCTGGGCGTTCCACATCCAGACCCTGGTGAAGAACTTCGATTACAACAAGCAGCTTCACGCTTACTACAACGCGCTGCGAAGGCAGGGGCTCAACGTGGACGTAGTCTTTCCGCAAGGAGATTTTTCACTGTACAAGGTACTCGTGGCTCCCTCACTGTTCGTGGTCACGCCGGCGCTCACTGCAAAGCTCACCGATTTCGTGCAAGGCGGTGGAACACTGATCCTCACTTATCGCTCCGGCGTCAAAGACGAGCACAACGTCTTCACGGATCAGACTCTCCCGGGCCCACTCGCCAAGCTGGCCGGAGTCGTGATTCGCGATTACGATCCCCAAATCGACCAGACGCAGGAGATTGTAGAAAGCGAGGGTACGCACGATCCTGCAGCGGTCTGGTTCGACATCCTCAGTCCAACCACCGCCGAAACTCTGGCGACGTACGGCAAGAAGTACTACGCCGGAAGCTCCGCCGTTGCCGTCAACACCTTCGGCAAAGGACGCGTCTACTATGTGGGCACGGAGCCGTCATCGCTGGAGTTCTACGACCGTTTCACGGCGCGCGTTCTGCATGAGGCGGGACTCGAGCGCGGGCCGCAGCTTCCCGATGGTGTGGAGATGGCTACGCGGTCAGCTTCCGGCCGCAAAATCGTCTTCCTGTTGAACTACACAGAGAAGAAACAGTCCGTCGATTTGGGCCAGGCTTGTCGGGACGCCTTGACGGGAGCGACGGGCCTGACGACGGCGGATTTGCCGCCCTATGGAGTGGAAGTGCTCGTGGCGCAGTGAGAACGGCCGCGATCGTGCGCCTCTTCGCGCGACAAGTACCGGCCCTTCGTTTTCAAGAAAGGCTTCCGTGCAAGGGCTCGGCGCATCGCGGTCTCGTAGCTCGTTTCATTCTCCGCGGCCCCGACAAGTCCGCGGCGTGCAAACTTCTGCAAGAGCGTGTAGGCGAATTTGCGTAAGCGGGATTTCATAAGCCAGCCCGAGGTGCACGAATACTTCGCACCGCATGAAGTTTTCTTAACTTGCAAAACCCACAGTTACGGCGACGCTTTACGTCAGGGCGCGACCCTATACACCGTCCCGCAGTTGTACGCGCCACCCACGTTCGTGGTTCCGTATAGGTAATTCCCGACGCGGACCAGACCGCCGTAGGGGAACGCGCCGTCGTTCGGAAATCCCGTGAAAGTGTGCAGCACCTTTTCCTTGCCTGCGGCGGTAAGCTCGAAGACCACCCCGCATCCCGGGTAGTCCTCCGTCGAGCAAGCCGACGGCGAGGAACCGCCTGCCGGAGTTGTGCCGTACAGGTTGCCTTTCGGGTCCATCAGTAGGTCCGAAACAGGGTTAGCCCCGTCGGCTCCTCCCATGAACGAGTAAAGCCCCGTGACCTCGCCGCTGGGGCTCAACTTGAACACTGTGCCACAGCCATAGAGTGGACAGGCGCCAGTGGTGCTGCCGCCGCCGTAGGCGGTATCGTAAAGATTGCCCGCACTATCTCGCAGGAGGTTAGCGGAAGGGTCCGCTCCGTCCGCGAAGCCAGTGAAGTTGTACAGGATGGTCTCCGTGCCGGCCTTGCTCAACTCGAAGACTGTGCCTAGCCCGTATAGCCCCCCCTCGGTGGTGGTGCCGTACAGGTTCCCAGCGCTGTCGTGGATCAGGCCGGAAAATGGTAGGGCGCCGTCGTTCGGCGGTCCTGCAAAGGTGTGCAACTCAGCGATCTTACCACTGGGTGAAAGCCTGAATACCGTCCCCTGATAACCTGTACAGCAGTAGCCGGTCGTGGTGCCGTACAGGTTGTCCTCGGGGTCTAGCAATAGGCTTGCCATAGGTTTCCCCTCGTCCTTGCCGCCGGTGAAGCTGTACAGAATGCTCTCGTCCCCAGAAGAGGATATCTCGAATACGGTTCCGTTCTCACGAGCGCCGCCATAGAACGTCGTGCCGTAAAGGTTACCCGCCGAGTCCATCACTAAGCCCGCAGCGGGTTCGGCTCCGTCGGGTTGGACGGCGAAAGCGTGAAGAACGGTCTCGGTACCATCAACGGATACCTTAAACACGGTTCCCCCGCCGGACGTCCCGCCATTTTGAGTCGTGCCGTACAGGTTGCCGGCGCTGTCCGCAATCAGGTCTCTGCTAGGCCATTGCCCGTCAGGTTCGCATTGAAATGAGTAGACGACGCTGTAGCTCGGCCCCTGCGCGCATAAGGGCTGGGTGAGAGGCACGAGGAACATAGCAAAGAGCGCCGTTACCACACTCACTCTGCGGAGCGCTCCCGATGCCAACCGACCGTTTCCACGTCGCGCTGTATTATTCATGATGACCCCCTTCCAAGGTTCAGCACTAACGACTGCGCCCGGGCCGTCGTTTCGCCATGACAAAGCAAACCATAAGTTACCCCCCCCCCGCAATATGCGGCCGTTTAATACCACGGATTACGAGGGCTGCGGGCAGATCGACGATCTGCGATTCGTTCCGGCCCAAGCGGGGTCGCGCGGACCTGTTTCGCAAGATCCGCGCTATTTGTGCTTCCGAGGAAAGAGCTTATAGGTACGCTCGCTCCGGGGACAAATGGATTCCCGCCTCCGCGCGAATGACTGCGTGTGAGATGAGCCGTGAATCCTACGATGTCACCCCCGCGGAAGCGGGGGTCCACGCAAGGCTCGTCGCGGCGCGGAAGATCTCAGACGGACCCGTACGCGCCAAGGTTCGCTGGGGGGCGTACGGTGCCGTCAGCCGCTCGGTCCGAGATTTAGTTATTGCTGCGGGGCGGCGCGCGCGGGCCAACGGCTGGCTGTGGCTTCTAGTGGAATAGCGGGTTTCAGCTTTGTCAACACCTTCTGGATGTCCTGCGCCAGCTCTTGGGGAGAGTGAAAAATGAAGGCTCTTCCTCCCAGGGACTTGGCCAAATCACCCATGGAGTCTGGGAAGGGGTTACCGAACAAGTTCGAGTACTCGAAATAGAAGAACTGAGGATTGCTGGTTTCGCGAACCGGCAACTTTGCTTTCTCGATCTTTATGTGAGTGCGCGTCGTGGGCCCAAGGATGATAACTGCGTCGGACGGATCGTCAGCTCTCAATTCCACATTGGCAATTCTCCACAACATCTGCACCCAACCCTGCTGTTGCTGCAGCACGTTGTACGACACGGTTCCCAGTTCCAGCTCCTGCATGGCTTCCTTGAGGGAATCAAATTCCTCGCCTCCGCGAAACTGGCTATTGCGATAGATTTCCCGATCCTGGTCCAGATTGAAGGCCACCAGTCGCACCGATTTGCAAGGCATTGCCCGAAGCAAAGAGGACAACGAGTCCAACAGCATTAGCCGGTCCCAGGCGCGCAGCGCGGTCTCGCGCGGGTTGACGGGCGCCACGTCCAGCAGCACCGTCAGGCGTACGCCTTCAGCAGCAGTCTGCAATCTTCCGTCCCAGGGCGCAAAATCGGCGGGCGCCACCGTGTCCGCCGTCAGGACCGCCGGGGAGGCCGCCACCGCACGGTGGCGGACGACGTTGATTTCCCACTCCTTGCGGCAAGTCCGCCGCTGGTCGTCAACTGCCAGAACTTCAACCCGGTATCTGCCCTCGCCGACAGTGAATGCGCCGCTAAACTCGATGTTGGTGCTGAGCTTCCGGGGATCGCCGGCGGCCATGTCGGAAGGAGCGGCCGGCAGGCTCCACGTCCCACCCAGCACCACGGGCGTGCCGCCCTCGGGCGTCACGCGGATGAACATGTTTACCGAGCTTTTTCGCCCCTCAAAGACCTTAAGCGGACATTCAATCGTAAAGCCGGTCGTGAAGCGAAACTCGAAATCCAGGGAGGGGTCTTTGCGCTCGATTTTGCAGATCAGGCGCTCGCCGACGGGTTCGTGATCGAGAACGAGATTGATGTCAGCGGCCTCGGCAGGACTCACCCGCACTTGCGCGTTGGCCGAAACGGCCAGCGCAGCGCCCAGCACGGCGATAAGCCATCGGTACACGACGGGGCTCCAGACGCTTTGATTGTCTCCTCGGGCTGGCGCTTGCGAGAATTGCGACTGCATGTGCCGCATAGGTGATGCAGAGAAGAGAACCTCAAAATGATCTAGGGTTGCGGCGCCTCTGAGGCCTGGAACGCAACAACCTGCCATCGCGCCTCTCGCCGGAGGTAGACCTTGAGAAATCGCCAGTCGTCGTCCAGCGTCTTTCCGTTCAAGGTGCGGGTTCGCTGAAGGCGGCCGGACACCAATGCGGCATCGCCATAGACGCGGACCTTGACGTCCGAGGTTTGATATCGCTGGAACTTCATTCGCCCGGAGCGAGCGAATGCCAGGGCGTCCGCCTTCAACATCACCGGCATTCTCGGCACGGTAACCTCGAGATCATCTCCCCAGAGCTTTTCGAGAACGCTCGCATCGCCCTTTTCGTGGGCTTCATTCCAAACAGATTCCAGCCTCAGCAACTCACTCACATCAGGGCTTTCCTGACTTTGTTGGGGCAGAAGACCCAGCGCGAGAACGGCTATGGCCAAGGTCATGCTCGAATTATACAAGTGAAAGGCCGAAAATCAACTCATTCTACTTGCGGCAGCATGGCCCTGAGCAAACCGGGCTTCTCTGGGCGGCAATTGGTACTGCAGCGTCGTGCAACCGTAACCTGGAGACGCAGAGAAATGGGGTTTCAACACCAAGGCACCAAGTCACAAAGAAGAGACCAGCACCGGAGGGACGGCCCGTTTGATGGGTCTCAACCCGCTTTTCAGCCTGCGCCCGCTCTCTTCGTCGGACTCCGTTGTAAATCGCTGCAAGCCCCTGTCAGGCTGAGGTTTACCTTTAGCCCCGTCCGTCCGAGCTTTAGCTGAGCAATACGTCCCCGTGTGATCTCGGTCACACATGTCAAAACCGAGTGAAACGCTAACGGCAGCAGCTACGTCTGAACTTATGAAGCCTACGGCCGGCTCCATCATCAGTCGTCAAGTTCGAGAGCGGATTCGGATTAGAGCAGTATTCCCCTAGCTGAGGATTCTATGACGCGTTGGGCAAAGAAGATGGTCTTCACTCCGGCTCTAGTACTGATTTGCCTCGGCGCCGTGGCGGCCTGGGGCGCGAGCAGCGCCAGCCAGACGCAGCCGGGTCAGCAGGCAGTCCAGAGACCTCTTGGCAGCATCACCGCGATTCAGGGCAATACCATCACGCTTAAGACGGACGCGGGCGCCCAAGTGAGTGTGCAGGTTCAGGATTCAACGAAGATGGTTCGCGTTGAGCCGGGTCAGAAGACTTTGCAGGGTGCCACTCCGGTTCGCCTTCAGGACTTGCAAGTGGGCGACCGCATTCTGGTTCGAGGCGCGGGGGATCCTAATTCAGTGGCGGCTTCCTCCATCATCTTGATGAAGCACGCCGACATTCAGCAAAAACAGCAGCAAGAGCAGGAGGCTTGGCAGCGCGGCGTGGGGGGGCTCGTGAAAACGGTCGATCCGGCCGCCGGCGCCATCACCCTGAGTACGGGCGCTGGACCGACGGCCAAGACGGTTACGGTTCACACTTCGAAAGACACCATCGTGCGCCGCTACGCGGCGGCCTCAGTGAAATTTAGTGACGCCGCGGCCGGCACCCTTGACCAGATCAAGCCGGGCGATCAGTTACGCGCCCGCGGAACTAAGAACGCGGATGGTACTGAGCTAACTGCCGACGAAATCGTTTCCGGCTCGTTTCGTAACATCGCGGGTACCGTGGTCTCGGTCGATTCTGCCGCAAACGAGGTCACGGTGACGGATTTGATCACCAAGAAGCCGGTGGTGGTGAAGGTCACGGCAGACTCGCAGATGCGGAAGCTTCCGGCCATGATGGCCCAGATGATCGCTATGCGTCTCAAGGGCGGAATGCCTGGCGCGGCACCGGGAGCGGCCACGGGCGCTGCCGCCAGTCATGGGGGCACGGGAGCGCCCCCCGGAGGAGCGCCGCCTGGACAAGGCCAGTGGGCGCATGGAGGAGCGGGCGGAGGCGCGGGCCAAGGCCCAGGAGGCGCCGGCGGCGGAGCGGGAGGCTGGCGCTCCGGCGGGGGAACTCCTGATTTCCAGCAGATGCTGAATCGCATGCCGGCGGCCACGTTGGCTGATTTACAGAAGGGTAACGCCGTGATGATTGTTTCGAGCGCCGGGGCTGAGTCCGTCACCGCCCTCACGCTGCTAAGCGGAGTCGAACCTATTCTGACAGCGAGTCCGGGCGGGAACCAGTCGGCTGCGGCGGCCATGATGTCAGGCTGGACCCTCGGAGGAGGCGGTGCTGGTGGTGGCGAGGCCGGCGGAGACGCCGGGCAGGGGCCAGGGTAACCCCCCGGATAACCCTTCGGGCATCCCCTCCCCCCTATAGAATTTCTCGGGTACCCTGGAATGTTGTTGAAAACAAAGGGCCGAAGATGAGAAAAATGGGACAAATGAGAATACCCTGGAATGTATATGAAAACAAACATCTTAGCCTTAGCTATCCTGGAATGTTATTGATAAATAATTGGGTTATGCCAAAGTTAGGGTCTCAATCGAGGTTCCCCGCTTGAACCCGAACCGGCAATCACTGCCACAGGAGAGTTGATGAGAGTTAGTCAGTTTGCAAAGTACACCTTGGGCTTGGGGGCGTTCCTGATCTCGCTCGCGTTCGGGCCCCCTCTCTTTGCCCAAACGACGAGCATCGTGCGCGGCCAGATCACAGACCCTTCGGGCGCGGCCGTAACCCAAGCGACGGTAGTAGCCACTCCGGCTCCCGGCCAGACAGGCCAAACCAAGGCCGGCGTGGTGAATAAGGATGGAAGTTATGAGATCAAGGGGTTAACGCCAGGCACGTATTCGGTGAGTGCCTTGGCCGAGGGCTTCGCTCCCTTCGATCAGAACGTTACCGTGGCTGAAGGACAATCTCAGAAGCTGGACATCAAGCTTCATATCGTGCAGCAAGTGCAGCAGGTGAACGTCACCGGTGAGCAGCAGAGGCTCAGCGTGGCGCCCGAGAACAACGCCAGCTCCGTGGTGATTTCGGGAAAGGACCTCGAGGCGCTCTCGGATGATCCTGACGAGTTGCAGCAGGAACTTACCGCGCTCGCGGGTCCGTCCGCTGGACCCAGCGGCGGCCAAATCTATATTGACGGCTTTACTGGCGGCCAGCTTCCTCCTAAGGAAGCAATCCTTCAGGTGCGCATCAACCAGAATCCGTTCTCAGCGGAATGGGATAAGCTCGGTTACGGCCGCATCGAGATCACCACCAAGCCTGGGTTCAGTCAATTCCATGGCGACGTCATGGCGGACGGCAACGCCTCCGCCTTTAACGCGCGCAGCCCTTTCGCCGTTGACCAGCCGCCTTACCACACGGAGTTTTACAATGGCAACATTGGCGGTCCGCTCAGCAAGAGGGCTTCTTTTTTTCTCGACGCCTTTCGGAGGGACATCCAGAACAGCTCGGTGGTGAGCGCGGTGGTGCTGGGCCCCGATCTGACCCAGCAGCCCTACAACACCGTGGTGATTAATCCCCTCACACGCACCAACATCAGTCCGCGCTTTGATTTCCAGCTCGGCAAAAACAACGTGCTGACGGCTCGCTACCAATGGTGGGAGGATATCCAAGATAATGCGGGAATCCAGCAGTTTTCGCTGCCTTCGCAAAGTTACGATTCGAGGGAGGTGGAGCACACGGTTCAGATTAGCGACACCCAAGTGATCAGCTCCCGAACCGTGAATCAAACCCGCTTCCAGTACCGGCACGATACTATGGGACAGGTGCCCGCAAGCTCAGACCCGTCGTTGAACGTACTCGGGGCCTTTAACGGCGGCGGGAACTACACGCAGCTCTTCGCGAATACCGCAGACAGCTATGAGGTACAGAATCTCACCACCACCTCCCTGAATAAGCACCAGGTGGTGTACGGTGGCCGGTTGCGCGACAATGACATTTCAAGTTCCGCCACCCAAGGGTTTAACGGCGCGTTCACGTTCCCCTCGCTCAATGCCTACCAGCTAGCGGAGACCGCTCTCCAGCAGTGCCAGCCTAACTGCGGAGTTGGAGTGCGGGGTGCGACCCAGTTCACGCTCACCACAGGAACGCCTCTGGTGAAGGTGAACTACTTGGATTTGGGGCTCTATGGTGAGGACACCTGGCGCATGCGGCCCAACATCTCGCTCAGCCTCGGCCTGCGCTTCGAATCGCAGAACTACATCAATGACAAGGCGGATTTTGCTCCGCGTCTGGGCTTCGCCTGGGGCATCGGCCACGGCCGGACGCCGAAGAGCGTGCTGCGGGCCGGCTTCGGCATTTTCTACGACCGCTTTCAACAGGGGCAGATTGAACAGGCGGAGCGATTCAATGGTGTAAACCAAGTGCAGTATATCGTCACCAACCCGAACTTCTACCCCAACGTTCCGCCGCCATCCGATTTGGCCACAGTCAACACTTCGCTGCCCACAACATATCGGCTTGATCCCAACCTTCGCGCGCCTTACACGGTGCAATCAGCCATTGGGCTGGAGCGCCAGATTACCAAGACGCTCACCGGGTCCGTCACTTACATCAACTCGCACGGCGTCCATCAGTTCCTCACCAACAACGTTAACGCGCCCTTGCCGGGGAGTTTCAGCTCCTGTGTGCCTCCCAATACCACGGGTTGCGGCCCCACCACGGGTACGTACCCTTACGGGCAGGACGCAGGCTACATCTATCAATTCCAGTCGGTCGGCCTGTTTAACGAGAACCAGGTGGTGACCAACTTCAACCTTCGCGTGGGAGCCAAGGTCACTGCCTTCGGCTTTTACACGCTCAGTTACGCCGACGCGAACACGGGCGGCGCGGGCTCTAGCCCAATGAACCCGTATAACATTCAGCAGGATTACGGGCCTGCCTCGTTCATTGCCCGGAATCAACTCTTCATGGGCGGCTCCATTCTTTTGCCCAAGGGTTTCCGCGCCAGTCCTTTTGTGATGATCAGTTCCGGGCGGCCGTTTAACATCGTTCTAGGCCAGGACGTGTATGGCACCGGACTTTTCAACGTCCGGCCTGCCCTGGCCCCTTCGGGCGCCCCGGTCTCCACCGACACCAAGTACGGCAATTTCTACCTCTATGGGACCACCACGCAGCAGCCGATTCCGCCTTATGAGTTCTTCGGACCCAGCCAGGAGTCAGTGAATATGCGGCTGGCGAAGACCTTCGGCTTCGGTAAGAAGGCGGGAGGAAATGGAAATACAGGTGGTCCCAGGTTCTACGGCGGTGGCCGTGGAGGACCTGGCGGCGGACTCGGTGGCCGAGGCCTGAGCGGTGGCGCGGGTGGCCCGGGCATGTTTGGAGGCGGCTCCGAGGGCACAAAGTACAGCCTCGAGTTCAGCGTCAACATCCGCAATATCTTTAATCACATAAACCTCGGACAACCGGTTAGTAACCTAGGCTCGCCTCTGTTCGGCGAGTCAAATTCCGTAAGCGGATGGACGGGCTACCGTCGCATGGACCTGATGGTGAGGTTCAGCTTCTAGCGTTCACATTTGCGCCATCAAGAACTGCCAGCAAAAAGACGCTTCAGGGCACTCGCTTGTTGCGGGTTCTTCCGCAGCATGATGCGCTTGAGGCGCGCGAATTCGTCCCCCTCGATGCGCTGCACCGTGCCGCGGCCGCGTGCGGGCGTGAAGGCAAGGATGTGGTCGAGGTCGGGACGCCGCATCAGCGGGTTCTTGAGGTGGACAGCATCCCGCGGCGGGCAGAAATCCAGCAGTGATCCCTGCCCGCGATCACGCCCGTTCGAGGCTGCGCGCGCCACTCCTACCAACTGCTTTCGGTCAACCTCGTAGCAAAGGAAAATGTCTCCGCGCTTCACGTCTTGGCGCAGAAAACGGAGGCTGGAGGCGCTGCGAATCCAGCCTTCATCGCCCAGCGGGTAGACGCCGCGCGCTCGCGAGCGGAAGTACTGGGAAAACTCCCAGCCGCGCCTGGTGTTGATTTTGAAAACCCAGACTGATTGACTCATTGATGGATTGATTCATTGATGGATTGATTTATTGAGTCAATGAGTCAGTGAATCAATTCCTGAATCACCCGATTTCTACCACCTGCGCCTTCTTCACGGCGGGAACGCCTCGAATCTCGTCCAGCACAGCCGCTGGAATCTGATCGTCCACGCTCACCAAGCCGATAGCTTCGTGCACGTCCGCGTTGCGGCCGAGCGCAAAGTTGGCAATGTTGATGTGGCGCTCGCCCAGCAGCGTGCCCACGCGCCCGATTACTCCGGGCACGTCCTGGTTGCGGATGAAAAGAATCACACCTTTGAGCGGCGCCTCCACATCGATGTCGTTCACGCCTAGGATGCGCAATGAACCCCGCAAACCGGTGGTGCCCAAGACCGAGGCTACTTCCGAGCCACTGCGAAGAGCGATGCCCAGAGAGTTGGAAACGCCGGCCCGGCGTGCGCTGCGTACCTCCACCACCTCGACGCCAGCGCCTTGAGCGAGGCTACCGGCATTGACAAGGTTGACTTCCTCTTCCGACAGAGTGTGGGCGAGAATTCCTTTCAGCACGGAGTTTTTCACAAGGTGCGTGTTCAGATCGGCCAAGCCGCCGTCGTAGCTGATGCGAATTTCGCTGAGCGGCCGACCGCCAATCTGCCCGAGGAACACGCCCAACTTCTCACCCAGTTCCAAGTAGGGCTGCAGCCTGCGATACTCTTCCGCAGAGACCGCCGGCAGATTTACGGCATTGCGCACGATGCCGTGGGCCAGGTAGTCGCGCACCTGCTCGGCGACGCGAATACCGACGATCTCCTGGGCTTCCTCGGTAGAGCCCGCGACGTGCGGAGTGGCGATCACGTTAGGATGCGCCACCAGCGGCGAGTCCTTGGGCGGCTCGGTTTCGAACACGTCCAGCCCCGCGCCAGCCACTTTTCCTTCCTTGATGGCCTGCAGCAAGGCGGACTCGTCCACGAGCTCGCCGCGGGCGCAATTCACCAGCCGGGTGCCGGGGCGCACCAAAGCCAGGGTGCGCGCGTTCACCACGTGGCGGCTCTCCGCTGTAGCAGAAGCGTGCAGGCTGATAAAATCGCTGGTACTGAACAGCTCCTCCAGAGGCACCAGCCGTACGTTTGCGTCGCTGGCGATTCGGGGCGCGATGTGTGGGTCATAGGCCGTCACTTGCATGCCGAAAGCCTGGGCCAACCGCGCCACCTCGAGGCCGATACGACCTAACCCCACCAGCCCCAGGGCCTTCCCTCTGATCTCCTGGCCCAGGAAGGCCTTCTTTTCCCAACGCCCTTGCTTGAGTGAGGCGTCGGCCTGCGGAATGCGCCGCGCGAGCGCCAGCATCAGCGCCAGGGTTTGCTCAGCCACACTCTCGGCGTTGCCGCCGGGGGTGTTCATCACCACCACGCCTTTGCGGGTGGCGGCATCCAGGTCCACGTTATCCACGCCAACGCCGGCGCGCCCCACTACCCGCAAGCGCGCGGCGTGTTCGAGCAGCCCGGCGGTGACCTTGGTGGCGCTGCGGACCACCAGCGCCTCGGCGCTCGAAATCTCGTCCGTCAGACGTTGCTTGCGCGCGGCAGCGTCGCCCTTCTCGCGGCCCAGATCAACCACCTGCCAGGACGGCTCCGCGCGCAGTACGGCTACGGCGCTTTCAGAAACATCATCAGCAATTAAGACTTTCAATCGGTCGTCCTCCTTGAAACAGTCAAAGTCGACAAGCTAACGAGCCCACGCCCAACCGCCGGGCGAAGCTCGGGTTCGTTTCTAAGGCTTCGTTGGGTTCGTTTTCTGATTTTGCACGTTTTTTCCCCCGAAACCCAGGTTCGTTTGGGTTCGTTTTTCGAACGCGAATTTGGCCCCTCTTTCACTCTTATCCGTATTTGAATCTGATGGTTACTGTTTTGGGTTCGTTTTTTCGACTCGTTTGGAAAATAGGCCTCCGGATCGCCATTAACATACGCTACAGCAACATGATACAAGTTTGGGTTCGTTAGCGCGCATAGGTGCCCCCCGGGGGGGGCCTGTCAGGAACACGGTTTTCCCGCGTCCGACTTCTCGCACTCCAGGGCAACCACCGGGCGCAGCTCGGGTTCGTTGGGTTCGTTTCCTGATTTTGCACGTTTTTTCCCCCGAAACTCAGGTTCGTTTGGGTTC
>DATJYK010000339.1:0-48226 GCA_035578005.1 Terriglobia bacterium
GCAAAAACGCACTGAACTCGACCGCCTCTACCAACGAGTCGTCGACGATCTCGACCAACTCGTTCAGGCCGTCGGTCTGAAGGCGGCATAACGCAGCGCAACGAGAACAGAATCCTCGTTACGCTTCGCATAACGGTCTAAGAGTTTTGTTACAGAGGCGCAGGGAACTGTGTCACGCACGAGTCCTCCGCCCGGTGTGTAAAAACTTCCCACGCCTGCGCAAACATCCCTAATCATGGTCGCCCGCTGGGCCTGCCCTCGCCCAACGATTAACAGTATCGCACTGTAGAACAAGGAGTTAGTCGGCTCTTATTTCTGGCATCGGTGGAACGTCGCGTGCCCTACAGAAACTCCTGCCTACGGGAAATTCGAACTGCTTCAGGAGGTTCCCATGCGCCTTCGGCTCTTCGGAGTTGCTGCCGTCAGCCTTATTATGCTGGCCGCAGTTGTCTTCATGGTGTTTTGCGGAGGTTACTCTTCGCAGATGCCCAGCACTACATCTCCTACTTCATCCAGTTCAACCACATCGTCAAATTCATCCGGTAGTAACAGCCCAGCGCCGCCCGGCAACGGCGAGGTGGTGGTGTTTGGCCAGGACGCGCCGGTTTGCGACGTTATCTCCTTCAAGGTCACGATCACTGCGGCTACTCTGACGCCCGAGAACAGCGGCTCGCCGGTGTCCCTCATCAGCGCTCCGGTCACGGTGGATTTCGCCCGGCTCATGGACTTCTCCGGCATCCTGAATCTTTCAAAAATCACGGCGGGCACGTACACCAGCCTTAATCTCACGCTCGCTGATCCCAACATGATGGTGCTCGACGTCACCAAGACGCCACCGGCGGCGACTGCTGTAACCACCACACTGACATCGAGCAACGTGACCGTGCCCGTACAGCCGTCTTTGCAAGTTTCCGCATCCGCTGCGGCGGGCCTCCTAGTGCACTTTGATCTCTTCAAGTCCGTGCAGACGGATTCGAGCGGTCAAGTGACAGGCGCGGTGACGCCCACATTCAACGTGAGCCCCTCGGTGCCGACGGCCGAGAACGGCCTGGGTGAGGTGCAGCAGGTTGCGGGTCTGGTGCAGAGCGTCGCAAGCTCCAGCACTAATGCTGGCTTCACGGGAAGCTTCGTGTTGCAGACGGTGAGCGGGCAGAACGTAACAGTGGAGATCAATAACGCCACGCAATTCGATTCTGAAAACGACAACGCGACCGGATTGAGCCAGCTAACCGCCGACACGTTTGTCGAGGTTGACGCTTACGTGGACACCAGTGGCAGTGTGGTAGCCAAAGATGTGGGGGTGGAAGAGCAAGAGAACGCGAACCAGCACAAGTCCGCTTTCCCGGGTACCGTCATTTCGGTCACGCGCGACCCGTCGGGCGCGGCGACAGATTTCCTTCTGATGGTTCGCTCGGAAGACCCGGATGAGACCTCCCTGGTGCCGAAGATGTCAAACCTGATTGTCGGAGTCTCAGACTCAACCCGCTTCAAGATCACCGCAGGCGGCTTGAACGAAGATGGGCTAACGTTTGACCCTACCACGCTGGCCGTCGGCCAGGAGGTGGTGGTGCACGGGAAGGCGCAGAAGAACACCAACGCGCCATTTCTGCAATCGAGTGGCGTCTTCCTGCGTTTGCAAACGCTCGCGGGCAACTTCGCCGCCCTCCTGCCCGGCGCGTCCGGCAATGCAGGGGGCTTCACCTTCAAGCCTTGCGGCCCCTTGTTTAAGGGCCAGCCGATCACGGTGCTGACGTTCACGGACACGGCGCTCGCCGGCGTCTCGGGCTTATCGGCTCTTACCGCGCAACCCACCTTGCTCGTGAAGGGCCTGCTGTTCTACCAATCCGCGTCTGCCACCCTTGGTGGCGTCAATATCACAGCGCCGGGCTGGGTGTTGGAAGCAACGCAGGTGCACGAGCTAAATCCATAAGATTGCTTTCGCAGTCGCTCAACCACCTGGGGTACCCCGCAGGGCCGAAATTCGGCCTTCCGGGCACCCCTTTGCGCCAAAAGTACGAGGCACAGGGGGTCTCAGGCTCCCAACAGCCCTTTCAAGCCGCCTCCGTACCGGTTGTCGGTGATAGGGAGTTCGTTGGCTGCTACGGTTCACTCCACTCTTTCCGACCCGTTTATCAGGGTGCTCTTACTACAGACTGCCCGCCAACGCCCCTTTAAGTGTGCATACGCGCACGCGCTGACAATCTTTGAGCTTGGCCGCCATTAAGCGTCCGAGGCTGTCGGCCAGATGTTATAATTGCCACAGCACCGGCGATTGGATAGCCGAAACCAATCAGCTTAATTTTGCACAGATGAGGTTTGCACAATGAAGGGTGTTATTCTGGCCGGCGGCACGGGTTCGCGTCTGTTTCCTCTCACCCGCGTCACCAACAAGCATCTTTTGCCGATATACGACAAGCCGATGGTGTTTTATCCCATCCAAGCTTTGGTAAACGCCGGCATTACCGATATTCTGCTCGTGACCGGGGGGCAGAACGCGGGTGAGTTCCTGCGGCTGCTCGGGAATGGCAAACAGTTCGGCTTGAAACACATCAATTACACTTACCAGGAGGGCGAAGGCGGGATTGCCGACGCCTTACGGCTCGCCGAACACTTCGTCGATCGCCAGCCGGTTTGCGTGATTCTGGGTGACAACATTATCGAAACCAACATTGTTGCTGCCCGGGAAGAATTCGAGCGCACGGGATGCGTTGGCGGTCACATTATCTTGAAAGAAGTGCCCGATCCTCAGCGTTTTGGCGTGCCTGCCTTCGACGGCAATCGGATCGTTCAGATTGAGGAAAAGCCGAAAGAGCCCCAATCGCCCTACGCGGTGATTGGCATCTACATGTACGATGCGAACGTGTTCGACTACATCCGAACCTTGCGTCCCTCCGCCCGGGGTGAGTTCGAAATCACGGATGTCAACAATCTCTACCTGGCTGACAGCAAGCTTGGGCACAGTGTGCTGGAGGGATGGTGGACGGACGCCGGGACTTTCGAATCGCTGCTCCGCGCTAACAATTTGGTGGCTGAGTCCGGTGCCAACAAATTGACGCCGGCGCGCCCGAAGGCGGGTAGCTCATAACCAGCGCGTAGCAACGCCCCCCGCGCGTTGAGTTCAGGTCAACTAAGGAGCCTATCAGCTTGAAGTTACTTGTGACAGGCGGAGCAGGATTCATCGGGTCAAACTTCGTTCGCTACTACCTCAGGGCCCATCCGCAGCATTCGATCGTAAATCTCGACAAGCTCACCTACGCTGGCAACCTGGAAAATCTGGCCGAGATCGACGCCGCGGCGAACTACCGCTTCGTCAAGGGTGACGTGACGGACCTGGACTTGGTGAATCAACTCCTCGAACCGCTGCCCGATGCCATTGTCCACTTCGCCGCCGAAACGCACGTGGACAGAAGCATCGCCGACGGCCGGGAATTTGTTCAGACAAATGTGCTGGGCACGTACACGCTGCTGGCAACAGCCCGGCACCGGAAGGTCTCTCGCTTCTTGTACGTAAGCACCGACGAAGTGTACGGGAGTATGGCTCCCTGCCAATCCGCTCATGAAGGGTCCATGCTGGAGCCGAACAGCCCCTACGCGGCCAGCAAGGCGTCGGCTGACCTGGTGGCACGCAGCTTCTGGCAGACTTATCGCCAGCCCATCATCACAACTCGATGCTCCAATAATTACGGCCCCTATCAATTTCCCGAGAAGCTGATTCCACTTATGATCGCCAACGCTCTGGAAGGGAAGAAGTTACCGGTGTACGGAGACGGGCTGTATGAGCGCGATTGGATTTTCGTGGAAGATCACTGCCGGGCCCTTGATCGCATTCTCGAATCGGGCCGGCCTGGAGAGGTCTATAACATCGGATTTGGGCAGCCCGTCACGAATCTGGAAATCATCCGGGCATTGCTTCGTCTTTTGGATCGGTCGGAGGACCTCATCGAATTCGTAAAGGACCGGCCGGGACATGACCGGCGTTACGCCCTGGATACGGCAAAACTCAGGAGTGAGCTCGGCTGGGCTCCGCAGGTGGGGCTTGAGGAGGGGTTGAAGTCCACGGTGGAGTGGTATCGCGCCCACTCCGAGTGGATGCGGAGGGTGCGGGGGGGCGAGTACCAGACGTACTACGAGAAGGTCTACACCCGCCGTGCCGACTTTCTGGCGGGATTATAAGCAGCGCCGGTCCGAGAGTTCGAGACGATCTTGACCTTAGACCTTGGACTTTTGACCTTACTCTTGGTTCTTATCGCACCTGGCTGAGGAAGGAATCGAATGCCGTTTCGAATAGAGTCGAGGCAATTGGGTGACGTGGTCGTGCTGGCTCCCGACGCCTATGAAGATGAGCGAGGGTTCTTCATGGAGGCGTTCCACGCAGACCAGTTCCGCTCTCTCGGTCTTCCGGAACATTTTCCGCAGGACAACCAGTCCCGTTCGGGGCGCGGCGTCATCCGGGGACTGCACTTTCAGTGGGACCCGCCCATGGGCAAACTTATGCGTGTGATTTACGGAACGGCATTTCTAATCGCCGTCGACATTCGCAAGGGCTCGCCAACCTTGGGACAGTGGGTCGGAATCGAAGCCTCGGCAGAAAATCGAAGGCAGGTTTGGGCGCCGGCTGGCTTTGCGCGTGGGTTCGCGGTGTTGTCGGACTATGCTGACGTTCTATATAAATGCACAGGGACGTATAATCATGCGGCTGAGTCGGGCATCCGGTGGGATGATCCGCAGATCGGCATTTCGTGGCCGGTGTCGAACCCCGTTCTTTCTGTAAAGGATCGGAACGCCCAAACTCTCGCCCAGTGGCTGGCCTCCGAGAATAGCAATCACTTTAGGTACTGACACTGAGATTCGATCGAGCTTTGAAGCGCCTGTCCTCGACCCTTTCCAGGGCTAATTTTCGCCTGCCTTGCGTACCGTCTCCAACCCAGGTATGCTCGCTCGCTTGGATTTGAAAGGGGTACCGCTTGAGAAAATGCGCAAAGTTCGGAGCTTCGCTTCTTGCCATCGCTGGATCTCTTTCTTTGTGTTTCGCTCAGTCCGGATCGCACCCGCCGACGCCGGAAGAGTCAATCAGCATGAAGACTGTCGGCGGCCCGCGGATTTCGCCGGATGGCAAGTACGTGGTGTACAGCGTCAGGGAGGCAGATTGGCAGCAGAACGAGTACGTCTCGCACCTTTGGCTGGCGGACATCGCAAGCGGCCGGACGTTCCAGTTGACGCGAGGCAGCAAGTCAAGCAATGGCGCCGACTGGTCTCCGGACGGTCGCTGGGTGGCCTTCATCACGGAGCGCGAAGCCGGGGCGAATCCCGAGCCGCCGTCCAAACCCGAGCAGGCCAAGAAAGAAGAACCGAAGGGAGAGAAACCTGCGGAGGGCAAGCCGGCCGCCCATCAAATCTGGCTGATTTCTCCCAGCGGCGGCGAAGCCTGGCAGCTCACCAAGAGCGAGAAAGACGTGGGCGGCTTTGAATGGTCCAAGGATGGCCGTTATATTGCCTTCACCGCCGCGCCGCCTGAAACGAAGGCCGCCAAGGACCGAAAGGAGAAATACAGCGATTACGAAGCGTTTGAAAAGGACTACACGCAGAACCAACTGTGGCTGGTGGACGTCGCCACCGCCGAAAAATCGCAAACCCCAGTGAAGGCCACCGCGCTCACCACGGACGACAAGCTGAATGTCGAAGACTTCGCCTGGTCTCCTGATTCCAGCCGAATCGTCTTCAGCGCCGGGCCCAACCCGCTGCTCGCGTTCCGCCAGCAGAGTGATCTCTACCTGCTTGATCTCGGGACTGGCGGCGCGCCCGCCGCCGTCCATAAGATCGTGGCGCTTGAAGGGCCGGAGTCCAATCCGGTGTTTTCGCCCGACGGCAGGCAGATTGCCTTTCAGACCGCGCTGGCCCAGCAGTACGACTACTACTTGAACGGGCACATCGCCACCGTACAGGTGGACGCTGTAGTGGCGCATCCTGCCATCACGGCGGCGGATGTGACCGATCTGACTTCGAAATTCGACGAAGATCCGCGCCTGATCGATTGGGGTCCTGACGGTATCTATTTTGAAGCGCTGCAGAAGACCACAGCGCACGTTTTTCGCATTGACCCGGCCAGCGACAGCATCGCGCGCATCACGACACCGGATAACTACGTCTCCGAAGGCGTCTCCTTCACCAAGGACTTTAAACAGATGGCGATTGGCGCCTCCGACGCCACTCACATGACGGAAATTTTCGTCTCCGATACGGCGCCTTTTGCGGCGCGCAAGCTGACTGACCTGAATG
Source organism: Terriglobia bacterium (assembly GCA_035578005.1). Taxonomy (GTDB): domain Bacteria; phylum Acidobacteriota; class Terriglobia; order UBA7540; family UBA7540; genus Gp13-AA77. The sequence continues at coordinate 6,277 of DATJYK010000339.1, forward strand.
CTCAACTCGCGGGATTCACGCTGGGGAGCGAAGAGGTCGTTTCCTGGAAGAGTCACGACGGGACCGTGGTGGAGGGCGTGCTCAACAAGCCGGCCGGTTACGACCCCAGCAAGAAGTACCCCTTGCTGGTATACATTCACGGCGGGCCCACCGGCATCGACCTGCCGATTATGGACCCGGCCGATCACTACTACCCCATTCAGGACTTTCTCGCCAAAGGAGCCCTGGTGCTGGAGCCGAACTACCGCGGAAGCGCCGGCTATGGAGAAAAGTTTCGGTCCTTGAACGTGCGCAACCTGGGCGTAGGCGATATGTGGGATGTGATGAGCGGCGTGGATGCGTTGATCGCGCGTGGACTGGTGGATCCGTTGCGGATGGGGGCGATGGGGTGGTCCGAGGGCGGTTACATCTCCGCCTTCCTGACCACCCACACGGATCGCTTCAAGGCTATTTCAGTGGGCGCGGGCATCAGCGACTGGATGACCTATTACGTGAACACGGACATCACGCCGTTTACCCGCCAGTATCTGCACGCCACGCCTTGGGACGATCCCGAGATTTACGCCCGGACCTCGCCCATCAGCACCATCCGGCAGGCGCGCACGCCTACCTTGATCCAGCAAGGCAGCAACGATAAACGCGTGCCCGTACCCGACAGCTACGAACTCTACCGCGGCCTGCAGGACCAGCACGTGCCTTCGAAGCTGATCTTCTACACTGGTTTCGGACATGGCATCAGCAAGCCCAAGTCAAACCTTTCCGTGATGCGCGGCAATCTCGACTGGTTCAGCCACTACCTTTGGGGCGAGCCAATTCCGAACGACTCTTCGCTGCTGGGCGCGAGCGAGGTTGAACCCAAGGCATCAGAGCAACATTAAACTCCGCTTCCGCCATGCGGGCTTACTGCTTCGGAATCTGATAGCCTGTGAACCAAAGGTGATAGAAATACACGCCCAACAGCGTGAAGCCATACAGCACAGCAACGATGGTGAGCGCCGGGCCCCAATGATCGAGACTGTCGATCTTGCGAGCACGCACCTGTTGGCTCGGCGGTGTCGGAGTGTCGCCCGCCGCCAGATGTATGACGAGATCGTCATGGCTCCCGAGGCTGATCCGGTAGATTGCCAATACCAGTACCACCAGAGCTAACGCTGCCCAGGTGGATATGTAGGGAATGTACGGATTCATAGGTCATCTCCTTCGCCCAGCGATGCTGGGCGTTCCTGATTTCAGCCGCTTCCGCGAACCTGTTAGTGCGGAACTTCGGTGTACCTCTCATCGCTCGGTTCCTTGCCAGTTGTCTTTCCCGGAACCACGCCGCCCGTAGCCCGCAGGAAATTGACGAGCTCCCACAGTTGGAGATCTCTCATGCGCTTGTCCTGGGCCGGCATTATCGGATTCCCAAGGCTAATAATCTTGTAGAGTTCGCCGTCAGTCCTACCCTTCAGCGTCTCTGGTTTCGTGAAGTTCGGCAGGTTGAGCTTCATTTCCTGAGCCACCTCTCCCTGGCCGTCAGCGTTCTCGCCATGACACATGGCGCACTGGGATTCGAATATCTTCTTACCCCTCTCCACCGTGATTTCGGTGAATTCCAGAGGATTCTTCCGAGCCTTGTCCTCATCGGTAATGGCGTAGTGCGGATTAGTAACCGGTTTGGCCGCCTCGGAAGGCGCTTGGGAGCCCTGCGGCGGTTGCTGCTGTCGTCCTTGCGCCACGCCGGCCGCTGCGGCGAGCGCCAGCACACCAATAAAGTAAGTCGCTCGCATTGTCACCTCCTTGCCGCTCTCCGCCGGATGCCACTTAGAACTCCCGGCTCGTCGGAGAGCCGCTCTTCCCTTACGCCTAGACTATCGGCTGGCCGTGCCCGGGCCGCAGTGAGTGCGGTCACGAGAGATTGTGAGCGTGGTCACATCAAGCACCGGCGCTGCGAAAGTCGGAAGTTGTAGCTTGCGCTGGACTTGCTGATCGGTGTCGTACGGATGTTTGGATACCGGCGCGAAGTTCCGAGGGCCTTGATTGCCGCTTGTTACTGTGAGATGGTGTGCCTGACAGGCAATGAAAGGGAAGTCAAAGCGGCGATGCGCGGAAAATTCTCGCGCTCCTGGCTGCCGTGTGACGGTGGTCACGGTACGCCGGCTTTGGCGAAGGCTAACCTGTGTTTGGCGCTGCGGGCGCCCAGTGAGTGAGGCAAGCCGCATTGAGAGGGTCTTATGGCAAAGAGCACGGTAACCATCGACGGGAATGAGGCTGCGGCGCGCGTGGCCTATCAGACCAACGAAGTGATCGCCATCTATCCCATCACGCCGTCCTCCCCTATGGGCGAGTGGGCTGACCAGTGGGCGTCTGAGGGTAAGCGAAACCTCTGGGGTAGCGTCCCCCGCGTTATTGAAATGCAAAGCGAGGGTGGCGCCGCCGGCGCCCTGCACGGCGCGCTGCAGGCGGGCTCCCTCGCAACCACGTTTACCGCGTCGCAAGGCCTTCTGCTGATGATTCCCAACATGTACAAAATCGCCGGCGAGCTGACCTCCATGGTGATCCACGTCGCCGCTCGAACCTTGGCCACCCACGCGCTCTCAATCTTCGGTGACCACAGTGACGTGATGGCTGCGCGCACCACGGGCTTCGCGCTGCTGGCGGCCAGTTCCGTGCAGGAGGCCATGGATTTCGCCCTGATTGCCGAGGCAGCCACCCTGGAGGCACGGGTTCCCTTTCTTCACTTCTTCGACGGATTTCGCACCTCACACGAAGTGGCCAAGGTGGAGGAACTCGACGGCGAGACCATCGGCGGCATGATCGATTTTGAGCTGGTACGCGCCCACCGCCGCCGGGGATTGTCGCCGGACCGGCCCGCGCTCCGCGGCACGGCACAGAATCCGGACGTCTATTTTCAAGCGCGCGAATCTGCGAATCCTTATTATCTGGCGTGTCCTGCCATCGTCGAAAACGCCATGAAGAGGTTCGGGCAACTGACGGGCCGCCAGTACCACCTGTTCGACTACGTCGGAGCGCCCGACGCGGAGCGTGTGATCGTACTGATGGGTTCCGGCGCCGAGGCGGTCGAGGAAACAGTCCGATATCTGGTCGCGCGCGGTGAGAAGGTAGGAGCGGTCAAGGTTCGTCTTTACCGTCCCTTCTCCATCGAGCATTTCGTGCAAGCGTTGCCGGCCACGGTGAAGGCGATCGCGGCCCTCGATCGTACCAAGGAGCCTGGAAGCGTGGGTGAGCCTCTCTACATGGATGTGGTCACTGCGCTCCATGAGACGCTGGCATCTGATGGCCGCGCCGCCCGGTTCGCTTCCACGCCTCGGGTGATCGGCGGGCGCTACGGCTTATCGTCGAAGGAGTTCACGCCGGCGATGATCAAAGCCGTCTTCGACGAAATGGCCAAGCCGGAACCGAAGAATCACTTCACGGTGGGCATCCACGACGACGTTACTCACACGAGTCTGCCGTTTGATCCGGAGTTTTCAACTGAGGACCCGAAGACCGTGCGGGCCATTTTCTACGGCCTCGGATCGGATGGCACCGTGGGCGCCAACAAGAACTCCATCAAGATCATCGGCGAAGATACGGACAACTATGCGCAGGGGTACTTCGTTTACGACTCCAAAAAGTCAGGCTCCATCACCATCTCGCACCTGAGGTTTGGGCCCGGATCCATTCATTCCACTTACCTGATCAGCCGTGCAAGCTTCGTAGCCTGTCATCAGTTTCTCTTCCTGGAAAGATTCAATGTGCTGGCGGCGGCTGAACCCGGAGCAACGTTTCTGCTGAACAGCCCGTACGGGCCCGACGAAGTCTGGGACCGGCTGCCGCGAACGGTGCAGGAGCAGATCATCCGCAAGAGGCTCCGCTTCTTTGTAATCGATGCCGTCAAGGTGGCGCAGGAGGCCGGAATGGGCGGCCGCATCAATACCGTGATGCAGACTTGCTTCTTCGCCATTAGCGGCGTGCTGCCGCGTGAAGAAGCGATTGGCGCCATCAAGCACTCCATCGAGAAAACCTACGGCAAGCGAGGCGAGGCCGTGGTCCGCAAAAACTTTGCAGCCGTGGATAGCACACTGGACCACCTCTACGAGGTGAAAGTGCCGGCTGCGATCACCAGCGAGTTTGACATCGCAGCGCCCGTGCCGGCCGCAGCGCCGGATTTCGTGCAGAAGGTGACGGCCCGCATCATCGCCGGAGAGGGTGACGCGCTGCCGGTAAGCGCACTGCCGCCCGACGGCACCTTTGCCACGGGGACCGCCCAGTGGGAGAAGCGCAACATCGCCCTCGAGATTCCGGTGTGGGATGAGGAGCTCTGCATCCAGTGCGGTAAATGCGTCTTGGTGTGCCCGCACTCGGTGATCCGTGCCAAGATTTATGACCCTGTGCAACTCCAGGGCGCTCCCGAGGCCTTCAAATCTTCAGCGGCGCGCTGGAAAGATTTCAAGACCACGCGCTACACCCTGCAGGTTGCGCCCGAAGACTGCACGGGTTGCTCGCTGTGCGTGGAAGTGTGCCCGGCGCGCAGCAAAAGCGAAGTGAAGCACAAGGCCATCAACATGGCCGCGCAACTCCCATTGCGCGACCGGGAGCGCAGCAATTGGGACTTCTTCCTGAAACTGCCAGAGTTCGATTCGAGCGCGCTCAGCCTGGGCCTGGTGAAAGACGTTCAACTTCTACAGCCGCTTTTCGAATTTTCGGGTGCTTGCGCCGGATGCGGCGAGACGCCGTACATCAAGCTGATGACGCAACTTTTCGGCGATCGGACGCTGATGGCCAATGCCACCGGCTGCTCTTCGATCTACGGCGGCAATCTGCCCACCACGCCGTACACCACGAACGCGCAAGGCCGCGGGCCGGCTTGGTCAAACTCGCTGTTTGAAGACAACGCTGAGTTCGGCCTTGGCATGCGGCTGGCTCTCAACAAGCAGGCCGAATACGCGCGCGAGCTTCTGGCGCGCCTGGCCGCCCAGATTGGCGAGGAGCTGGCGGCCGGCTTGAGCACGGCTGACCAGTCCACCGAAAGTGGCATCGTGGCACAGCGCGCGCGGCTTGAAGAGCTCAAGGCCAAGCTGGCCGGCGTCGAGACGCCGGAGGCTCGCGACCTGCTGGCCCTCGCGGACTCCCTGGTTCGCAAAAACGTATGGATCGTCGGCGGCGATGGCTGGGCGTACGACATCGGCTACGGCGGTCTTGATCACGTGCTGGCCTCGGGCGAGAACGTGAATATTCTGGTGCTCGATACCGAGGTCTATTCCAACACCGGCGGCCAGATGTCAAAGGCCACGCCGCGCGGAGCGGTGGCGAAGTTTGCAGCGGGTGGCAAGAACAGGCCGAAGAAGGACCTGGCGCTGATGGCCATGGCCTACGGCAACGTCTACGTGGCGCGTGTGGCCATGGGCGGCAGCGACACCCAGTGCATTAAAGCCTTCCGCGAAGCCGAAGCCTACAATGGCCCTTCGCTCATTATTGCTTACAGCCATTGCATCGCGCACGGCTATGACATGGTTCACGGCATCGATCAGCAGAAGAACGCCGTTCTTTGCGGATACTGGCCGCTTTTCCGCTTCAATCCGGAGCTGGCGACGGAGGGCAAGAACCCGATGCAGCTTGATTCGCGCGCGCCCTCGCTGCCGCTCGAAAAGTACATCTACAACGAGACGCGGTACACCATGCTGGCCCACAGCAATCCGGCGGCTGCCAAGGAATTGCTGAAGCTGGCCGAGGAAGACGTCAGGAATCGCTGGCACTTTTACGAGAATTGGGCGGCGCAGACCCCGGTGGGTGCCGCAAAGGAGTGAAAGCCATGCCCGATCTAACCACGAAGTATCTCGACCTCGAGCTCGCGAGCCCGCTGGTGGTATCACCCTCGCCCTTGCAGGAGGAGATTGACCACATCCGCGAGATGGAGGACTCCGGCGCCGCCGCCGTGGTGCTGCATTCTCTGTTCGAGGAGCAGATCAATCTTGAGAGTCAAGAATTGGATCGCGGGCTCTTCGCCGGTACCGAAAGCTTTGCCGAGTCCCTGAACTACTTCCCGGACTTGGCGGATTACAACCTCGGACCCGAGGGTTACCTGGAGCATATCCGCAGGGCCAAAGAGGCTGTGGACATTCCCATCATCGCCAGCCTCAACGGCGTTTCCACGGAAGGCTGGGTGCGCTATGCGCGCGATATCGAAGACGCGGGCGCCGACGCGCTGGAGTTGAACATCTACCACTTGCCGACCGACCCCAGAACCAGCGGCCAGGAAGTGGAGCGGCACTACCGCGAACTGGTGGTCGCGGTGCGGGCTCAGACGCGCATCCCACTTGCCGTCAAGCTCGGGCCCTATTTCAGCAGCACCGCCAACATGGCCATCCAGCTTGACGAAGCGGGCGCCGACGCGCTGGTGCTCTTTAATCGCTTCTACCAGCCCGATTTTGATCTTGAGAGCCTGGAAGTGACTCCGAGCTTGACCCTGAGCACCCCGCCGGAGCTGCTGCTGCGCCTGCACTGGGTGGCCATTATTTTCGGTTACATTGAGGCCGATTTGGCGGTCACCGGCGGGGTGCATTCCGCGCTTGACGTTCTGAAGTGCATGATGGCCGGAGCTCGCGTGGCCATGATGACCTCAGCCTTGCTCAAGCATGGCATCGGACACCTGCGCACCGTGCGCGCGGAGCTGCTCTCCTGGATGGAAGAGCATGAGTACGATTCCATCCGGCAGATTCAGGGCAGCATGGCGCGGCGCTCAGTGGCGAACACCGAGGCATTCGATCGCGCCAACTACATGCGCGTGCTAAGCTCTTATTCGCTGCGCGCCCCGGGTGCACAGCGAGCCTGAGCGGATCGAGGTAAAAATGGGATTTTCAACCTTTTTCAATCCAGGCCTTTGGCTTCAAAACTGTTCAGGGGAGCGACCACATCCGATGAGCGATACCATCGTAATCCGCGAGTGGGATGCTGACGTGTTTCATCGCCGTGTGCTTGATCTCGAAGCCCAAGGCTACAAGGCGCGTCTCGAAAGCTACGAGGTGGTCCCGGAGATGAACCCGGAAACCGGTGAGATCATCCACTTGCACACCGTAGAGCTGCGCAAGTCGTCTCCTGAGCAACCGGGATAAGCAAACTCACAGAGAAGTTGGTCGCAGCCCCCAAACGGGGCGTTCGATCTCAGCCAAGGCCGGGCGACCCGGGGCTGGGTCAGACCAGCCCTTCCGGCCCGTCAGAAGCAAAGCCCACGGCCGATTTCAGGCGTAGAGGAGGCCGGGTTGGCCCATTCGTAGGGGCGCAAGGCCTTGCGCCCCTACCGGCGGCCACAAGGGCCGCCCGACGCCTGAAATCGCGCGTGGGCTTTTGAGCCTAACGGCGGTCGTTTGCCACTCGAGGGCGGTTATGGTTCCCCGTTTACGATTACACTTGTGGCCTCAGTAGCATCGGTCGCACTGGTACCCCAGACGGAGGTGGTACCCCACACCGACCGATTTCCCCAAACCGATCGGGTTCCCCAAACCGCCTGGCTGCCCCAAAGAGCGTTACTGCCGGAAACGAAGGCTGAGTTCCCCCAGACCGAACGCACACCCCACACCGACTGCGTACCCCACACCGAACGGGTGTCCCAGACCGACGAGGGGTCCGCCACCAGGTACACGTCGCCGGTCGTCGGATCAACGCTGGCGGTGGGAGAAAGCGCGGTGCCGGTAGCTACTGTCGTGTCAGCCAGAGCGGCCTGAATATCCAAGTACCCGGCACCCACCGTGAGCACGTCATACTGGTCCACGTACACGGCGCCAGTTGTTGGGTCCGTGGTAGTGCTGCTGGATGGGAAGATCTTGTACGCGGTTTTCATCAGCCGCGCTTTCACCTGGTCGGGCGTCAGACTCGGCTGCGCTTGAAGCATGTCAGCTACGGCGCCGCTCACCACCGGAGTCGCCATGCTGGTGCCGCTTAACACAAAGTACTTGCCGGAATTCGCCGGGCCCACGCTGTAATACGCCGTCGGAATCAGCGTCTGTGAGTAGGTTTTCGGAAGCGTCGCACCTCCGCTCGCCAGCAGCGATACAACCTGGTTTCCGGGGGCCACGATGTCAGGCTTCACCACGTGGTCAATCATAGTGGGGCCCTTCGAGCTGTAACTGGCGATGAGGTCGTCTGTGCGAGTGGGTGTGCCTTCGGTCTTCATGGCGCCCACCGTGATCACGTACGGGTCATTGCCCGGCGCCGTGATAGTGCCATAACCCTCGGTGCCCTGGCTGTTGTCACGGCCGTCGTTACCGGCGGCGACCACCACCACGATACCTGCCTTCCATGCCGCTTCGACAGCCTGGCACAGCGGGTCCTGGGTGTAGCTTTCAAACACCGGACGTCCGAGCGAGAGATTGATGACCCGAATGTTGTATTTGCTCTTAAGCGCTATGGCCTGTTCGATGGCTGCAATCACGCTGCTGTCTGTCCCCGCACCATTCTGGTTGAGCGCCTTGAGGTTGATAATGCTAGCCTCGGGCGCCATGCCCCGCAGAGTGCGAGTGCAGGGTGCACAGATCGAATCCTTGCCACTGGCCGCGATTATTCCGGCGACGTGTGTTCCGTGCCCGTAGTGATCGTTGGTGTCTTCCGCCACGAAACTTTGGGCGTAGACGACGCTGTTGCCGCTCCCTGGCGGCAGGTGAGAGTTCGGCGGAGCCAGGGTCACGTTATTGTTGTTGAGGTCGTCTTCATTGGCAACGCCGCTGTCAATGACGGCCACACCGATCCCTGCTCCGTACCAGCCTGCGGTCCACGCGGCGGACGCGTTCACGGCCGCGGCGGTGAGATCGAGCATTCCCTTGAGCTTGCGGTCCGGCGAGATGTGGGCCACCTCAGGATCGCTTGCCAGGTCCTCAAGTGCGTCGGAGGAGATCGTGTAGGCGCCGCCCTTGACTGACTTCAGTTCAGTGCGCAGCGTTCCACCCCGCGAAAATACCTTCTGATGCTGGCTTGTGGTGACAGCGTGGTTGTAAGTGACGATCACGTCGACTTTTTTGCCGGGAGTCGTGTCGAGATCGCGCGCGATCTTCGCATTCTTGCCGAAGGCGGATGCGGAGAAAATGAAAAGGCCGATCAGGGCCAGCTTTCTAATCATGGAACCAAAGACCTCACTTCTTTTGAACAGCAGGGCGGTTTAGTCCTCTGGGAGGACTTCACACCAGTACCTTCGGCGGAATGAGAAGGAACCGGACAGTACTTCGGTAATGGCAGGCCGCAGGCTGCCACGGCAACCTGGGGAGAGAGCAGCCCTTTGCGCATCGTGGAGGGCAGCGTGCGCGACGCTAGCGGCCGAGCAGGGCCATCGCGTGCTCCGGATATCTGCCGCCGGAGACGGCCCCGCGTGGCGAGACATCGCTAATCGTCCGCAGGTCCTCGGCAGTCAGATGGACCTGGGTTGCCTCGACATCTTCTTCGAGGTATTGCCGTCTCTTGGTACCCGGGATGGGCACAATGTCATCGCCTTGCGCCAGCACCCAGGCCAAGGCGAGCTGTGAGGGTGTGCAGCCCTTGCCTCCGGCGATCTCTTTGATCCGATCCACAAGGTCCAGGTTCTTCTGGAAGTTGTCGCCCTGGAACCTGGGTACGTTGCGGCGAAAATCGTCCTCAGCGAAGTCCTCAAAGCGCTTGATCTGGCCCGCCAGGAACCCCCGGCCCAGCGGACTGTAAGCCACAAAACCGATGCCAAGTTCGCGGCAGGTAGCCAGAATGTCGTCTTCTGGCTCTCGGCTCCAAAGCGAGTACTCGGTTTGTAACGCCGCGATAGGATGCACGCGCGCCGCCCGGCGCAGAGTTTCGGGTCCGGCCTCCGAAAGGCCCAGGCAGCGCACTTTGCCTTCACGGACGAGGTCGGCCATCGCTCCCACTGTCTCCTCGATGGGAGTATTCGGATCAACACGGTGCTGGTAATAGAGATCGATGGTCTCTACACCCAATCGCTTGAGGCTGCCCTCGCAGGATGAGCGCACATACTCCGGTCGGCCGCTGACCGAGCGAACGGGCGAGTCCTTGACACGCACGATCCCAAACTTGGTGGCCACAATCACCTGCTGGCGGAGGCCCCGAATCGCTCGGCCCACGAGTTCCTCGTTCAGATAAGGACCGTACATGTCAGCCGTGTCGAGAAAGTTGATGCCGAGCTCGATTGCCCGATGAAGGGTGGCGATGGACTCCTCATCGTTCCGCGGGCCATAGAACTCCGACATGCCCATGCAGCCGAGTCCCATTTCGGAGACCATCAATTCGCTTCTGCCCAACCTTCTGGTTTTCATGGCGGGTCTCCTCTATAGTCACGCGTCTAGTCGTTTTGTCCATAAATATGCTGTACTTCCCCTCACCCCCGGCCCGTCTCCCCCAAGGGGGCGAGGGGAGGATCTCATTATTATAAGGGAGGGTTCATTCAACTGAACCATCCGTTCAACTAAACCATCTATTCAACGAAACCATCTAAACCCCGCAGGCTTCAGTTCTCCCCTCGCCCCCTTGGGGGAGAGGGGCCGGGGGTGAGGGGAAGTACAATCTCGCTCTGAAATCAAGAGAAAGGCATTGAAGGTCAATAGGTGGCGCGGCCGCCTGAAATGTCGTAACACTGGCCCGTGGTGAATGACGCTTCGGGCGACACCAGGTAATGAATGAGCGCCGCCACTTCCTCGATGGTTCCCGTGCGGCCCATGGGAATCCTGCTCACCATATATTGCACGGTCTCGGGCGAGATCCCATCGAGAATCGGCGTCCGAATCACCGCGGGCGCGATGCTGTTCACCGTAATGTCGCCTTTGCCTGCCACTTCCTTCGCCAAAGATTTAGTAAGCGCGATCACGCCGGCCTTGGTGCTGGAATACGGCACCATGTTCGGGTTGCCTTCCTTGCCGGCAATCGAAGCCACATTCACAATGCGGCCGTAGCGACGCTCCAACATGCCGCGAATTACAGCACGGCAAGTTAAGAAGACGCCCTTCAGGTTAACCGCGTACACGCCGTCCAGGTCGCGCTCCTCGAGTTCCCAACTCGGCAGGGTGCGGCCTGCAACGCCAGCGTTGTTCACCAGGATGCTGACCGGCCCTAAGCCTTCCTCGATGCGGCGAAAAGCCTCACTCACCGAAGCTGCCGAGGCTACATCGCAGGCTACACCCAACCCGCCGATTTCCGCAGCCACCGCGCCAGCCGCTGCTTCCTCAAGATCGAGCACCGCCACTTTCGCTCCTGCCTCATGAAGCCTGCGCGCGATACCTTCGCCGATGCCCTGTGCGGCGCCGGTAACGGCCGCCACCTGACCCTCTAAATTGAAGTGCTTGTCTGTGCCCATTCCATCTCCCGCGAATCCAAAGCTCACATCATAGCGCATCCACTAAGAAGCCTGTGATTTGACCGCACCCCATCGAGTTTCAGCTTCGCGACTAATCCCGGCCAACTCGCGAACTCCTCCCCCGCCTGCCATGCCGGGGAGTTGGTGAGAGATGGAAACATCGCGGCCGTCACGGAGAATCCTGGTTGCCGCCAAGTAGGGGACTGTCCGAAAATGGACGTTGTTGAGCAGTGACACGAAAAACTCCGAAAAAAAGCCTGATTTGGCCGTAATCCATTGCGGAACCTAGGCTTACAAAATTGGGTTCGCCCCCCTCGAAAGTCTCAAAATCTGGGCCATTTTTTGCGCATAATCCTTTGTGATCACGACACTTAGATGCTGTGAGTTCGTTCCACCCTCAAACTCGTCATAGCCATAGCGGTCTCTATCCTCAAATTCTGCCAAATCCGCCCGTCCTGAGCTCCCGGCCCGGCGGAGCAGAAGGTCGTGCCGCTGAGCGCGCCTGCGCATTGTGGTCGTGGTTCCATTCCTGTCGTCCCCTGAAGGCGCCTCAGCGGTACGGATACCCTCTAAATACCATGCTAGTTTATCGCGCGCCGATGCTGTACGCAGTCCATAAGTTGGTCAATTGTCGGTCAGCCGGGAAATGCGAGGGTCTTGTGCGAGAGGATTGGCCATTTGGATTATCTGTAGTTCGCCCTTTCAGGGCTACGTTCTCCGGGCGCTCCCGATCGCTCTGGGCATTGCCCACGAGCCTGCATTTCTCACCACGATTCGAAAAGGGCGGGGCTTTCAGAGTCTGTCCCTTGGGGCCCTTGGCCCGCGAAAGGTCATGAAAATCGCCGTCCTTGTCGGGCGGGTTCGTAGGGCCGGGGCAAGCCCCGGGCCCTACGAGGCGACGACGGCCGCATTTTCGACCCTGTGTGTGAAAACTCGTGGATTCCCGCCTTCGCGGGAATGACGCGTTTTGGTAGAGCCAGTAAATCCAACGGCGTCACCCCCGCGCAGGCGGGGGTCCACGGCCCGGCACGCGCCAGCCGAGTTTTCACACAGACTCTTTCAGCCCCGCCGAATCGGCGCCTCGCCCAAGGCGCTTACCCGAGTCGCGCCCGCCCTGGCCAGCCGAGTGTACAAAGCGAGGCCGATTTTATCGCTCGCGGCGATCGACTCCTGAAGCAGCGTCTTGGCAGCGTCGGTACCTCCGGGGCCTCCCAGCTCGGCGAGCATGTCCGCATACCAGTAACGGGCGATCGGCTGTGCGGTAACGTAGGGGACCGCATCGATCGCGCGATGGCGGCGCGATGGTGCTCTTCAGCACGCGTCCAGTTGCCGGCGCAGGCCGCCGCAATTCCTGCCGCGGTCCTGGCGGGAAATCCGAAAATGCTACAGTCCCACTCGGCAGCGATCTTCTCCGCCTCAGCCTGCAAACGTCCGGCCTCTTCGCGGCGCCCGCTGAGACAGAGCGCTTCCGTCATGCTGAGAACGGGGACACTTCATGAACGTCGATTGACGAAGCCGATGGTGAAAATCGGTTAGAGACCACGACCAAGCTTGACAGGGCCCTTGCGCGGCGCTACGTTCAATGCGGCGGCCATTCACAAGCTTAACGGGTGAGGACAGCGAAGTTGAACCGTGGGGAGCGTCGTGAGTTGGGGAACCGAGGTATATCACATGAAAGTGCGAGCGGTAATGATCGCGATGTTGCTGGCGGGTGCGGCCTCTGTACCCGCAAACGCTGCTCAACAGCCAGGCCAGGAACCGAACCAGCCGGGGCGGGCCGATGCTCCTACCCAACCTCCCGACAACGCGCGGTTTGGAGATCCTACAGACACGGCGCGTAACCTCCAAAACTACGTCTACGGGGTGGTTAAGAGCGTCGAGCCGAAGGAAATAATCTGTGACAAGACCGAGTTTGGCGACGGCCAGCCTTTCAAGCTGGACAAGAAGACCAAGTTCCTCAAGGATGGCAAACCTTCGGATGCGACGGACCTCAAAGCAGGCGATAAGGTTTGGGTGAAGATCCGGAAAGAGAAGAAGACCGGCGATCTGGTAGCTTTGCGGGTGGTGGCGGGTGAGCTCTCCGTCAGAATGAAATAGGCCAGCGCTGTCGGCCGCTCCGGCGGCGCCGTGCGAATGAGGCGGAGCTAGCGCCCTGCACCATCGAGTCTCTTCGCGCAAGCGGGCTTGTTCACGAGCGAGACCACTTCGCACTCGACGCGGCCGAAACTCCATTCCGTCCCAGGTGTCCCCTTCAATTGAGCCGAGCGACGCTTATTTATAACCCTGTCGCCGGGCGCAACCCGGCCCGGCGAGAGAGAGAAATCCGTACCGTGGCCGAAGTCCTGCGCGCCACCGGCTTCAATCTCGATGTCAACCCTACCACGGGGCCAGGAAGCGCACGAGGGTTGGCGTGCGCGGCCGTTCAGGCAGGTGCGGAATCCATCATCGTCTGCGGCGGGGACGGGACCCTCAATGACGTCGTGAACGCTCTTGCGCTGGGTTCTTGCCCGTTAGCAATTCTGCCCGGCGGTACCGCGAATATCGCGGCCAAGGATCTCGGCCTTCCGCATGATCCAGTGGCGGCGGCTCGCGAACTGACTCGCGTACGCCCGTCGAGAATCGCCCTGGGAAGGGTGAGTTGGCAAGCAGGCGAACCCGGATCGCGTTACTTTCTGAGCATCGCCGGAGTTGGGTTTGACGCTTATGTGGTTCACAGCCTGCCGTGGGAACTGAAGTCCGCATTCGGCGTGGGGGCCTATTGCTGGGAAGCCGTCCGGCAGGCTTTTCGGCACGGGTTCCCGCGTTTCGTTTGCCGGAACGGAACCAGCGAGTGGCGCGGCACCATGGGCGTTTTTCAGCGGACCGAGCGTTACGCCGGTTGGTTCCATCTGGCGCCCGGCGCCAGCCTCCTCAGTGACCGGATGAAACTATGCCTGTTCGCAGGCCGCGGTCCGTGGCGCTATGCTGTTTACGCGGGAGCGGTGGCGTTGCGGCGTCATGCTGAGCTGCACGACGTGCGGCTTGTCGATTGCTGCCCGGTGAGCTGCTTCGCCGAAGAGCCCTCTAAGCGCATCTATCTTGAGATTGACGGTGAATTGGCCGGAGAGCTGCCTGCCACTTTTGACCTAGTGCCGGACGCGCTGACGCTGCTGCTGCCCGAAAGGGTCGGAAGGCATGCCTTCTGAGGATCTCTGACGGGCGGGTCGCGAAGGCAGGGCCATGTTCACAGTGCGACATCTCAATGTTTCCGCACGCCACCGCACATGGATAATCTGACGCACACGCTCACCGGCATCGCCCTGAGCCAGGCCGGGCTTAATCGCAAGACACGCTTCGCCACGCTGGCGCTGATTCTGGGATCAAACGCGCCGGACGTGGATATTGTGACCCGTTTCCGGAGCAGCACAACTTATCTGGAATACCACCGCGGCATTACGCATTCGCTGCTGGGTGCAAGCGGGCTTGCAGTAATTCTTGCGGCCCTGATTTACTCGCTAGGCCGGCTGGCACGGGCCAAGCTTTCCAAACCTCCGCTCAACGCACGCTGGTTGTTCCTGCTTTGTTGGATGGCCGTGCTGGGCCACATCGTTCTCGACTTCACGAACGCATACGGGGTGCGCCCGTTCGAGCCGTTCAGTGGGCGCTGGTTCTCCTGGGACATCATGCCGATCATCGATCCTACGCTGCTCCTGCTGCTGGTGTGTGGACTGGGATTGCCATTGTTGTTCCGTTTGGTGTCGGAGGAACTCGGGGCGCGCAAGACGGGCTACCGTCGCGGTGCAGTGGTGGCGCTGGTGGGCATGCTGTTGCTTTGGGGATTGAGGGACTTTAGCCACCGCCGGGCCTTGGCCTTGCTCGAAGCGAACAACTACGGCGACGAACCCGCTGTGCGAGCCGGCGCCTTTCCCACTTTGAATCCCCTGGTCTGGCGGGGAGTGGTGGAAACCGATTCTGCGTATCACGTTCTTCCGGCGAACGCGTTAGCCTCGGATGTGGCTGCTGATTATGCCACGTCGTTTCGCAAGCCGCAGCCTTCACCCGCCCTTGCCGCGGCACTCCAAACACACGTGGGCCGGGTCTTCTCGAACTTTGCCCGATTCCCATGGGCCCAAGTCGAGGTCATTTCCGGCGCGCAAACCGGTTCTGGCCAGGACGGCGCCGAGGACAACACCGCCGGCCAACACCAGGCCAGCGCAGGCTTCGGAGGAGGCAGCCAGGCGGATGTGGATGGATACGAGGTTCGCATCCACGACCTTCGTTTCGGCGCCGAGTCCGGAGCTTTTCAAGCGAGTATTGATCTTGATCGGAATCTCCGGCCCCATTCCGAGACCTTTACCTTTATGGGCAGGCCGGCTGATTGACATGAAGCTCAGACGTGAATCTTTGGGCACGCGACGAGACCGACGAGGCGCAGCGTGGACCCGTCGCCCGAAGCGCGTCAGACGTCGCCGCTCAATCGGCCGGAGCTGTCTTCTGAAGATAGCGGTACGTGGCCACCAACAGGATGAGGCTCGCGGCGGCAGCCAGGGAGAGGAACACGAGGTGATAGCGCAGAAAAGTTTCGGCCTGGGCGCCATATCTCATACCCACCCAGGCTTCGAACGCGAAGCGCAATCCGCGGCCGATGAGCAGCGCAGAGGCCAGGCGCGGAATATTCATGCGAATGGCGCCAGCCACAATCGGCACCACCTTGAAAGGCGTGGGCGGAGGTAGCAATGCCGCGGCCAGCACGGTGACGAAGTCATTGCGCGCCAGCCAGCGGCGCGCGCGGCCTGCCTCGCGCATCTCGGGGTTGCGCCTGAAGAGCCGTATTCCGCCACGTCCCAAGGCGTAGATGGCGAACGAGCCCACCATCGAACCGGCGGTGCAGTAAACGGCATAAAGAGGAGCCAGAGCGGGCTGGCGGCTGGACATATGAATCAGCAAGAGATCGTTGATGACGGGAAAAGCCAGAACCGAGGAGTCCAGGACGTTGATGAGGAACAGGCCCCATCCGCCATAGTGGCCTAGGACGTGGCCTAGGTGTACCGCCAGAGTTTGAAACCAATGCACTGAGTGGCGCTCCGGATAGACAGGCAGCCATTTTATGACGACTTGTGTGATCCGGGCAACGCGGCTTCTGCAAATGAGCCCGGATCACTTATGATGGAGGTTTCGGGTAAGACCCTATGAAGCTCTTGATCGTCGGCTCAACGGGAGCGACCGGCTTGGAGTTGGTGGAGCAAGCGCTGGAGGCAGGACATCTGGTGACTGCTTTCGCGCGTAGTCCGGCGGCCGTCAAGATCAAGCATACAAATTTGAAGGTGCAGCAGGGCGACATCGTGGACTACTCCTCCGTTGAGGCTGCGGTGCAGGGACAAGATGGCGTGCTCTCGGCTTTGGGTGTCCGCCAACTCGGAAAGAATACAATCCTCTCGGATGGGACGCGCAATCTGATCCAGGCGATGGAGAAGCTGGGAGTAAAGCGGCTGATTGTGGAATCGTCCCTGGGTGTGGGTGACAGCCGGGGTCAGCTCGGTCCAATGCACAATTGGTTCGTGATGCCGGTCCTGCTGCGAAACATTTTCGCCGATAAGGAGACGCAGGAGTCATTGATCCAGGCAAGCCGCTTGGACTGGGTGATCGTGCGGCCGGCGATCCTCACCAACGGGCCGCGCACTGGCCGCTACAAAGCCGGTTTCGGTCCCAACAACCAGTCTATCAAGCGAAAGATCTCGCGCGCTGATGCGGCTGAGTTCATGCTGAAGCAGCTCGCGGATGACACTTACCTGCACAAGACGCCGGGGCTATCGTATTAGGAGTCTCGCTGCCTTCTGTCTTTGGCTGCTGCAAGGAGAACGTCGATGGCTTATTGCCCCCAATGCCTGACGGAATACGCTGAGGGTTCACTGGAGTGCATCGACTGTGGGATACCGCTTCAGTCTGGAGCGCCTCCGGAGTCCGCTCAATCGCCTGAGGATCTCGAGGAGCCTCAGGTGAAGCTCGTGAAGGTACGATCGTTTGGCGGCCCCGCGGGCAGCATGAGTGCGGAGGTTGCGAAGGGTATTCTCGAAGCCAACGGATTGCCCAGCGTCGTGCGGGGAGAGTTTTCGGCAGAAGCGCTGCCTGGCGTGGACCCCGTGGACTTGCTGGTGCGCGCCGAAGATGCGGCCAGGGCCGCCGAACTTCTGCAGAGCTTCCTGGACAGTCCTGAAGGGGTCGCGCCGGATGAGCAAGGTTAGAGGAAGAGCCCCAGTTGATAAGTTTCACGACGAACGATGGAACCCACAACGTTGACGAACACAGCGAGCATTACCGCTGCGCGCGCACTAACCGGCACCGCGCGCATGCCGGGAGATAAGTCCATTTCCCATCGCTATGCGATGCTGGCGGCTCTCGCCGAAGGAACCAGTGAGATCAACTTTTTCTCGCCCAGTGCCGATTGTGCCAGCACTTTGGCGTGCCTTGGAAAGCTCGGCGTCGGCATCGAACATTCAACACCGACGTCAGGCGAGCCAACCAGCGTGGTTACGGTGCATGGCTTAGGCATGAGCGGACTGCGCGCTCCCACTTCCGATCTCGATGCCGGCAACTCCGGTTCAACCATACGCATGCTCTCAGGAATCCTGGCGGCGCAGCCGTTTCTCTCGGTGCTTGTGGGTGACGCGTCGCTTTCGCGTCGGCCCATGCAGCGTGTGATCGACCCGCTGACGCGCATGGGCGCGCGGTTCCGCTCGGCGGACGGCGGCCGTCCGCCGCTCGAAATCGAGGGTGGCTCGCTTCGGGCCATTCGTTACGAGTTGCCGGTGGCGAGCGCGCAGGTGAAATCCGCCGTGCTGCTGGCCGGCCTCTTTGCCGACGGAGTCACTGAGGTGATCGAGCCGGCAGCGACTCGGGATCACAGCGAGATCGCGATCGAGTATCTTGGCGCTGAGGTTGAGCGGCAGGGTCGCTCGACTCGCGTCCACGGAGGAGCCCGTCTAAAGGCGCAGAAGCTTTATGTCCCGGGCGACTTCTCATCCGCGGCCTTCTTTATTGCTGGAGCGCTCGCTCTCCCGGAGTCCAATCTTGTTATCCAGAACGTGGGCTTGAATCCCACGCGCACCGCGCTCCTGGACGTGCTGGTTCCCATGGGCGGCCGCATCAAGGTGCTCAACCTGGAGATGGTGAATGGCGAGATGATCGGCGACCTGCACCTTGAGGGAAGTGTGCTCGAAGGCGGACAGGTACCGCTCGAGGCCGTGCCCGGTCTCATCGATGAGCTTCCCATGCTGGCGGTTCTTGGAACGCGCATGCAGCAAGGTCTCTCGTTTCACGGCGCGGCTGAGTTGCGCGTCAAGGAGAGTGACCGCCTGCGTGCAGTGGCGGAGAACCTCCGCCGCATGGGCGCCGAAGTTGAGGAATGGCCGGATGGGCTGCGCGTTCCGGGCCAGCAGTTGCTGCACGGCGCAGAGATTGACAGCTTCAGTGACCATCGCATCGCCATGGCCTTCGCCATCGGGGGTCTTTTCGCCGACGGTCCCACCACCATTCGCGGCAGTGATTGCGTGGAGATTTCCTTCCCCGGTTTCTTCGAAACACTGGCGGGGCACCTGGAATGAAGTCCCTCCGATCGCCTAAGCATTCTGCACGAAGCATACATGCATTTTTTGCCCCGCTCAGACACAATCCAGATTTGAGCGACTTCCGGCGTCAATTGCGCGCCCGACGTTACGTGCGCGAGGACGGCGCCGCTGGCGGCTTGGGTGGCGCCGGAGGCGCGGGAGGCGCGGGAGGAAAGCCAGCCTCACCCTGAGCCAGGTGAATGGTTCCGTAAGCGGTTGACAAGTGGATGGTGGGCCCTCCCTTGCCGACCGAACCGGTGATGGAAGGCTCGTCTCCGGAGTTATTCACTTTTAGGTTGGGCCCGGAAAAATCCGTCGACACTTCGCCATGCTGCGACACGGCGTCAATCTGAAAGCCGCTGCCCTGAGGAATACTGAGTTGAATCTCGCCTTTGCTGGACTGCACCTCGATGGGGTGCGTAGGAACTGCGGCCGCCCGAAGCTGGATGTCGCCGTCGGTGTTGGTAA
Organism: Terriglobia bacterium; assembly: GCA_035578005.1. Lineage (GTDB taxonomy): Bacteria > Acidobacteriota > Terriglobia > UBA7540 > UBA7540 > Gp13-AA77. The sequence continues at coordinate 25,624 of DATJYK010000339.1, forward strand.
TCTTCACGCTGTGGCTGAAGCCATCCAGGTTTATATCCTTGGCGCGGGTGGTGAGATCAAAGGGTCCCCGCACGGCGCTTGCTTCGAGTGATCCCGAATCCATGGTCAGTCTTCCTGACACCTGCTGCGCCGTCAGATCAGTCCGCGTCGAGAGATAGCGCAGCGTCTGCCCGACGTTGGAAAAGGCGATATCACCCGAAAACTCGCCGTTCACGGTGGCGGTCCCGGTGACGTCGGACATTTCCACGTCATCGCCTCGTCCCTCGAGGGCCACACTGCCCTTCACGCCCGACACTTGCACGGAGCCACTGGACTTCCGCAATTTCACCAGGCCTTCGATCTGGGACACGTTCGCATCGCCGTGTTGAACCGTGAAGTTCTGGTCGCCCTTCAGGCCGCTGGCGGTAAGGTCTCCGCGTTCCAAGGTGATGTCGGTGGACGCTGATTGCGGCAACAACACCGTGATATCCAGACGCACATTGCGGCCGTTGTCAGGCAGCGAATCTAGATTCGATTGCAATGTATACTGCGATCCCTGCCGCACAATCTGGAACTTCAATTGATCCGCAGCCTTCTTAGCATCGGCCTCGGAATCGGCATGGACGATTTCCTTCACCGTGGCCTGCAAGCTTGGCTGATCGGAGGCCCGAATCTCAACATCGCCGCGGTGATCGACCAGGACCAGATGAGGCTGTCCTTCAACGGGTGAGCTCACGTTTTGTGTGTAGGTGTAGGAATTCTGGAACAGGTTATCCCAATTATCGTTGCCGCTGATATGGACGCCATTCTCCCACCACGCCGGCCACTGATTCAGCACGATTTTCGACACCAGCGTGCCGGTGATCAGCACCAGGATCAGAAGAATTACTTCGCTGGCCGAGAACAACGGAGGAGGCACGGTTTCGGGGTGCGCCCGCGCCTGAAGGTGGTCAACGAGTTTCGACATTCCCCAAAAAATGATAACAATGGGCCAGAACTTCGCCAGAATCTGCCAGGGGTGGATAGCTGGATTGAAGTTTTGATAGAGGAACAGGACGCCGATTCCAATCAGCGTCAACGCCCAAAAAATCGACCCTCGACGGTAAACGTATGCGCTCATCGTTGCGTCCCCCTCCCTACTTCACAGCTCAAGAACCTTGTCATTTCGAGGAGCCGTAGGCGACGAGAAATCTCGCACCGAGAAGGCACGCAGAGCGAGATTTCTCGTCGCCTACGGCTCCTCGAAATGACAAGCTTGACGGGCTTTCCCATTACCATGCTAGCCTAGATCCGCGGTCCCGCGGGCGGACGGGGCGGCCGCCCGGAATCGATCAACTTCACTACGCCGAACACAACCAGAAGTACGGGCCAGGTGCGATGAAAGTTCCAGCCCGGCGCAAACTGGTCAGCGAGCAACATCAAGCCCAGCGTGATCAGCAGCACCGGCCAAGTAAGACTGACTGGGTGGTGCGAAGGTCCCGTGCCCGCACCCAGGCTCCCTTCCGGCAATGCATGGGTTCCGTGATCCTGTAACATCGTCTCTACTCTCCCCGCCTCAGGCGGTCCAATTCCCGGTCAAGCTCGGCCACGCGAGTGCGATGATCAGCTTCAGCGCGGCTCAGCGTGTTGAGCACGTCGATTTCGCGGTCGCGAATCTTGGCAAACGTTACCAAAGCTACCACCAACACCACCATGGCGAAGCAGCTCAAAGGAATTAGAATGCCTGTGTCCATCGATCTTGCTCCTGTGCACGCTGTGCGCTGCTGAGCAGCCGGCCGCGATCGCAACCGCCCTTGTTCCCTTCAGACGGCCTGCCCAACCTTGCTCTTCTCGAGTTCGACTTTGGCTCGCTCGAGATCAAGCTCCTTCATGCGCCGCTCGTGTTCCATCTGGCGGATCTGCATTTCCTGATGCACTTGCAGCTCGCGTTCACGCCCTTTGAACCAGAACACGATGCCCACAATGACCACAATCATCAAGGTGCCGGCAACCGTTCCCACAATCGGTATCATCAGTGGATTCCCAAAGTCCATCGCTATCCTCCGGAGGCCGTCTGGGCCGCACTCGTCTCACCCAACGCGTCGAAGCCTGGCTTGTTCAACTTCCAGCTTGAGCCGTTCTACCTCCAACTCTTTCAACTTGCGCTCGTGTTCCATTTCGCGCATGCGTAGCTCCTGGTGCGCGCGAAGCTCCCGCTCCCGCATCCTCCCGAAAACGGCGATGGCCACGATAATGATGGTCATCACAAAAGCGCCCAGCGGTACCATAATCCCTGCGTCCCAGTTCCCCATGAGTCTCTCCTCGCTTGCCCGGTTCTCTTACGACACTTTTTCGGCCTTACTCTTTTCAACTTCCAGTTTCAGCCGTTCGATTTCCAGCTCCTTCAGGCGGCGCTCGTGCTCCATCTCACGCTGGCGTAGTTCGGCATGCGCCTGTAATTCGCGGTCGCGCATCTTCCGGAAGGCAGCGATGCCGACGATGATCACCGTCATCGCAAAAGCGCCCAGCGGTACCATAATCCCTGCGTCCCAGTTCATATCGCAACCTCCTCCATCGGGCGATTGAGCGATTGGCGATTGAGTAGCCGAGCGTTCTCGATCGATCCCGTTGTTCGTCCGGCCCTAAACTTTCACTCAATGACAAATCCTCCAATCACCCGAGCACTCCATCATTCAATCACCTACAGTCCTCGTGGTCCCATCGGCCCCTGCGGCGGCGTAGGTCCGCCGCTGCTGGGAGGTGTTCCGCCTCCGCGCATACGGTTTTGCAGCAGGACCAGACCGATGACAATCAAGATCACCGGCCAGAACCGGCTGATCGACTGAAACACCGGTATGCCGAAGTTATCCAGCAGGAACAGGACGCCGAGACCGACCAGCAGCGCGGCGCCTACGGGTGCTCCAATCTTGAAGTCTCCCAGCCCCAGCCATTCCTCGGCAGGTTGGCCGAGCTGCTTTCGCCGCGCGGTCTGGTAAGAGTCAATCACCATGTAAAAGTAGAAGGCTGCGGCGCCCAGCCCGAAGATTGTGTCAAAGGGTCCGCCCACACGATTGCTCAGGGCGATGAGCGAACCGAAAATGAGCACCTGCACCATGGCCTTCGCAATCTGGCCGTTGTAAATGGAACCTACACCCGGGATGAAACCGAGAAACAGAGCGAGGCCAGGGTTCGGCCCTTCGCCAAGACCCGTGATGGACGGCAGGGTTGACGACCGCAGGCGAGTGGCCAGGCAGGATTCGCAATACACCATGCCGCTCACGTCGCGCTTGCACTCTGCGCATAGCGCGCGCCCGCAGTTCCCGCAATAGGCTACAGAATCGGTTTGAGGATGATTAGCACATGTCATCGGCTTGTACTCCTTGCTGCACGGACGCCATCGGACACCGGCCCCAGCAACAGCCGGCTTTCCCAAACGAAGCCGTACGGATTCGAGGCAGAGGCGAGCGCCGGTTCTTCGGCCGGCGCGCCCTGCGTGGAGCCTCCAGGCGGGGCCTTAGGTCTCTCGGGCTCGCCGGAAGGCTCAGCCCGAAGCTGACGGAGGCGCGATTCGATCTCGTAGACTACTTTCAGGTCGTAGTAGTACTTCTCGGCCCGGCCCAACAACAAATGTCCGTTTCGGTCAACCTGATGCGCCCACGTCCGAGGGTTCAGGTCGTCCAGCGTGAGGTGCCGCAGGTTGACGCCACAGGCACTGGCAATGACAGACAGCGAAAATACCGTCATGGCAGCCGTGGAAATCACGCGCACTTGCACCCCGGCTCGGAACCAGGCCGTGATACGCTCCACCAAGCCGGGCTTGCGTTCGCCCAGCGTGGCACGCAGAATCTTCGGCACCAGCCACGGGGCGGGTTCAACGGGCTCAGCAGCGTGGCACAGCTCAAATGCATGCCCGACGTCAGCCACCAGTTCGCGGCAAGGGGCGCATTCGCCGAGGTGCTTCTCCACCTCGACCCGGCGGACAGTATCAAGCTGTCCCTCCAGGTATTCGCTCACGAGATTTTCGAGCTCCAGGTGACTCATGCCTTCCGTCCTATTCACCCCTCACTCCTTCCATACGCTTTATCACCTTCGCCAGTTCCAACCTTCCGCGATTGATTCTTGATTTCACCGTACCCTGAGGCACCTGCAGCACCTGGGCGATCTCGTCGTAGTCAAGATCCTGAAAGTCGCGCAGGATGACAGCTTCGCGCATATCCGGCGAAAGCTGGTCAAGCGCCGACTGCAACAGCTCGCGGCGCTCGCGCGTTTCGAGACGCGCCATAGGGCTTTCTTCCGCGCTGGGCTTGTCTTCAATGCCCCCCGTTTCGTCTTCCAGCGATGACGTCACTCGGTCTTTGCGCGTGCGCCGGTAGTGATCCACCAGGTGGTTGCGGGCTACCCGGTTCAACCAGGTGCCGAAGCTTCCCTGCGCCGCGTCGTACGTGGCTAGGGTCTGAAACACTTTGATGAAGACCTCCTGGGTTAGGTCTTCAGCTTCGCCGCTCCGGCCCGTGAAACGATAGCAAAGGTTGTAGATCTTACGGTTGTGCGCTATTAGCAACTGTTCCCAGGCAGAATCTTCGCCGGCGAGACAGCGCTTCACTAGGTGCAGGTCTTGTTCCACAGGGCCGTCCCAAGGTTTTCTATCACAAGCGCCAAGGCTAGCATAGCCTTTTTGTGCGAGCACACGGGCGGCGAGCGCTCGTCCCGCTGGCTGGCGCACTGCGAACCGAGTGGCGAGGCCAGAAATTTAGATAAAAGGCTTCCTATCAATAAGATGATGGGTTTATCAGGATAAGATGTTTAGAATCAATAATCTGGTGGGTTCGTTCGAAAGTAGCATTGATTCTAAAGGAGTCTTAGGCTTCGAACGTATGTTTTTAACAATTCGAACTCGTCCCGAGGGTTGAATCGGCTGGAATGGGATTCTGTCGCTGAGGTGCGAACCAAAATGCGTCGCCGCGACGCTAAGTTGCCTCACCGGAATTGACTCAATTGAGCCTTGACTGTACTCTAACCCATTTACTTTCATAAACATCGTGGCCTACCAAAGCTAAGCCATTTATTTTCATGCACATCGTGGGTTCAAAAAATCGGTCCTTTATTATCAACAAGATCGTGGGACCCTCCTTCGTTTCGCGATTTTTTGAGAGGGCCTGCCCCCAACCAAAGCTCGAAATTGCCACCTACGTACAACCTGACCTGCGTCGCGCAACTCATTGTGTAACCCTCGCGCCCCACAGCCATGAGTGGCTCCGAATCTGCCAACGCGGGCAAATCCTGTCAGCACCCACGGCGCATTTCAGTTGAGAACTTATTCAACATACAGCAATACCTCACTCAAAATCAAGCTTAACGTGCGCCGGGTAGTTCTCAGTTTTGAATCGATGACCGACCACCTCAGCCTTCGGCCACCCCTTCTCACGGAGCTCATCGAGGCGGGGAGCGCGTGGCAGAGGGTCTGCGCCAGTTGCTCCCGGCGCTCAGAAGCTGTAAGGCAATCAGCCCAAGGGCGAGAACTCCACGAGCGTAAGCGGCAATTGCAGCAGTCCTGTTTCCGGGTCAACACCGGAGTTGCTGGAAGCGCCCACGGCCCACACTCGGCCTGTCTTGGGTAACGCGAAGACACCGTTGAGGTGCTGTGCCAGTCCCCGCGTGGGGCTGGTGATGATGCTCCAGCGCGTCCCGTCGAAGTGCTCCACCAGGGTTTCGGGCTGGCCGGCGGTTGACGAATTGGCGAAGAATCCCACAGCATAAAGATCATTGGTCGAGAAGCCCGAAACGCCGGTAAGAGTGTTCAGGGCGCCGCTGTCGGAGCTCTCGTTGGGGCTGTCAACTACCGTCCACTGGGCGCCATCCCAGTGTTCAATCAGGGTCAGTCGGCGCTGCTGGCTGGAGTCCAGGATGAATCCCGCCGCCGTCACGTCCTTCGGCGACGTGGCCTTCACCGAACTCAGCACGTTCTGGTTCAGAAACGCCTTGGGCAGCGGGTTCGGGCTCGGCACAATCGTCCATTGTGTGCCGTCAAAGTGCTCCACCAGTGTTTGGATTGAGACGGTGGGCTGATCGGTGGAGGTGCCCACCGCCCAAACATCGTTAGCTGAGTTGGCCGAGACGGAAGTGAGAACAATGCCCGGGTTATCGGCATCGGGAACGGTGATGACGCTCCACGAGTGTCCATCGAAATGTTCGACCAGCGGCCGCACCGCTCCATTCTCGGCCGGCTGGTAGCCCACGGCATAAATGTTGTTGCCCGAGATCGCCGCGATGCCATTCAGTGCCGCATTGTCATTTGTCAGCAGCACTGGACTGGGTACACTGCCCCAACTCGTCCCATCAAAATGAAGAATCATCGGCTTCAGGAGGCTACGGCAGTCAAAGGAGAAGCCTACTGCCCATACATTGGCGCGGCTCAGTTCTGCCACGCCGTTCACCACGTTGCCCGTGTTCGCGCCCTGACACGGAGGTGTGGAGCCGGGATTAGGGCTTGGCACCACCGTCCAACGCGCGCCGTCCCAGTGCTCGGTCAATGTTCGGGCTCCGTTGAGCTGATTATCGCTCTGAAAGCCCACCGCCCACGCTTCACGGGCAGAGACGGCGGCCACGGCGTTCAGCGTGTTGCCGGCAATGGTGGGGCTCGGGCTCGGCACCACTTTGAAAATCGGATTTTGAGCACTGAGTTGGCTAACCGCGCCTGATAGCATCAGACCCGCCATCAGCCCGATCCACGCAGCACGCCCCCAACGTGATCCCGTCGCATACCTCAGAATTTCCATAGTTCACCTCACAATTGAGTTAGCCCTCCGGCGGCTTCATCTTTCAGACGCGGCAGGACCCCTGTGAATTGTCATTTTGTTGTAAAAGGATCGGGCAGGACGGCTTAGACCTTTGTGACTCGGTGTGGGGCTTGCGCGGCGCCCGGCATAGGATCTGCAGCAGCCCACGACAAAACCAGAGCGTTCTACCGTGAAAGAGGGCTGTGACACGCGTCACTGAGAAAACAGCCCGCAATACAAAGAATAAGGCCAGCTCTTCGCAGCAGATTGTCGGAGGCGACCATGGGCCAACCATCCTTTCGTTTACGTGCTTTTGCGCCGCGGCAGATTGAAACCCGCGTCGGTAGGCAAAGGGTCGGGATTGCCGCCTGGCTCGAGACTGAAATCAGCCAGATTCTGCGGCGGCTGAGACGCGCGCCCATGTTTACGGCAGCAATCCTGGTGACGCTGGCGGTCGGCATCGGGGCCAACACGGCGATCTTCAGCGTCCTGGAGGGTGTACTGCTGAAGCCTCTGCCGTATCCCCATCCCGAGCAGTTGGTAAGCGTGGCGATGTCGGCTCCGGGGCTCAACTTCCCGGAAGTGCCGCTGGGGCCCGCATACTACTTTGTGTTTCGGGATCAAAACCACAGTTTCCAGGATGTCGGCCTCTATCATCACGATTCCGTCAGCGTAACCGGCTTGGCAGAGCCGCAAAAGGTGGAGGCGGTGCTGGTGACCGACGGCACGCTTCCGATGTTGGGCATTCCCCCGATGCTGGGCCGCTGGTTCAATCGCGCCGATGACTCGCCCGGAAGCCCCGAAACGGTGATGTTGACGTACAGCTATTGGCGCCGCAGCTTCGGCGGCGATCCCTCGGCGCTGGGGCGAAGCATCCAGGTGGACGGGAAATCGCGCCAGATCATCGGCGTGATGCCGTCGCACTTTCACGCCTACGATGGAGACGATCCCGGGCTGATCCTGCCTTTCAAGCTCGATCGCAGCAAGGCATTTCTTGGGAATTTCAGCTTTGCAGGCCTCGCCAGACTCAAGCCGGGAGCCACCCTTGCGCTGGCCAATGCCGACGTGGTGCGTATGCTTCCCATCGTCGATCGGACTTTTCCGCCGCCGCCCGGCTTCAGTGCGAAGATCTTCGAGCAAGCGCACATCGGCGCGAACGTGCGGCCCTTAAAGCAAGACGCGGTGGGCGACCTGGATAAGCTTCTTTGGGTTCTGATGGGCAGCATCGGCTTGGTCCTGCTGATCGCCTGTGCGAACGTCGCCAACCTGCTTCTGGTGAGGGCCGAAGGACGCCAGCAGGAACTGGCGATTCGGGCTGCGATGGGCGCCACTCGCAGCAGGATTGCCGCCGAGCTGCTGTTGGAAAGCGTCATTCTGGGCCTCACGGGTGGCGTCCTGGGACTTGCGCTTGCCGACGCTGCCCTGCGCGCCCTCGTCGCCATGGCGCCGGCGGGCTTGCCGCGCCTTGGTGACATCGGGATTGACCTGCCGGTGCTGGTGTTCACGTTCGGTGTTGCGCTGGTGGCGAGCCTGCTGTTTGGTTCCATTCCCGTCCTGAAATACGCGGGCGTGCATTTGGGAACCGGTCTCCGCGAGGCGCGCACCGTGAGCCAGAGCCGGGAACGGCATCGCGCTCGCAACGTGCTGGTGGTCGCCCAGGTGGCGCTGGCACTGGTCCTGCTGATTTCATCAGGCCTTATGATTCGCACCTTCCGCGCCTTAACTGACATCCAGCCCGGATTCTCGCGTCCCGAGGAGGTCCAGGTATTCTGGGTGGCGATCACTGAGGCGGACGTCGCCTCTCCTGAGCAAGTTGTACGCATGCAAGAGGAGATTCTGAAAAAAATGGAGGCGATTCCCGGTGTCTCGTCCGTGGGCATTGGCCATGGCGTCCCCATGAACGGGGACCACAGTTTCAATCCTCTTTATGCCCGCGACCGCACCTACACCGAAGGGCAACTTGCGCCGCTACGCGACTTCAGGTTCATCGGGCCCGGGTACTTCGCGACGCTGGGTATTCCATTCGTCGCCGGCCGTGACGTCACTTGGAGTGAAATCTACAATAAGAGACCTGTTGCGATCATCAGCGAGAACGCGGCGCGCGAATACTGGGGCAGCGCCACGCAGGCTCTTGGCCGGCAGGTGCGGTCGAGCCCCAACGACGACTGGGCTGAGATTGTGGGTGTGGCGGGCGACGTCTATGACGAAGGTGTGAATCAGGACCCTCCGCCTTCGGTCTACTGGCCCATCCTCATGAGGCATTTCTGGGACGAAGAGCCCATGGTGCGGCGTGACGTGGCCTTCGTCATCCGCAGTCCCCGCGCGGGCTCGGAGAGCTTCATGAAAGAGGTCCGGCGAGGCGTGTGGTCCGTGGATTCCAACCTGCCGTTGGCGGGCGTCCAGACTCTCAAAAACCTCTATGACAAGTCGATGGCGCGCACCTCGTTCACACTGGTAATGCTCGGGATCGCCGGAGTCATGGCCCTGCTGCTGAGCATCGTGGGCCTGTACGGCGTTATCGCCTACTCGGTTTCGCAGCGCACCAAGGAAGTGGGCATTCGCATGGCGCTGGGCGCGAAGCAGCGGGAACTGACAGACTTGTTCGTAGGGCAGGGATTAGTGTTGGCCGGCGTGGGTATTGCCTGCGGGCTGGGCGCGGCCTTTGCCTTGATGCGCCTGATGACCTCTCTGCTGTTCAAAGTGAAGCCCGCGGATCCCTTCACCTACATCGCGGCGTCTCTCGGGCTTGTCGCCACCGCGGTGCTCGCCAGCTATCTGCCGGCGCGGCGCACTGCCTCCGTGGACCCGGTTGAGGCTTTGAGGGCGGAGTAGGATCGAAGCCCCCCACGTAAGCCTTTCCCTCGATCAAGGTGGTCCTCGACCCATCTCTCCCAGAATTGTGCAGGCGCGCCAGGCGGTGGGCTTCAGTCAGGCTCAGTCCTACCTCCCCGGGGATTGCCTCCTTTCAGCCCGGCCAGTTTCGAGGGCGGGATGCGGCACGGAGCATCGCGCGCACACGCGCTCTATCGAACTCTGGCCTGCTTATCAAAACGCCGCTAGGCATGATACGCTGTCGGCCCCGCTGCCACTATTTGTGGACAGCGTTTCGGAGGAAGCAGCCGCCGATCGCGCGTCCAGGGATGCCAATCGGTTTGCGGCAAACACTTTTCGTCCAAAGGAGAAAATGATGACTCACCTTGAGGTTCGTTTCGTGGGAATATCCGCGCGCCACACGGCCCTTTGGGCCGTTCTGGTTGCGGCGATGGCGGCGTTTGCCATAACCGCGTCTGCCGTTCAGCCGCAGATGACCGTCACCCAACTGGGCTCCGGCGCGTGTACGGCTGGCTACTACTATCCGAGCGTGGATAGCACGGCCAAGAAGGTGGCATTCACTTCTTTCTGCGATCTGGTCTCCGGCGGGAACACCGACGGAAACAGCGAGTTGTTTGTGATGAACATCAACGGAAGCGGCCTCACCCAGTTGACGTCGAGTGTGGGTGGAATCGGAGTGATGAACCCTCAAATGAGTTGGAGCGGCCAGAAGATTGTGTTTGCTTCGGACCGCGACCTGATTCCGGGGAAAAACGCCGACGGCAACTTCGAAATTTTCACCATCAATGTGGACGGTACCGGCCTCGCTCAACTCACCAACACCACGGGCGGCAGATTTGTTTACGGCTTCCAGGGCAACACTGAGCCTTGCTTTGATCCCAAGGCTTCGAAGATCGTATTCTCGTCTGACCGCGATCTCGTCCCAGGAGGCAATTCGGACGGGAACAACGATCTCTTCATCATGAACGTGAACGGCAGCGGACTCACCCAGCTCACGGCAACCACCAGCGGCTGGGGTGTGGCGGGCGGCTGCCTGAATGCCAACGACACGCAGGTGATTCTCGACTCTGACCGCGATCTGGTGCCGGGAGGAAATGCCGACGGTAACTACGAAATATTCACGGTGAAGGCGAACGGAACCGGCTTCGTCCAGCTTACCAACACGACCAGTCCCGCCAGCGGGTTCGGAAACGTCGGTGCACACTGGACGTCCGACGGTAAGACGGTGTTTTTCCGCTCCGATGTCGATTGGATTGGAGGCAACCCGGATGCAAACCAGGAGATCTTCCGCATGGACGCTGACGGAACAAACAAGGTGCAGATGACGAGCAGCGCCGGAGGCTTCGGGAGCACGGCGTGGGGCATCACGATGGATGGCAAGACCCTGGCCGTGGAATCGGACGCTGATCTCGTGCCGGGCAACAACCTCCACCACAACGGACAGATCTTCACCATCAAGCTTGCGCCGTAAGCTGCCACGCCAATTGAACTGCGGTAGCGCAGGGCCAAAGCCAGGCCCTGCGCTACGCCCGCTTCATTCGCTGTTCATCGCGACGCCAGTGCCAGCAACATCAGTTCTGTCCCGTCCCGGAGAGCGACACGGTTTGCGGGCTGGCGCCTCCCGAGTCGGAAATCGACAGAGTCCCGGATGCAGGTCCGGCGACAACGGGGTCAAACGTAATCGTCACGGTGCAGCTTGCGCTCGCCTGGAGCCGCGACTTGCACGTGGTGCTCTCGGTAAAGTCGTCGGCGTTCGCACCACTGATTTCGATGCTGCTGATGGTCACCGTAGTGCTACCGCTATTCATAAGCGTTACCGTTTGGGGAGCGCTCTCTTGGCCCACGGTTACGGAGCCGAAGCTCAGGGTGGCTGGAGTCAGGGTCACTTGAGTGCCGGTGCCACTGAGTGAAACCGTTTGGGGGCTGCTTGCCGAGTTATCTGCGATCGTCAAGGTACCGTTCTCAGTGTTGACCAGCGTGGGCGTGAAGGTCACGTTGAAGCTGCAGTTCGCGCCCGCTGCTACTTCAGAGCCGCAGGTGTTGGTTTGAGCGAAATCACCGTGCATCGTGATGCTAGTAATGATGAGTGTTGCGGTCCCGGTGTTGTTTAGGGTGACCGTCTGCGCCGGACTAGTTGTGGTGAGAAGCTGTGTGCCAAAAGTCAGGCTCGCAGGCGAGAGGAACACATACGGGTCGTCGCTCCCGCCGATTCCTATGAGCGTCACCGTTTGCGGGCTGTGAGGGGCATTGTCGCTCACGCTAAGGCTTGCGCTTGCGGTCCCCGACACCTTGGGTAGGAACCTCACTGAAACCGCACAACTGGCAGCGGGCGCCAAGCTTGCCTTACAGGCATTGGCTGCGGCAAAGGCTTTGCTGCTTGAGCCGGTCACGCTGACACCGCTTAGGGTGAGCGCGGTATTGCCGATGTTCGTGATAGTCACGGTATCGGCCGGGCTGGCGGTGCCCACATTCTGGTTGCCAAAGTTAACGCTGACCGGATTGAATCCAACGTTAGGGCTGGGTATGAATTTGGCGATGTATCCATCCTCGATGCCGCCAAAGGTCGTCTGGAACGTAGCGCTTGTTACCGGAAAGTCGGTGGAGTCGGTGAAGCCTGTGATGAAGACGTTCGGTGGCTTCTTCGCGTCCAGGGCCAACGTGCGGGTGGCGTGGGCGAACTCGTACTGGCTGCCGCCGAGGTAGGTGGAATAGGCTAGCGACGAGCCGTTGGAACTGACCACCGCGAAAACGGCGTCTGAGTTACCTCCGAAGGTACCTTGGTACGTGTCCTGAGTCAGAGGGAAGTCATAGGAAAACGTGTTGGCGTGAAGATAAGCCTGCCCGGAACTGTCGATCGCGACCGAGACAATGCCGTCGTCATCGCTGCCGCCGAGGTAGGTGCAATAGAGCAAGGCCGACCCGGAAGGGTTGAACTTAGCGAGATAAGCGTCGTGGAAACCCCCAGCATACACCGGCTGCAAGGCCCCTGCGGTGACCGGGAAATCAGTCTCCCAAGTGAGACCGCCCACGTATGCATCCCCAGCCGAATCCACGGTAATTGCAGCCCCGCAGGAGGGGCACGGCGTTGTGCCGGCGCCGCTTCCTCCCAGGTGAGTGGAGTAGCTGAGTGCTGTCCCGGTCTTATTCAGCTTGGACACGATGGTACCCTGCGGCGCGTTCAAAGTCGTCTGGAAGGCGCCCGGCGTGATAGGGTAATCCGTCGACTCCGTGTAGCCCGTAAGATACACGCTTCCGTACGGGTCGAGCGCCAGAGCGTAGCTCACGTCAGTACTACTGCCGCCGAGATAGGTCGAGTAAATGAGGCCAGTCCCGTTCGGGTTCAGCTTAGTTACGAAACCATCTGAGGTGCCACCGCGGCACCCGCCGCCGCACGTGGGCTGGACCACGCCGGTGGTGACCGGGAAGTCAGTGGCTTTCGTCCAGCCGGTTACGTAAGCGTCACCGAAGCTGTCAAGCACCAGCGCGTTTGCTTGGGTCAAGTTGTTGCCGCCAAGATAAGTGGAGTAGACCAAGCCGGAGCCGGTGGAGTTGAGCTGCATCACGAAGCCCGAGCCACTCGCGCAGCTACCATCGGGACAGGAACCTTGGAAGGCTCCCTGCGTCACCGGAAAGTCCGAGGAAAAGGTCTGGCCGGCAATGAAGGCGTCTCCGGCGGCATTAATGGCGATGCCGAAGCCATAGTCCGATAAGCTGCCGCCCAGGTAAGTGGAATAGAGCAGAGCGGTTCCGCTCGAATTCAGTTTGGTTACGAAAGCGTCGTAGGCGCCGTTCGCGCATCCGCCCCCACATTCGGTCTGGTAGGCCCCGGCCGTTACCGGGAAATCGGTGGAGTCAGTGTAGCCAGTCAGATAGACATTGTCGGAGGTATCGACGGCAAGGCCCTGGGCCTCGTCATCCAGGAGTCCGCCGAGATACGTGGAAAAGCCGAGCGTCGGATCGATCACGAGCGGGCGACTATGATCGTAGTTTCCGAGACCGAAGGCGACGTGACGGCCGTTAATCCGGAAACTCCCCGCAATACGCTCCTTGCCTTCAGGACCGCGCTGATAAACGATCGGTTTATGAAACCGCACCTCGCATCCGGCGGCCGTGATGACCAAGTCGCCCGTGACCCGGTCGAGATGCAGGCGGCGAACTCCCCCGAAATCAAGCCCAATTTGGCCAGCACCCGCGCCGGGCGCCACTACGAAATCGTATTCCAATTTGCCTTGGTCACCGTAATAAACCAAGTCCACCCCTGGGTAGACGCGCCGATAGCGCACGTCGGCGTAGTTGGGAACGTCGAGCTCCCATCTGGATGGATCACGGCCACGCAGATAGTTACTCCGGCCCGGAAGTTGCGCCTCCCCCTCAACTGACACGGCCGAGTTAGCTCCAGCCAGCTTCATGCGCAGCACGGAAATCTGTGGTGCCAGGTCCCTGGCCGTCGTTCCGCGGGCGCCGCGTCCGCCGGACTCGGATGCGCGAATCTGGCCCAGTTTGGATGCAGCCTCGAGTCTCGAGAACCTATGAAGCACGAGTACTGCCTCGACGCGAGTAAGAAGCAGAGTGTAGCCAGACCCGCGTGCCAGAAACCGTACGCCGGGATCTGTCTGGCCGAGATTGGCCTCGAAACTCAGGGGAAGCTTCCCATAGCTATGGACCACCGCTTCTTCGGTGGCGTGGTCGGGTTTGGGACGATTAATGAGCTGAGTGAGAGGGCCAGCTTGGGCGGCAAACGGCGGCCCGAAAGCAACCAGCGCGATAACCAGCCCGTGAAGATTGAGCTTGAACCTTCGGTGGATTGCCTGCTTCGACTCCATAAATCCCCCTCCCGCCGCACCCCTCAGAAGTGCTGAGGCCATTCCCGCGCCCACGCTCTGACGCGCTACCGCGTCGCCAGCGCCAGCGCCTGAGTGGCCCAATTCGTAGCTGCAGCCGAAATGAACTGGTCGCGTCCGTGCGGAAAGCCGCTCTCAAAATAAGGCTGGATGCGCAGCGCGTGCGTGTGGACGTACCAGGAGCCGTCGGCAAGCTGGGTACTGAGCAGGAATTTCACCCCGCGCCGATAGGCCGGGTCTGAAGTCGGGAGCGCCCCCGATTCTTCCAGGGCCACCAGCGCCTCTCCGGTGGCGTACCCGTCGCTCTCGAGCGATCCAAGCTGCGCCCAGCCTCCGTCAGAGCGCTGCCTGGCGAGCAGGCCTTTTGCGGTGCGGTCAATCGACTGCTTGTTCGCGCGCGCCCATCCCATTCCGAGAAGTTGAAATGACATGTCGTCGGTGGTCGCCGGCCGCGCGCGCTCGAGCCATACGGCTGCGCGCCGCACCGCACCGGCGCTGCCCGCGGTCTTCCCGCCGTAGATCTGAATGGCGTGCATCGAGGCCGCCGTCGTCACGAAGTCGCTCGACTCAATCGGCGGCCGATGCGCCAGAATGAACCAGTGCCCGTCCTGCTGTTGATGGTCTACGATGTAGCGCACGATGGCGTCAGTAGAGGGGTTCGGCGCGAAGTTCGCGGCGGCCAGCTCCAGGAGAATATAGCTCATGGTGTCCGAATCTCCGGGGATGCCCACACCCAGCAGCTCGCGATCCCTCCAGCCGTCAATGTAGTTCGCAATCGTTTTCACATCGCTCTCGGTAATCGCCTGGTTCACGGGGAATCCGCTCTTGCTTGCGGCCGCCACGGTCATGGCCGTGAAAACATTGTTGTGGCAGGAAACGCAACCCGATTTCTTCATGAAGGTCTCGTCGTTCGATTGCAGCAGGGGCAGGCTGCGTTCCACCGCCGCGCGCACCGACTGCGCCGGCGCGGGCCGAACCTCTGCCGCGGCGAAAGGAACGCCGGGCTTGCCTCCGGCCTCGATCAGCGCCTTCGCCACCGGGTTCATGCCCCGGCTTTCGGCGTAGTCCAGCGCTGTATGCCCTTGCGGATTTCTGGTATTGACGTCTGCGCCGAGCTTGATCAATTCCCTAATCGCATCCACCGGAATGTCATCCGAAGCCGCAGCCAGCATCAGCAGCGAATTGCCGTCCGGATCTTTAGTATTCGGATCGGCCCCGTGTTGCACGAGCATCACCGTGAAGCGCGCGTCGCTGAGAGGTGGTGAGAGATACGCGGCCGTTTCGCCCAGCTCTTCCTTGTTGAGCCGGCTGATGAGCAGGTCTGAGCACTCCCTGCAGCCTGCCAATAGCGCGTTGGACAAAGCTGCGGTGCTGGCCGCGCCCACGTCTGCTCCGTGCGCGATGAGCAACTTCATGATGTTCGCGTCACCCACATAGGCGGCCTCCGCCAGTGGAGTGACCTGTACGCCGAGGCCCGGCGACTGGGCCGACGGGTTCGCGCCATGCTTAAGAAGCAACTCGACCACCCCGGAATTCCCGTACTTTCCCGCCGCCACCATGAGTGCGGTGCGCTTGCCACTCGATTGCACGTTCACCTGCGCGCCGTGTTCAACAAGTAACCTCGCCTTGTCCAGGTCGTAAGCCGCCCACATCAGCGCCGTCGCGCCGTCGTTGTTGGCAAGGTTCGGGTCGGCTCCTCCGGCCAGCAAAGCGCGCACTTCAGAAGTGTCTCCGTAAAGCGCCGCGTACATCAGCGGTGTTGAGCCGCCTTCGCCCTTCAGGTCGCCGATCTTGGGGTTCGCACTCAGCATTTTCTGGAACAGCGCGCGGTCTCCGTTGCGAATAGCTGCCATCATGCGTATGGCGTCGGGATTCGGCGGCGGCAGCGGCGCTTCGCCCGAGTACTTGTCGGGCCAGACGGCGCCCTGGTCAATCCACTCTCTGATCGTCTCGACCTGCGCCGCGGTCAGGGAGCCCGTCATCGGCATTTTCGGGCCGTACTCGCTGCCGATCAGCCGGAGATAAAGCCGGCTGGCGGCGCTGTTGCCCGGCCCAATGACGGCAATCGTGCCGCCGCGCATGGCGTCGCTGCGGCGATCGAGCCGGAAGCCGGCCATCTGCTGTGACGGCCCGTGACAGCCGTAGCAATTGGCCTGGAAAATAGGTTGAACGTCGCGACCGAAGTCGACTTTAACGGGCGTCTGAGCGAGCGGCGCCCCGCCCGCGCACGCAAGCAGGATTGTTACAGCGAATCGCCTAAACATGACTCCCCCCTAGGTTCATGTAACGGTCGCTAACAATTCGAAGCGGAATCGCGCCTTTGGCCTTCAAGGCACCGGTAGTATACACCGAAATGCCCGTCATCTCGCGCGCTATGTAATATGAGTGAAGGCAGATCGTGAACATGGACGAACTTGTAAGCGCTTGTAATCCTTTTAGAATCAGCACGGCCAAAGTTGAGCGCGGAGACGGTTAATGATAAAAACGAGCGCAATGGGACAGTATCGGCACGATGGCACTATCGAAACTAAAGGACTTACGCGAGCGCGAGGCCGAAAAAGGGGACAGTCTCGGGGACAGTCTCAAAAAGACTCGTGGGGCCATGACGGTAATATATTGGAAGGATGGAACTTAAGAGACTGTCCCCGCCTTACTGTGGCGGGTCATGTTGTCTCGCATCTCGCGGAAATCACGGATGGCATGGAAAAGGCGGCGGGCGCTGAAGTAGTGGCGCTTCGTCTCAGGATCGATGACGGGCTTGCCGAGCAACTCCTCGACAGTCTCAGGCTTGAGCGCGCCAAGCTCGGCAGACACGATCTGGCGGCACTCCGGACCAGTCAAACCGGTTAGCCGCACCGTCTTTTGCTCGATGCGTGAGCGCCACTGTTCAAAGTAGACGCCTCGCCTTGGTTCGAAGAGCCGGAGGACATCCTCATTGCCCGCCATCAAGATTCCCACGCGGCCGCGCGCCTTATCGCCGAAGTCGCGGACAGTTTCCAGGGTATCAACGGCGCGGTAGAGGTGCTGCGCTTCATCGATCATTAACGCAAGAGGCGCGCGGCGCTGGCGGATGGTAAACAGCAGGGATTGCCGCATCGCCTCGCACGACTGTGCATATGGAGCGCCAAGAAACGTCGAAATGCGGCGCAAGAGGCCCGGAGGCGTGAGCTTCGGGGAGCATTCCACGTACACGGCGGCCGGCTCCGGTGATTCCGCCGTCTCGGCTGCAATCGATTCCAGGCCGAAACTCTTCTGTGAGCCCGCTGGGCCGTACAGAATCCCCCACCGTCCAGAGCCTACATACATCACCATCGCCCGGATTGCCCGCGTGCATTCCGTCTCGTAGAGCTTGCCCGGAGCGCAGCGCGGCGGCGCGGCCGGCTGTTTCCTCATAAACTCCATCAACACCTGCGCCGTGAACCTGCCATCGTCGTCGCCGTAGCGCCCGGCAGAGACAAACTGCCGAAGGCTCTGATAAGCAAAGCCTGTTCTGTCGGCTATTTGACTAAGCCCAAGGCCAGTGCGAGACATGTAGACACGAAGCGCCTGACGTGCATTCTCACGATCCACGGCAGAGGTTGACATCATCTCCCTAGTTCCATTTCCAGAGCGCGGCGCGCCACTTCCTCACTGGTAACAGGTGTGAGGGCGCCCGCTCTCCCGCCGTGCATGATGAATTCAGAAGAGCCGATCTCAAGATCGGGCGGTGGGATCGGCGGGAGATTCCCGCGAGCCTTAACCACCGGGCCGTAAGTGGCCTCAAGGTATTTCGCCACGCGGTTGCGTTCCTCTTGCGCCTTGGCAATGCCTTCAGTGTCACCGATGCCCACCTGTGTACGGCGGTCTGCCAGAATGTGCCGCTTGCCTTCTGTGGTGTCGATCTCTACCACCACAAACGAACGCCTGTGGCGCAAGCGCCTCACTAGCGCCCGCGCGCCAGCGTAGAGTGTGAGCACTGGAGAATAATAGCGGAACCGCTCACCGTCACGTTCACCAAGATCGATAACCCCGCCTTCGCGAATCTTGCGGCCTTCGAAATGTTCGGCGAACTTAAACGCCATCTCGGTTTCATCGACGGCGCGCGCCTGGCGCAGATCGGCGGGCGGCGAGAAGGTGCGAAAGGCGGCTTCGCGAGACAGTCCCTGGAGGCCGTTCGCGTCCGAAAAGGCGCGGTTATATTCATCAACCCACGCGGGAATCATGGCCTTGAGTTGCTTGTAACTCAGCAGATCTGTCTCGCGCACGTCGCCTGATTTGCAAAGCTCTTTGTGGCGGGCTACACGCGCGTATACGCCAAGAGCCTCGGCAGCCTCGGAAGTATTCCCGCAGGAGCTTCCGGCCAAGGTTTCGAGTGCTTTGGACGCGTAGAAGCCGTGAACGGAGCGCTCAATACGGTTAGCGCGCGGATTCTTCACGCGCGGACCTTGATGCAGGATATCGAAGCGTCCAAGCGCGCCGATGGCTTTTTCAAGCCTCTTTTCGTTCGGCACTTCTTTGAAGTGGCGCCCGACTTTACCCCGGAAGTGTCCGCCACGATCTGAGTACCAGCGCAGCGGCTTCCAACACTTCTTTATGCACTCTTCGGTAAGGTCAAGCACCGCGTCTGAGTTCGGGTTGACCACCAGTTTCCAGCCGAGAATGGCCTCAGAGCGCTCGTCAATGAGAGTGATGATGTAGGGCCGGATGACTTCTCGCATCTTCCAATCGAGGTAGAGATGCGCGTCAACCTGCCATTCATCGATGCACCATGCGTCTCCAGCCAGTTCATTAATGAGCCTATCGCAGTAGCCCGCAGCCGTGCGCAGTCCGACCACTCCCTTTTCGCGGGCAGTTTCATTGATCGGCGGGAGACTGGCGAGAAACGTCTTGCTCTGAAACTCCTTAGGGAGATCATAGGCGTGCGTCGGGTGCACGGCTTGGCGGGTCTTAATCTCATCTATCAGCAGGCGATGACAGGCGGCTTTCGAGAGGCCGGCGCGGTAGTTCTCTTCAAGGTGCGACCGCATCCAGGAGTTCGCCTCTTTGGCGAGAACTTTAGACCCGGCTCCTGTCGGCTCCGGTCCTGGCCTGCCCTTCGCCAAGCCTCGAATGCCATCCTTCTCGTATTGCCGAATGATGCGGTAAAGCGAGGGCACGGAGAGCCCGGACTCGCGCGCCTTAGATTCCAGAAAATCCATCTTCCTTTCGAAACCATAGGTTGCATAGGAGCCGTTCTTGCACTCTGTCACGATGCGAAGGCGCGCATCGATAATCGCCTGTTGTCTGACTGCGGGAAGGCTTGTCGCCAAGAGCCGAAGCTGCACGGCACCGCTCACCATCTCGCCATCGGCGGCGCTTGGGGTGGGCTCTTGGTGCGGCTGTAGTGGCACGAGGAAAGCGCCCGCGAGTTGCGATTCCTGCCAGCGCTTCACAGCATCGGCCGGCAGCGAGCGCGCGTCCACTGTCTTGCGCAGTTTCGGCCCGCGTGCGGGGTTTGGTTCCCAAGCCCAAGTGAATGCGTGCGGATGATCTCCGAGCCGGACAAAGACCTTGCTTCTGGACAGTCCTGTCAGCTCCATCACGCGGGCTGGCGTGAGGCGCGCATTCTCCGGGATTTGGTCAAGCTCAACTTGTGACATCGAAGTGTGAGCCCGGCCCGCGCGCGGCGGGCCGGGCCTTTTCCAGAACTAGTCCGTTATTGGGTGCTTGGGGTCAGCGGCTCGCCACGCATCGAAAACGATCTGGAAAGCTTGGTGCATGATGCAGGCGTTCATTTCGATCATGTCAGCGATTCCAGGCCACTCCTCTTCAGCGTCGAGGGTCATGCCACCGGTCAGCGCGGCGATTCTCCTGTGCGCCAAATGGCAAACATCGGCCGCATGTCCCGGTCCTCTACCGTTGATCATTTTCACCAGGTCGTTCCATGATCCGGTCATCCACGGCTGCCGATCATCGTAGAATTCCGGCGCGATAATACCTTGCGGCGCGGGAAGAGCTTGCGGTGCTGCGGGTGCTTCTTGTATTTTCAATTTAGCCTTTTTCAAGGGACTATCTCCTTTGAGTTGGGTTAGGATCGGCCCGGCGATCCGACACCGGGTCGCTCCGTCTTACTTCAAACCTTTTCGCTTTTCGAGGCATTTAAGGGCGAGCTCTGCGAACTTGGCAAGGTCTGCGAGTCGCTGCCCAGCCGCCCAGCGCTGCAACTCGTCGTTGCCGATCACCTGGCAGAATATGGGAATCAAAAAGGCCGGGAATCTTGACCGACGCGAATGCTCCCCGCGCTCAGCCTTTGCTGTCCAGTTGTTGATCATGCACTCTGAAATGGGTATGTTCGCGAGTGCAGTCATTCCCTCAGCGATTTGTTCGCGGCTCTTGGGGCTAGCGTTAATGAGATCGCTCAGCTTTTTGCAGAGCGAGCCGTCTAGGTCATCGGCAGTGACAAAAGAGTCGGCGCAGTTAGTCATATAGACACCCAAGAACTAAGGATATACTTGCCATGACTAAAAAGCAAGATAAATCTTTCCGAGCTAAAGGAAGGAGCGGACGGGTGGATAAAGATGAGCGTGGGCTTGGAGATCGGGTTCTTAGATTGCGCCAGGCTCGCGGAGAGACTCAGGCCGAATTTGCCGACGTAGTAGGCGTGACACAGCCGATGGTCTCGGCTTTCGAGGGCGAACGCAGTGAGCCTTCAAGTGCTGCTTACTTGCGCCTTGGCAGCCTATCGTGGTACCCGGATAACAAATGGTTTTTGGAGAAGGCGGGCATCAGTGCGGACGTTATCGCCGCTGTCGGCGAGGCCATCCTGAAAGATCGAACGCCGGATTCAAAACTTATGCAGGGCGAGGGTAAGATCGTACTGGTTCCACCTTTCACGCAAGGGGAGTGGGAACGGCAGATGTCGCTACCACCGATCCCTGTCTCGGCCGAGGACGTACTGAATAGGGCGTCGACGTTTTATGTGATTGCCACCGCCTGGGGAAACGGATTCGCCCCGAGGGATAAGATCATCTTCGATGCCCTGGGAGCCATGCAAAGGGTCGCGCCGTTCGATGGCGCTGACGTGGTCACCTACACGAGACAGCGTCCGCATCCTGGGCAGCGCGCCTGGGATTCCGGCGAGCCGCGCGGCAGCATTTCCATCGGTAGAATCCGTGTTTTAAGACATGCTGGCGCAACCCACGTTCTCTTTACCAATCGCGACCGTTCGGAAGACGGGTTAGCGGTTCACACGGCCAGGGTGCTCGCTTCGTTTGTTCATCCAGACACGTATGCCGCTTCCCACGGCACGGCCAACTTGCGGCACGGCAATGTGCATGTCGATGCCGAGCATTCGGCGGCAGCGGATGATCTCATCCTTGAGGAAGAGGAAATCTTGGGTCAGTTTGTTGATCTGATAAACGGGCGGAGTAAAAAACGGGCCGATCAGTGGGGCGGCCCGCAGGTTGAAACCTTCGAAGCGTGGCTTAACAGGACGCGCTGATTTAGGCATGGAGCAAACCGACGAAAATCGGCTGCTTTCGCCCCGCGAGGCGGCGGAGCGTCTTGGCGTCAGTCAAGGGACTCTGACTTGGTGGCGTCGGCAAGACTACGGGCCGCCTTTCGTCAAATTGACCGATGGGCGCAAGGCTCGCGTTCGTTATCCGGTCTACGATCTGTGGGAATGGGTTTTCAAGCGCGTCACGCGGCCGAACGCGAGATTGGAAACCCAAGTACGTGTCGCGCGGAGGGAACGGTATGAAACCGGTGAAAAGAACGAAATGGCAGCGAATCCGATGGAGTCCGCGAAGCCAGCAGAGTGTGCTTAAGCGGCAGGGCTTGGAAGAAAAGCTGCGAAAGTGCGACCTGCAACTTAAGATCCTCGGAGAACGGATTCAAAAGGGCGAGGAAGATCGAAAGTCATTGGCCCGTCGCGTGGCCGAAGGTCTGACTTACAATTCTGGCACTCTGGCAAACTGCGTCAGAGAGCTCGAAGACTCGAAGCATGAGTCTGCTGCGCTCCAAGAGCGCCGCGATGAGTTGCTGGCAGAGATAAAAGCCTTGGAGCATCCCACGCTGGCACAGCGAGCGCACCGCGCCCGCCGGCAGGCGGCTATTGCGAAGGCGGCGCGCGAACGGTTGCGCCTTGACAGGCGCATTGAAGCAGCCGTGGATGGCCTCGGTCAACTCCTGGAGGTCCGAGAAGCGCTGACCGCTCAGATGGCGGATGCTGCAAAGGAA
>DATJYK010000340.1:0-3544 GCA_035578005.1 Terriglobia bacterium
GCAAAAACGCACTGAACTCGACCGCCTCTACCAACGAGTCGTCGACGATCTCGACCAACTCGTTCAGGCCGTCGGTCTGAAGGCGGCATAACGCAGCGCAACGAGAACAGAATCCTCGTTACGCTTCGCATAACGGTCTAACCTCTTGGCTTTGGGGGGTATGGGGTGGGGGGGTGGGTGGGGGGGCAGGGACATCGTGCGCTGTGCGTAACCAGTTGTGCAACTGCCACTGCCTTTTTCTTCATCGTTCCATCGCGTGCGGCCGCCCACCGGAGAGCCACAGGCTTTCCGCACAGCGGGCGGCAAAGCCGCTTCGGGACGTGGCGCCAAGATTCTAACAGACCCAATTCGCCCGCCGGATAATTCGCATGCTCCCCGCCAAGCCCGTACCGCGAGAGGAAGGAGCGGCCGCCATCGCCCCGCCCACCCTGATTCACGGCACTCACCTTAGCACAGACAAGTTCCCATGTCAAGCCTTTGTGTTTTCATATGTAGGCTAGTTCAACGGTCTTTTTAGAGTGGAGGCAGACGACAAGAAAGGCCGCGGACCTCGGAAAGTGGAGGCCGGCGCTACACTTGCCCCTTGCGCGAAACCTTCAGAGCCCGCACCCCGCCCTTGGGTCCGTGGTACGTTACTGGCTGCAGCCATTTTTGCACCCCTTCGCGGGCCTGGGTACGAGGCCTATCGTTTCGAGTGGAAGTCCTAAAAAGAAAGGAGATGTGATGACCTACGAAATCGAGGTTCAGGCGCTCTCTCCGCGGATCCTCGCGGCGGTACGGCGGCGCGTCGCGATCAAGGATATTTCCACAGCGTTCAAACCGGCGCTCGACAGCGTGTGGGCTTTTCTCGGCAGGCACGCCGGTCTCAGGACTGACGGCCACAACGTCTTTCTCTATCACCATGAAAGTCCGGCCATCATGCCGGTGGATTTTGGCGTCGAAGTGGTCCGGCCCTTCACGGGCGAGGGCGACGTTACGAGCGTTACGACTCCGGCCGGCGAGGCGGCGGTCGTCGTCCATCGCGGGCCGTACGCCACGATTCCCGCCGCACACCAAGCGCTGCATCAGTGGTGCAAAGCGAATGGCCGGGCGATCGGAACCGAGAGCCTGGAAATCTACGGAGACTGGTCCGAGGACCCGGAAAAGCTCGAGACCACAATCGCGTATTTGCTGCAATGAGGCGCAGCTTTGCTGTGCAGCGCGGCCTGGAAACCCGTGTCACGTGGCATGGCCATCCATGCTATCTTTTCAAGCGCAGCGCCGACGATGCAACTCACCTAACCGGAGACGTGAATGAACAACCTACTTAAGATCGCCGCCGTTCAAGCATGTCCAGTCTATCTGGATCGCGACGCGACCATCAGCAAGGCCTGCCGTTTGATCTCAGAAGCCGCCGCTGCCGGTGCACAACTTGTGGTTTTCCCTGAGGCCTTTGTTCCGGGCTACCCGCTCTGGGTTTGGTTCGTGCCGGCGGGTCATACTCATCCCCTCCGGGAGTTGTACGCTGAACTCGTGGCCAACGCTGTTGCGGTTCCGAGTGGAGCCACCCAGCGGCTGTGCGACGCGGCCCGGGAGGCCGGCGTCGCAGTGGCGATAGGCATTAATGAGGTGAACAGCGAGGCGAGCGCCACCACCATTTACAATACGCTTCTCTACGTCGGTGCGGATGGCGTGATTCTCGGGAAGCATCGCAAAGTAATGCCCACCGGAGGCGAGCGGCTTGTGTGGGCCCTGGGCGACGGGAGCGACCTTGAGGTGTATGAACTGCCCTTCGGCCGTTTGGGAGGGCTTTTGTGTTGGGAAAACTACATGCCTCTGGCTCGATACGCTATGTCCGCATGGGGCGCCGAGATCTTTGTGGCGCCAACTTGGGACCGCGGAGAGCCATGGCTTTCCACGATGCGCCACGTGGCCAAGGAAGGAAGATGTTACGTGGTGGGATGCTGTAGTGCGATGCGCGTCGATGACATTCCTGACCGGCTCGCCTTCAAGCAGAAGTACCTGGCGGGCGTTGAGGGATGGATCAATCCGGGCGACAGTGTAATCGTCGATCCGGACGGCAAACTGCTCGCCGGACCGGCAAGCCAGCAGGAGACGATTCTCTATGCCGATGTGGATCGATCGAAAATCACGGGCCCGCGATGGCAATTGGACATAGCGGGCCACTACGCGCGCCCCGATATCTTCGAACTGATCGTCCACCGCAAGCCCAAGCCTTTTCTGACGATGGCGCCGGCTGAGGCGGAAAGTGAGGGTGACGAGCAGCAGGCAGGCACGTAGCCGGTAGCTATCGCATGTCCCCATCGACGGCGATAGTGGCCAAGTGCCGCGACTGCCAAGAGCTTTTTTGCCTGTGCCTTTTCAGGAAACGTCAGGCACGTCACTCGCGAAGTGTCGCGGACTCGTCGGGCGCGCAAAGAAAAGCGGACATGTTGGCAACCAGCTCATGCCATCTGGCCTCCGTCCACGTACAGCAGCACCCCGTTCACAAAGGCCGCGTCGCCCGAAGCCAGGAAGAGCGCCGGGCCGGCCACATCTTCCGGTTCTCCGATGCGCCCCATGGGAATGCGGTAGCGTTCCACGTGCACCGCGTCATCCACCGGCGGGGTTTCGGTGAGGCGTGTGCGGATTAAACCGGGGCCAACGGCGTTCACCGTGACGCCGCGACCGCCGAGCTCTCTCGCCAGCGTCCGCACCAAGGCAGCCACCCCGGCCTTCGAGGCGTTGTAAGCCGCCAGATTCTCCTCGCCGTCGACGCTGTTGGTGGAAGCGATGAACACCATCCGCCCCCGCCGCCGTGCCACCATGAGCGGCGCCACGGCCCGAGCCATCAGGAATGCACCCTTGAGGTTTGTGTCGAGCGTCCAATCCCAATGCTGCTCATCCATTTCCAGGAAGGGAACCATTTTGGCAACGCCGGCCACGTGCATTAAGACGTCGATCGGCCCCTCCACCGCTGACACCAGTTTGTTGACTTGGGAGTGGTCACGGACGTCGCACTCGAAGAAATCAGACTGACGCTTCATGGACCTGATCTCGTGGCAAACGCTGAGGCCCGCTTTCGACTCCGCGGGGGTGTCGGCGACAATCACCGTGGCTCCCTCTTGCCCCAGCCGCAGAGCAATGGCGCGCCCGATTCCGTTCGCACCGCCCACCACAAGCGCCCTCTGATTCTCAAACCGCTGTTCCATGTTCAGGCCCCCCGGTTGGGTCTATTGAGCGCCGTAACGTCACCTAACCCGTATTTCTCAGGATTCGAAAAGGGCGGGGCTTCAGCCGGCTTCAGCCGGGCTTCAGCCCCGCCGAATCTTGTGAAACTGCGTTGTTGTCTTCCGCTCTCGGCGCAGCTTGCCATCAGCAAGCTGCGCCGAGAGCGGAAGGCGCCAATGTGCGACGGACTTTCTAACGGCGGGGCTGAAAGCCCCGCCCTTTTCGAATCCTGATAAGAAATGCAACAGGCTAAAGTCTGACGTCCAGGACGAACGAGCGGCGACCGAGTTCGCATCGGACGGAGCAACGACCCACGAGCAAGGGACAACGGACA
>DATJYK010000341.1:0-6137 GCA_035578005.1 Terriglobia bacterium
GTCCATCCTTACCCCAGCGTGCGTTTCGCCGTTACGCATCCGAGGTAAGAGCCGTATGAGGTAATTCTTCAAGTACGGATCCGTGCGGGGGGCGTTGGGTAACCAGCGTCCCTACCGCGACCGAACCTGAGTTTCGGGGGAAAAAGCGTGCAAAATCAGAAAACGAACCCAACGAACGCAAGAAACGAACCCGAGCTTCGCCCGGCGGTTGGGCGTGGGCTCGTTGGTTTGAGGTCGAACACTTCGCCAGACTCTATGATTTACGTCACTCGGCGGGCTGACTTTTGCGCCTCACACTTCTACCACAATTCGGAACTGAGCCCGGAGGAGAATCAGCGTCTTTTCGGCAAATGCAGCAATCTGCACGGTCACGGCCACAACTATCGCCTGGAGGTCACGGTGGCCGGCGACGTTGACCCTCGCACCGGAATGGTTATAGACGTCGGCGACATCAAGAAGCTCATCGATTCGGAAGTGATGCAGGCCATGGACCACCGCTTTCTGAACGAAGAGGTCCCCGCATTTCGCACCGCCATTCCAACGACTGAGAATATTGCGATCGAGGTGTGGAACAGGCTGGACGGCAAGCTCGCTGCGGGACGCCTTCACCGCGTGCGGCTTTACGAGACAGCCGACCTTTACGTCGACTACTACGGAGAATAATGGTTCACCTTACGCACCGCTACCGGATCTCTGCTGCGCACCGGCTTCATAACCCGGTCTTGACGGACGAAGAGAACGCCCGGCTCTACGGCAAGTGCAACAATCCGCGCGGACATGGGCATGACTATGCGCTCGAAGTCACCGTGTGTGGCAAAGTCAATCCCGCAACCGGCATGGTAGTAGACATCGGCCTGTTGGACGAAGTCGTCCAACGCCAGGTGCTCGACCGCTTCGATCACAAGCACTTGAACCTTGATGTTGAGGAGTTCCGCACTCGCGTGCCCACTACTGAAAATCTGTGTCTCGTAATCTATGACTTGCTGGCGCACTGCTTTCCTCTTTCACGAGACCGCGAGGCGAACTCCGGAAACTCCCGGATGGCCGCCAGGCTTGAAAAGGTCCGTGTTGAAGAAACACGCTCGAACTTCTTCGAATACCAGGGCGAAGAGGGCCTGCGAAGCAAGGGCTGATATGCCAAAACCAAAGCGCGAAATCATGGCCGTTCCACCTGCCTCGGCAGCCGCCGAAGCGGACGTTATCGAGACCGCCTGCGGGCGCATTTTGCGCGAGCTCGGCGAAGATCCTCGCCGCGACGGGCTGCGCAAAACGCCGGAGCGCGTGGCCAAATCTCTTCGCTACCTCACCAGCGGCTACCGGCAGGATGTCAACAAGATCCTGAATGGCGCGCTGTTTTCGGTCGCCTACGATGAGATGGTGATTGTTCGGGATATTGAAGTTTTCAGCCTCTGCGAACATCACCTGCTGCCTTTTTTCGGGCGCTGCCACGTGGCCTACTTGCCGCACCGCAAGGTGATCGGCTTAAGCAAGATTCCGCGCCTGGTCGACGTCTTCGCTCGCCGCCTTCAAGTGCAGGAGCGGCTCACCACGCAAATCGCCGAGACCATCATGGAAAAAGTTCGCCCCCTGGGAGTGGGCGTCATCATTGAGGCACGGCACCTTTGCATGATCATGCGCGGCGTCGAGAAACAAAACTCGGTGGCCGTGACTTCCGCCATGCTAGGAGTATTTCGTGACAACGCGCAAACCCGCCAGGAATTTCTGAATTTGGTTCGCAGCCGTCAAGCAGTGTAGCTAACAGTTCAAATCCCCACGCGCGGCGCCTCACGCCCGACGCCGGAACTCCCTCCGCGCGCTGAACAAAAGACTTCCAGCTTTTCCTCACGGCGTTAGTTCTTCGATTCGTAAACATGACTCCCTCTGCCTGCATCCCTGCTCGCACGAAACTGCGCCTGGTACTCATCATGTTTTAACTCCTCCTCAACTGAAATTTCATTGTTGTGTAATACGCATGTTGCCGACGGCGAGTACTATCAGCACGGTCTGCAGAAGAACGATCCGCGGTCCATTTTGCCGAGCAACCAACCGATGGATAACGGAGGCAAGGCCGCAACTCAACTGAAAATCCAAGGAGGAGAACCGTATATGTCCCGAAAATCCTTTCGACGTAATTCTCGGGCCAACCGCCTGCGTTCGCTCGCTGGCCTGCTGGCGGCGGGGCTGAGCTTTACGGCGCTCGCCGGTGCACAGTCCAAGCCGTACCCGAAATATACCGTCGGCCCGCAGCCGAACGGCTCGTGGGTGGTCAGCGATGGCGCGGTTATCACCCCAGCGGGTACCCAAGTCGACCTCGGCATCCGGGTGCGCGCCAAGGCTGTCGCGTTGAACCCCAAGCTTCCCACCCACACCGCCGCCGTCCTGACCATGGGTACGTCGTCGAGCGATGGCAACGGAGCCGTCGAGGTGTTTGACATCAACACCGGCGTTGTCCTGCAGAACTACCTACCGTTCGGAGCGTATCCGAGCGGCAGCTATAGCGGCATAACCTATTCGGCGGACGGCAAGTACCTGCTGTTCAGCCAGGACAGTAGCTATGTCACCCTCGCCACGGTCGACAAATATGGCCTACTCCACGACGACGCCCAGGTCAGCGCGCCGGCGGACAGTTCCTTCATTTCGTGCTTTCCGAACAGCCCTCCGGGCTCCTATTTCACACCCTGCGGTACCTTCTGGAGTGCGTACACTTCTTATCCTGGCGGCGTCGCGATCTCAAACGATGACAAGACCGGCTATGCCTTACTGAACCAGAACGATACGCTCGCCCAGATCAACCTGAACGGGACTCCGTCGCTGCTTCAGCAGATTCGCGTCGGCAACGCGCCGCACAGCATCGTGCTCAACAACACGAGCACCACCGCCTACGTCAGCAACGAGGGCGGACGGGCCGCTACGGACGCGGACTTCCAGATCTACTCCGCAGGCACTGAAATCGTCGCCGATCCGGTGGTGGGCGCCGCCATCACGGGTACCGTTTCGGTGGTTGATCTGGCCTCAATGACGGTCACCGCGACCATCCCGACCGGTCTACACCCGACTGGGATGGCGCTCTACGGGCAGCAACTGTTCGTCTGCAATACGTATAGCGACACCATCTCGGTAATCAGCACGAACACCAATACGGTGATCCGGACGATCAACCTTGGGCTGCCGATCGGAATCCCCGGCTCAGGCACAGCAGCCTATGGCGCCGCGCCGGACTCCATCGCAGTCGACGCCGCGAACGGTGTTGCCTACGTGGCGCTTTACAATGCCAACGCGGTCGCGGTGGTCAGCCTCAGCCCGAGCGCGACGACTCCGGTCATGGGCTACATTCCGGTAGCGTACGCGCCCAGTTCGGTGGTGTTCGACAGGCCCGCTAACGTGCTCCTCGTTGCCAACGACAAGGGCATCGGCGCGCGGAATTCATTCGAATGCGACTACGGCGTCTGCTCCTTCAACACTCACCAGGACAACGGCACTGTCAGCATCGTCTCCGTGCCGGATAGCGCGACCCTGGCGACGATGACGACTCAGGTTACCCAGAATAACCACTGGGATCTGGTGCAAAATATCGAATCTGCCTCCGGTGGCAGCCCGAAAGCCACGCCGGTGGCAATCCCGGCCAAGATCGGCAGTCCGTCGCTGATCAAGCACGTGTTCGTGATCGTGCGCGAAAACCGCACCTATGATCAGATACTGGGCGACGTGGCCGCCGGCAATGGGAGCTCCTCGTTGGCCGTGTTCGGATGTCCCTCTCCAGCGTCTACTACTTGTTACACGCCGAACGCGCACAACTTGGTGGAGCGATTCCCTCTCCTGGACAATTTCTACGACCCCAGCCGCCAGTCGGCTGACGGTCACCAGTGGATCTCCGAGGGCATGGCGCCGTACGCCGACGACATCCAGTCGCCTGACTGGACCCGCAGCTATCCAGGCGGGAACGCCGGCGATGCACTTGCTTATCAAAACAAGGGCTTCGTGTTCT
The DNA here is from genome assembly GCA_035578005.1 of Terriglobia bacterium. Lineage (GTDB taxonomy): Bacteria > Acidobacteriota > Terriglobia > UBA7540 > UBA7540 > Gp13-AA77. The sequence goes on from DATJYK010000341.1 coordinate 3,986, forward strand.
CGGAAGCGGCGGCCGCCGGTCTGCCGGTGAAGATGTACGGCGAGTACGTCGAGGGTGATACGTTCCTCCAGCCGGGCGGGTCCACCGAGGAGCCGACCTGGAGCGAATTTTACGCTGACTCGCAGTGCTTCGAGGGAGGGCCTGGTTGCGCGCCCCCTGGGATCCCGGGAGAAAAGACGCTGTACTATCAGAATACGGTCCAGGCATATTCCTCTCTCCCGGCCGTGTCTAACCACCTCGTCAAGAACTTTCCGCAGTTCGACTTGGGCATCCCCGACCAGTTCCGCGTCGACCTCTGGGTGCAGGACTTCAACAATGATGTCGCGGCTGGTACCGTGCCGGCGTTGAGCATGCTGTGGATAATCGATGACCACACGGGCGGTCCGCCGACCGCGCAGGAGCAGCAGGCCGATAACGACTTGGCCGTCGGGCGCATTGTGGACGACATCACCCACAGCAGCGTTTGGTCCTCGTCGGCGATCTTCATCGAGGAAGACGACGCCCAGAACGGCGTCGACCACGTCGACGGGCATCGCAGCCCCGGCTATGTCGTCAGCCCGTACGTGGTGCAGTACGGACCCGACGTCAGCACTTACTACTCGCAGGTCAACATGACGCGGACGATCGAGCAAATCCTTGGCCTGCCGCCCATGAACCAGTTCGACCTCGTGGCGTCGCCGATGAGGACGGCGTTCGTCGAAGGCCGGCCGCCCAGGGATAACTTCAGGCCGTGGAGGCACGTGCCGAACCAGGTCCCGCTGGACGACGGCGTTTCAGCAAGCGCAGCCAACACAAAGAGCAGCCCTGCGGTCCAGGCCCTGAGGGCAGCTTGGCTCAAGAAGAAGGCGGATATCTTTGCCGGCAAACTTACCAAGCCGGACTCCGAAGATCCGGAGACGGTCAACCACTTCAACTGGTACATGTCCACAGGTTTTACGCGGCCCTATCCCGGCGAGAGCAAGGTTCGACCGCCCAGTGACTTCAACAACCCGGCACCCACCAAGGGTGACGACGACGACGACTGAAACACGTTCAGACTCAACGACCGACATACGTACATGTCTGATTTTCGTGACATTCGTGAGTGACATTAAGTAAAGACGAGCAGCCGCTCTTCCTCGTCTTGGAATCTGCCTTATTTCAGCGGGCTGGTTCGGCGTTCATGGTCGGACGGAAAGCGCCAACGACTGGAGGATTGCCGGGAAGAAATTGTCGTCGGCCTCAAAGTTGTGGCGGCAGCTATCAAGAAAGACAGAAAGGACACTGAGGAAGCACATCGTCGGCGGGAGGAAGAGCGAAAACAGGCCGAAGAGGAAAGGCGCAGGGCAGACGAGCACAAGCGGAAGGCGGAGTTCGTCACGGAACTCATGCAAAATTGGGAGGGGCAGATCGCTTGCGGAAGTTTGCGAAGGCCCTGGAAGAGGGCGTCGCCCAGTTGGAACTGTCAGACGATGAGAGAGTGACGTTCAACAGGTGGCCGAGTGGACAGGCGAGTACGCCGAACTCCTCGATCCGCTTTCTGATCTTCCGGGTTCCATCGCTGAATTCTGTCCATCCAGATTCAAGTGTACAAGCTGCGATGGGAGCAATTGCGGCACCGCAGCTACGCCCGGTGCTGCCGCTGAGTTCTCATCTCAGATACGGATCCGCGCGTTATCTTCCCGCTTTATGAACTCCGAGAACTCAGCCAATGTATGCCTTGGGCTGGCATCTCCTCTTCGGGTGCTCCGAGTGCCTGTGGCAGACCTCGTCGTCCACCTGATCGCGATCCGCATCCTCCCAAAGAGTTGTAAGCACAGATTGCCGGGTATGGCGGGTTCTTCATCTGCGTTGAGTGCATCGACCTGAACTTGTTTGCCAAACACAGATTGATGTAGTTGAAGAACCCGGCGCTGTTCGGCCGGTGGTGGTGCTTGCAGGGATCGAACGTCTGCACGACTTCCTCCATGCCAGCCTCTCGGTGCTTGCGCCGCGGGGTTCAGGTGATGCTTAAAAATCGCGCGCGAAGTGTCATGCTAGAATGCGAATGTGAGCTTACATTCTTCTATTGCCCCCCGACGGATACCTCAGCAAAAGCGTGGTCAGCGTCGCGTGGATGGTTTTCTGCGGGCGGCGGCATCGGTGATTACCGAAGTTGGATACGAGAAGGCGA
>DATJYK010000342.1:0-44146 GCA_035578005.1 Terriglobia bacterium
TCTCGCCGTCACCCAAGCTCTCGACAACCTCCTTGAAGGCGTCGGCCTGAAAGCCGCATGATGCTTACTCGACACGAGAAACGAAAATGACAACAAAAGCGTCAACAAAGTTCACGTTTTCTCCGCCATAACGGACTAACTATACGAGGCCGCGCCGGCAGAAACCGCACGCCGCTACCATTACCAAATGCAGCGGGCACTTCCTTCGCGCCGACGCGTTGCTGGAGGAGTGGGAACCCGAAAGTGAGCAAATTATGCGCACTCGCCCGCGCGCTTCTCCGCTTCACGGGTAATTCACAGGCTAACCTCAAGAAAACACTAGCTAAGATATTCCATCTCAGATTTCCCTCCGGTACCCACTTTCTCACCTCGATTTGAGAATAATAAAGATGGGAGGTCTGGATTTTGTGGCGCTGTTGGCTTGATCCGCGGGGAAAAGGGTTGAAGAGTGGACCCGAACGAACCCAAAAGGCCTAACATCCACCGCAGCGTGGGTTTAGGCCATGAAAAATGGCTTAATTTTGAAACTTTCGAGGGGTACGAACCCAATTTATTAAGTCATTTAATATCCATCTATTACGACTACATTTGTGGATTTTATAGAATTTTTCGTCTAAGGCATGCAACAGGCTGTGGAAACCTGTTCTGGATGAGCGGCAGGGTATACCTTACCGGCAAGGATTGTGACAAGATAACCAATGAGATAACGTGGCTTCGGCAGGCCGGGAATTCCCAAAGACTGCCGAGGGCGAGTGCCTGAGGCCCTTGTGGCAACGGGTCCAGATCGTTAAAATTGTTTCCGTGGTGTCATGCTTCTCTCAATCCGAGCGCCAGCCCGCGTATACAATCCCGGAAGGCCGAAGGGCTGGCCGGGGACAAGTTTTCGCGTCTTCAATACAGCGTGGTGTTCGGCCAGGACTACTACCGGCCCGGGCGTTGCGGTCATTTCCAGCTCTACTGCCAGTTCTTCTGGTGGTCATGCTGCCACCGGTTCTGGCACCGTGCCACGCGGCGCGGGTTGGTTTCGAACCGTCTCCAACCAATGGGGCGCAGGAGGCGCCCAATTCGAAAGCGGGCGGCAAACACGAGACGCGTGAGGTGAGTGGACTGGTGCTCGGGGTGGAAGCCAACCGGATTACGCTGCAGGCCAAAGACGGGCGAACGCTGACGCTGACTACCTTCGAGGATTACAGCGACAGGGTAACGATTGGAGCCGAGGTGCGCGCAACCTATTACCCGCAGGACAGCGGCGACAGCGTGTTGAAGTCGCTGGATTTCCCTGCTGCAAGTTCGTTTGTCCCGGTGGGCAATATCCAGAGCCACGTCCATCGCGTCGCTCTGATGCCGTCGTCTCAAGTACCGGATGCGGATGGCCTGTTCGAGAGCATGAGGGAATACCTGCACACGAATTTCGGCTGGTATGTTGCGCCGCAATATTTGGCCGACGAGGTTCGAAAAGGGGCTGGACATGGGGGCTCGACACTCGACGCCATGGATCCGGCCAGCGGCAAGTTCGATCTCTCGAAGTATCTCGGTGAGTCCCAAGGCATCGTTCCCCAAGTGGCGTCTGGGACTCGTTCGGATGCCGTGTTGGAGGTCAATGTCAGCCAGGTGGAGGCGCCGGTAAACCGTATGGTGGCTTCCTGGGACGGCGTTGAGGAGCCCGTATCCGGGGCCGCCGCTCGGACTCTGGCCAAGTTTACATTGTTTTCGCACAAGGGCGAGGTTCCGGCTGCGACGGTCGAGCTGAAACTCTGGGATGCCACGGGAAAGCTGCTCTGGCGAAACCGGCGAGGCTTGGCCGTGCTGGAGGTGCTCGAGGGAAAATCCAACCACTTGCGCCAGCGCCCGCTCCCCGAATTTCTCATGAACACGCAGGCGGTACAGGCATGGATGGCCGCGACTTTCAAATCAATGGGCGCCGGCCCGACGCCCGGCGCACAGGCCGGCCCATGAGCGATCTTGGCTTCCCTGCCTCACTGCTGCCTCATGCCCACGCCAAACTGATTTCCCGCTCGCACCATTTTTCCGTTTGCGATCGTGAGGTCCAGCATCTTCTCGCTTTGCACTTGGCGCCCCGTCTCATCTTGAAGCGTGGCCACAATCTTTTTCGTAGCTGCATCGATGATCTCCCCGGTGGAGGAGAAGGCGAATCGGCCGTCCATGCTGAAACTGATCCAGCCCGGCATGTCGCGCAGCTTGATGCTGACGGTCTGTCGCGGCGGCATCACCAAAGTGTCGAACACGTGAATGGAATTGTTGGCTCCGTCAGCCACCCACAACTCCCTTTCGTCAGGGGTCAGGGCGATGCCGTGACTCGGGCATCCGTGGCGCTTCACGGGACCCTGCGAGTATCCCTGAACTTCAACCCGATAGAGCTTTCGGCCCGTCATCAAGTCGCCAACTTCAAATCCCAGCAAGCCATCAAGGTTGACGAAGCAAAGCGTGCCAGCTCCATTCACGGTGAAAGGCCTGATGAAATTTGAAAACGGTCCGACAGTGTTCAACACTTTGCGATCGCGCGTGTCAACCACCAGCAGATTCGGCGACTTGAGGCCGGCCAAGTACACCTTGGTGCCATCGAGCGAGCAGATTGTATTGTGCGAACCAGACTTGGACTCGATCTGCGCCACCACATCCCCATTCATCGCATCCACCACATGCCAGAGGCTGCCTTCGAGCTGCGGCACGTAGAGCGTCTTGCCGTCCGGGGAGATCGCCGGCCGGTCGCACCCGCCTTCGTACGAGTTGTCCCAGAGTTGCCGGCCCGTGACAGCATCGAGAGCCATCATCCGGGTGAGATTGGTCGCGTAGACTCGCCCCGTCGCGGCGCTGGCCGCGATGCCCTTCACGTTTTCGGGCTGTGTCCCGGGCGCCACCGGCCAGGTGGGGATGCGCCTGACGAAGCGAAATCCGTGGTCGATGTCGAACACCAGGATGCCCACGCCGCCGTATTGGGTGTAATTGCGAATTCCGGGGCTGGCGACGTAAAGCAAATACTGCTCTCCGGTAGACGGACTCTTGCCGCAAAGCAGAGAAGCCGCGCAGAGCACAAGAGGGAGGGCATTTGCGATTGATCGGAGCTTGATTCCACTCATTTTGGGGTCTATCCTCTCCGAAGGATTCCGACTCGGCTGCGCCCGGCTCGCACAATCGCGCGGACGGTAACCGGACGCCTTGGGGTCAGGCACAAGAAAGGATACTCCATGCAAATCCCATGCGCACTTCCTGTCTTTGGCACGAGCTTGAAGGATCTTGTCGAAGTGGTGGGACTGACCGCAGCAATGCTCGCCGCCCCCAAACACGAAGGTAGTGGTGCAGTTTGACGTAAGGGCGGCCCTTGTGGCCGCCCAAATGACAGAACCGATTCGAAATTGGCGGCCACACGGGCCGCCCCTACGTCAAACGAAGTAACTGTTGCACGCCGGGCCCGATTCGGTGACAATAGAGTCGGTGGGACAGTCGCCGGGCTGACGTCGACGAAGTCCTGCGGCTTGAGGGAGTATTCTTGACTCCGGGCAGCGAGTCTTTTCCAACCTATAGTCTCCTCGAAGACAAATTCCGCGACCATTGCGGCATCTTCGGCGTTTACGGAAACGCCGAGGCGGCCAAGCTCACTTATCTTGGCCTTTACGCCCTGCAGCACCGCGGCCAGGAGAGCGCCGGAATTGCCGTTGCCGACCGCGAAAGGATCACGTGTCATAAGGGCATGGGACACGTGGCCGAGGTGTTTAACCAGCGCGTCTTGGAAGGGCTGGATGGCCACGCGGCCATTGGTCACACCCGCTACTCCACCGCCGGCGATACGGACCTGAAAAACGCCCAGCCCTTGGTGGTGAGCTGCCAGAAGGGCGAAGTGGCGCTGGCCCACAACGGGAACCTGGTGAACGCGGCGGCGCTGCGGCGTGAACTGGAGACCAAGGGCGATATTTTCCAGACGACGAGTGACACGGAACTGTTTGTCCATTACTTCGCGCGCTCCAAGCAGACCGGCGTGCCCGAAGCGGTGGCGGATGCGCTGGATCGCGTGGACGGTGCCTACTCGCTGGTGATGCTTTTTAAGAACTCGGTCTACGGCATTCGAGATCCGCGGGGCTTCCGCCCGCTCTCGCTCGGCCGTTTGGGCGAACCTCCCGATCAGGCTTGGGTGCTGGCGTCGGAAACCTGTGCCTTTGACCTGATTGGCGCCACCTACGAGCGTGAAGTGCAGCCGGGTGAAATGGTGATTCTCGACGGGCGAGGCCCAACTTTTCTGCGCTACGCGCCTCCGCAGCCGCGGCAGTGCATCTTCGAGCATGTGTATTTCTCGCGGCCCGATAGCATGGTGTTCGGACGCAGCGTACAGGCCAGCCGTGAAATGCTGGGCCGGTACCTGGCTCGGGAGCATCCGGCGGAGGCGGATCTGGTAGTCCCTGTGCCCGATTCGGGTGTGGCGGCGGCCACGGGATATGCCGAAGAATCAGGCATTCCCCTGAAGTTTGGACTGATCCGCAACCATTACGTAGGGCGCACTTTTATTGAGCCGGCGCAGGCCATCCGGGATTTCGGCGTGCGGCTGAAACTGAACCCGGTGCGAAACCTTTTGGATGGCAAGCGCGTAGTACTGGTGGATGACTCGATCATCCGCGGCACAACCAGCCGCAAGATCGTGCGCATCGTACGGGAGGCAGGGGCGCGCGAGGTACACGTGCGGATCAGTTGCCCGCCGACGGTGTCTCCTTGCTACTACGGCATTGACACGCCCACGCGCGCTGAGTTGATTGCGGCCACACACTCGCTTGATGGAATTCGTGAGTTTATCGGAGCGGATAGCTTGGGATACTTGCCCATCGAGCGTTTGCGGCAGGCCGTCGAAGATACACAAGGTCACTATTGCCTGGCTTGCTACACGGCCGAGTATCCGACGGCTGTCCAGGAGCAACTGATCGCGCTGCGAAATCGCGGCTGAACGGCGGGAGCAAGATATGGAAGAGAATCAACCCAAGGTCAACTTTACTCCTGAGGGTAGCGCTGCAGAAACGATTGGAGACGCGGCCGCAGGCGCACCTTCGGAGGCCGCAAGTGGGCCTGTGGCGGCGCCTGAGGCCACGGACGGATCAGAAGTGACGCCGCCGGCAGGAGTGACGGCGCCGACGCATGTCGTCAGCCGGGAGCGAGGCGACACCTGGTGGGACACGGTCCGATCACTCCTGGTAGTGCTGGCCGCGGTCCTTGGCATCCGTACGTTCGTGGCCGAGGCCACCGTGATTCCGACCGGTTCCATGGAGAGCACGATCCTCATCGGCGATCACGTCTTTCTGAACAAGCTTCTCTACGGCCCCGAGATCCCGTACACCTCGTGGCGCTTGCCGGTGCTGCGCCAGATTCATCGCGGCGATATCGTTGCCTTTCATTACCCCCGCAATCCTTCGGTGATGTTTGTGAAACGAGTGATTGCCCAGGCCGGCGACGTCGTGAAGATCGTCCACAAGCAAGTCTACGTGAACGGTAAGCCGCTCTATGAGCCGTATGTGCAGCTTGATCCCTCGAACATGATGCCGCTGGTGGTGAACTTTCCGCCTAGCATAGAAGAGGTGCAGACGATTCCGGCTTACGGCGGGCTCGATCCGGCCTGGGCGCGCGAAATGCCCAACTACATCAAGCCAGACGGACTGCACGTTCCTCAGGGCTGCTTCTTTGCCATGGGCGACAATCGCGACAATTCTCTTGATAGCCGCTTCTGGGGTTTTGTTCCTGATGAAAATGTGGTGGGCGAGCCGCTCTTCGTCTACTGGTCTTACGATGCGCCCACACCCGACTGGACGGCCGACGGCTTGACGGACCGGCTGCGCTTCGACGCCTCCATCATCGAAAATTTCCTCAGCAAGACCCGCTGGTCCCGCACCGGCAAAGTGTTTTAGTCGAAACGCGAAATCCGGAGCTCGAAACTCGGAATTCGAATCTCGCCCTGAACGAAATCTGGGTCCCGAGGTTCGGATTTCAAGTTTCGAATTTCAAGTTTGCGATTTCCACTTTCGAATTTCGAGTTTCGAATTTCGAGTTTCATCTTCCCGGCCGATTCCCCGCCCTATGCGTTACGAGGATGCCGGCGTTAACATTGACGCCGCCAATCGCGCCAAACGGCGCATCAAGCAGCTCGCACGCGGCACCTTCAACTCGCGCGTACTTCGCGACGTCGGCGCTTTCGGCGGCTTCTTCGCCCTAAGTGGCCTGCCCCGCGACGCGGTGCTTGTTTCCAGCGTAGACGGCGTCGGGACCAAGCTCAAGATCGCCTTCGCGATGGGCCGGCATTCCACGGTGGGCGCCGATCTTGTGAACCACTGCGTGAACGACATTGCAGTGCACGGAGCAGCCCCCCTTTTCTTTCTCGACTATCTCGCGACCGGACGGCTCAAACCCGAAGTCGTAACGGAGGTCGTTTCTGGAATTGCGCGCGCTTGCCGCGAAACTGGCTGTGCCTTGGTGGGCGGCGAAACTGCGGAAATGCCGGGCTTTTATCCCGACGAGGAATATGACGTCGCCGGCTGCATTGTGGGCTGGGTTCGACGTAGCCGCATTATCGACGGCAACGGAATTCGCGCGGGCGACGTCGTGCTGGGACTCCCGTCCGCCGGACTTCACACCAACGGGTATTCCCTGGCTCGCAGGGCGCTGCTTGAAGAAGGTGGTCTTAGGCTCGATCAGTTAATTCCTGAGCTCGGCCGCACCTTGGGTGAAGAGTTGTTGGCGCCGCACCGTTGCTACAGCGAGCTTATTGCGCCGCTGCTCCGAACCGTTCGATCAAATGGCGCGCGGGAGGGCCGCCGAACCGGATTGCTCAAGGGAATCGTGCACATCACGGGCGGCGGCCTTACGGAGAATCCGCCGCGCATTTTGCCAACCGGATGCCGGATGGAGATCCAACTTGGAAGCTGGCCGGTGCCACCTATTTTCGAGCTCATTGCCAGGTCGGGGCGCGTCCCGCAAGACGACATGCTGCGCACGTTTAACATGGGAGTAGGAATGATGCTGGTCGTCCGCGAACGTGATCTTGACGCTGTTTCACGCGTGCTTCGCAGACATCGGGAACCGTTCTGGCAGATTGGGCGAATCGCGCAGGGCCGGCGCGGAGTGAAGTACGTCTAGAATTATGAACGATGAATGATGAATGATGAATGATGAATAGGAACGCGCGTTTTTCATTTCGGAGGTGCCATGGATCGCAGTGCCGCTTGGGAGTTGCTGACCGAATATACCCAGAGCGAAAGTTTGCGCAAGCACGCGTTGGCCGTCGAAGCCTGTATGCGCGCCTACGCGCGGAAGTTTGGTGAGGATGAGAACCGCTGGGGCTCCACGGGGCTCATCCATGACTTCGATTATGAGAGATATCCTGACGCGCCTGATCATCCCCTGAAAGGCAGCGAAATTCTCAAGGACAAAGGCTGCGCGGAGGACATTCGCGTGGCGATCTTAGGACACGCCGATTACACCGGCGTGCCGCGCGAAACCCTTATGGCCAAGACCCTCTTCGCGTGTGATGAACTCGCTGGCTTCATCACCGCATGTTCGCTGGTGCGGCCGGAACGCATTCGATCTCTGGAAGCCAGGTCGGTGAGGAAGCGCATGAAGGACAAAGCGTTTGCGCGCTCGGTGAGCCGCGACGATATCACTCGTGGCGCCGAAGAACTCGGCGTTCCGCTTGATGAGCACATCGCCTTTTGCATTGAGGCCATGCGCGGCATTGCGGCTGAACTGGGCCTGGAGCCTGCGGCCGAATCGCAAGCGATCGCCCCGCCGGGCGCTACAGCGTGACCTTCTGAAGGTACTGAGCCACATCGGCATCCCAACCCAGTTGAGCCGCGATCTTTTGCCGCAGTGACTGCGCGCCCGAGGGCTCGCCATGCACCAGCCACACCTTGCGCGGCGCGTGCGGAAACTTGCCTAGCCACCTCAACATCTCGCCGTAATCGGCGTGGCCGCTGAAGTTTTCCATTGATTCAACATGAGCGCGCACCGGAACCATTTCGCCGTGAATCTTGATCGCGTGCACGCCGGACTGGATCGCCTGACCGCGCGTTCCCGGCGCCTGGAATCCCTCGAACAGGATGGTGTTACGCGCGTCGGGAAGGCAGCGCGCGAGGTGATGCAGCACGCGGCCTCCGGTTGCCATGCCGCTTGCCGAAATGATGATCATTGGCCGCCGGGCGTCGTTCAGCGACTTTGACTCGGCGACCGAGCGATCGAAGTGCACACCTTGGGGCGCGAAGGGTCTCACGCCCTGCGCCTCAAGCTGCTCCATCTCAAGATTGTGATCTTCGCGATGTCGGCGATAGATATCCGTGCAGTCGATGGCCATGGGACTGTCAACGTGGATGGGCATTCGGCGCAACCGGTTGCTATCGATCAGCTCGCGGAAGACGTAGAGCAGCTCTTGCGTGCGGCCGACGGCAAAGGCGGGGATCACCAGGCTGCCACCACGTGCTGCCGTGGTTTCAACGAGGTTGGCCAGGCGGGCGCGGTAATCATCTGACGGATGCAATCGGTCGCCATACGTGGACTCGCATAGCATCACGTAATCCCCGTCCAGTTCGGGGATCGCAGGCGGCCGAATCACCAGTTGCTGCTCGCGGCCCACATCTCCGGAGAAAAGAACGCGACGCACAGCGCCGTCTTCTCGAATCTCCACCAGGATGCAGCGCGCGCCCAGAATGTGGCCAACGCGAAAGTAGCGAAAGCTGAAATGCTCGGATAGTTCGACCTGTTTCGACTCATCAACCGCGCGAAAGCGCTGAAGCGAAGCCACGGCATCGTCATAGGTGTAAAGCGGCAGTGCGGGAGTGTGTCTGGAGAAACCTTTGCGATTGGCAAACGCCGCGTCTTCTTCCTGCAGGTGGCCGGAATCGGGCAGCAGCAAGTGCGCAAGATCTAGGGTGCCGCCGGTAGAGTAGATCTCGCCGCGAAATCCCTCTTTGATGAACCGCGGAATGTAGCCCGTGTGATCGAGGTGAGCGTGCGTCAGCACCAACCAGTGAATGCTTCCAGCATCGACCGGCAGCGGACTCCAGTTGCGCAACCGCAGCTCCTTTGAGCCCTCAAAGGTGCCGCAGTCGATCATCAACCGCTCGCCGCCCGCCTCAAGAACGTATCGCGAGCCCGTAACAGTGCCGGCGGCACCGAGAAAGGTTAGGGTTGCCATGTTTGCCTCGGCAGGTCGAACTCAGATTCTGTGACATATGGCCAAACTGCTGTTGAATCTCTCTAGCAGAGATCTAGAGTCGTATGGTGTGGGAACCTCGCCGCCGCCGTAGTAACAAAGGTAGAAGTTCTCCATCGGCCAGAGCGGAACGTGTACACCGGAAACCAATGCGTATGTGGACCGATCCGGAGGCCAGTAGGTGACTAGGAGCATCAATACGGCGAATTGCAGGGCAATCTTGTAACCGGCGTCGCTAGTGACCCGTGCGCTCTCTTCTCCGGGACGTGCCTCAGAGAAATGTGGCCAGGTATTCTTCTGCAAGTACGAGAACTTCCCGGTTGGCTTGTGCTGTTGCGCGAATACTCCTGTCCCGACGGGAACAGTCCTGTGATCCCTGAGATGCCGAAGGTGCGCAGGGTTTATCGGGTCATTTAGTGGTGTCGGGTAGCTCAGAACGTAAGCGGTTTTCGTCGCCCATGTTGATACCGTTGACCTCTCCGCATTCGTCAGCGCATGAACTGTGCGGGTGCCATCTAGTAGGGCAATGAGCAAAGACTTTGCTTCATTCTCCAGCCCGCACATCCACCCTCCGTAGCACGGCTCACAAACACGCCCCTCGACCATGCTCCGCGTCGCGATCGTGCGGTGATTCATGACTTCCGAGTTCTCACTCAGTGCGACGCCCTGGAAAAGCTCCTCTTCTCCAATCTCGAGGTGCTCCAGAAGCCATTGTGGGACCACATGCTCCTTCGCGCGATTCTCCCCAGTCAGTTCAACATCGCAGAATATGCACCGGCGCGCTGTCATTGTTTGTGTTTCTTCCTCAACCTGCAATAGGAGCAATCGGAGCCAAGCCCGTGCCCGTCGTCAGATGGGCTATCAGTTCTGAAGTCGCACGCGAGGGCCTACCGGGCCCATCAGCGATTGCGCTTCCGCCGTTTTCGTGAGGCTCTTTCCGCTCCCTGCCTCATCTTCTTTACCCAAGCCGCCGCACCTCCTGCCGCGTCAATTTCAGGGTGATCGTCTGGATTCCAAAGTGGCGTCTTGCTTCTGAGGAACTCGAGCAGTCTGCGCTGTTTCTCTCCCAGATGGACAGCATCGGCAGGCTGGTCACAGGCAGTTTGATTTTCCTCGGTGAACACTGCAACTCCTACGCACGCGCTTAGCGTGACTGACAGCAACATCATCTCAAATGACCACCGACTCCTGATACTCCCCAAACACGCTGCGCAGCGTGCCGGCGATTTCGCCCACCGTGGCGTAGGCCTTGACGGCGTCAAGAATGGGCGGCATAAGATTCTTGTCTGACTGCGCCGCACTCTCGATTGTGGCGAGTGCTGCCTTCGCGCAGTTGCTGTCACGGCGGGCGCGAAGACGCTGAAGCCGATCCACCTGAGCTCGTTCCATTTCCAGATTAATGCGCAGCAGAGGCGGCGCGGCGGAGCGCTCATCCTGGTAACCGTTCACCCCCACCACCACCTGCTGGCCTGATTCAATCTTCTGCTGGTGCTTATAAGCCGATTCCTGAATCTCGCGCTGGATGTAACCGTCTTCGATGGCCCGGAGCACGCCACCCATAGAGTCAATCCTCTTCAGGTACTCTTGCGTCCCGCGCTCGATGTCGTCCGTCAGCTTTTCGATGTAATAGGAGCCGCCCAGTGGGTCTACGGTGTTGGTGACGCCACTTTCGCAGGCGATAATCTGCTGGGTTCGCAGTGCAAGTAACGCCGAAGCCTCCGTGGGAAGAGCCAGCGCTTCGTCACGAGCGTTGGTGTGCAAAGACTGCGTTCCTCCCATCACGGCGGCCAGCGCCTGAAGCGTGACGCGAACCAGATTCACGTCCGGCTGCTGCGCGGTGAGTGTAGAGCCACCCGTCTGAGTGTGAAAACGGAAGGTCCAGGAACGCGGATCGCGCGCCTGGAAACGCTCCCGCATCAATCGCGCCCACAGGCGCCGGGCCGCGCGGAACTTGGCCACTTCCTCCAGCAGCCCGTTGTGAGAATTCAAAAAGAAGGAGAGCCGGGGAGCAAAGTGATCAACGGCCAAGCCGCGAGCCAGTGCGGCTTCCACGTAAGCGATAGCGTTGGCCAGCGTAAAGGCCACCTCTTGCACAGCCGTGGAGCCGGCCTCGCGAATGTGATACCCGCTGATGGAGATTGTATTCCACTGCGGCGCGCGCTCGTGACAGAAGGCGAAGATGTCGGTGGCAAGCCGCAGCGCCGGAGCAAGTGGGTAGATGTAAGTTCCGCGCGCGATGTACTCCTTCAAAATGTCGTTCTGAACTGTGCCCGTCAGCCGCTTAAGGCTGACGCCCTGTTTCTCCGCCACCGCAAAGTAAAGCGCCAGCAGGATCGCTGCGGTGGCGTTGATGGTCATCGAGGTGGAGACGCGCTCGAGGGGAATGCCGTCGAAGAGCTGCTCCATGTCTTCAAGGGAATCGATGGCCACACCCGCACGTCCTACTTCACCCTGAGCCAGAGGATGGTCAGAGTCGAGTCCGATCTGGGTGGGTAGATCGAAAGCAACGGAGAGCCCGGACGTGCCTTGCGAGAGCAGGTAGCGATAGCGTGCATTGGACTCAGCGGCTGTTCCGAACCCGGCGTATTGCCGCATGGTCCAGGGACGGCGGCGGTACATGTCGGGATAGATTCCGCGAGTGAACGGATACTCGCCGGGCTCACCCAGGTCGCGCTCGCTTGACCAGCCTTCCAGGTCTGCGGGCGCCGCGAACAGCTTTTCCGGATCGTTCGGCATGGGCTTGCTTACCATCGTAAAGTCACGGCGCGAGGAGCCGGAAGTGAGAGTTGGGATGCGATTGCATGTCGGGGTCGGCGTGGCAATCCTGCTTCAGCCTCGACTGCAACGCATAAAATCGCTTAACCCTCTTATTTATCAGCAACATGCCGGGGTAACGAAGCTACACTAATAGCCTACAGCACCTCACGTGTAGCGCGACCTGCGTCTTTCGAAGTCCGCGGACCTTTGAGAGCAAGGTCGGCGCTACCCTCGCTCATTCGCGCGGTTGCGATGCTGACGCGGAGGATTCGCGCTTTGATGGGCGGGCGCAGCACAACCAGTTCATTCTGTCCTCTCGGACACGCCTCTGCGCCAGCCGGGCCCAGACTCACCGCAAGGCAGAATATCGCATTTCCCTCCTACCATGCCATCCATCGCCCAGCACCCGAAGGAAGGTACACTTACCATAGTTGGTACCGGGATACAAAATCGTACGCTCGAATCAAACTGACATTTTCATAGCGTTCACACCCGCGGGACCTGGCGGGAGAACGGTTGTGTCCTGTTTTCAGCGAGGTAGCGTCCCCGGACGTGGCTGTAGGCTAGATGGGTGACGTATTTCGCAGCGAGAAGTGTTTCCGAGAGGAGTACTATACTACTATTGACACAGCGTATATATGAGCTTAGCATCAAGATTGCTTCTGGAATTCCCCAGGATCGATGCTCCGGCGACTCCCATTTCGGATTGAGGCTTCGTTCGGCATAGCCTTTGGACTGGTCGTCCTCGTCGGCTCGCTTGAATACAGGATTACGCGGCGTCTGCTGGCGAGTAACCGCTCCGTGGAGCACGCCGAAGCCGTCCTGACGCAGGTGGAAGGGATTCGCGGCGCGCTCGGCGACGTCGGGTCATCGGCGCGGCTCTACGTGATCACCGGAACTGACGGCGAACTCGAAGCCTATCACACCGCTTCCCGAGACCTTTCCCGTGATGTAGACGCCACCGGCCGCCTCACCGCCGACAATCCGATTCAGCGGGACAATGTGCTGCGCCTGAGGGCGCTGGTGGCGGCGCGACTGGCTGCGTCCGATAACCTGGTGGCGGCGCGACGACTTCGCGGCACCGATGCGGCCGGCAAGCTCCTTCTAGACGGTTCGGGCGTGACGCTCTCTCGTTCAGTATTACACCTCACGGACCAGGTGCAGGGGGAGGAACACCGGCTGTTTGACGTGCGGGAGCGTGCGGTGGAATCAGAAGTACGAACCGCCACCTGGACCCTGGTGTTTGGGCTGCTCCTGGCGGTTGGCCTTGTGACGATGGCGGGAATCGAAAGCCACCGGGCCAACGTTGTGCGTGAGCGGGCCGCTGTTGAGCTTCGGCGCGCGGAAGAACTTCTGCGCTCAATGGTTGGGAGCGTTCGGGATTACGCCATCTTCATGCTGGACCCGACGGGCCGCGTGCAAACCTGGAATGCGGGGGCTGAAGCCATCAAGGGTTACGCGACGGACGAGATTGTCGGTCAACACTTCTCTCGCTTCTATACGCCCGAAGACGTGGCGGAAGGCAGGCCGGAAAAGCAACTCGCCCAGGTGGCCGAGACGGGCCGGGTTGAAGACGAGGGGTGGCGCGTGCGCAAAGACGGCTCGCGCTTCTGGGCCAACGCGGTGATTACCGCCGTGCGGGACGAGTCCGGGAAACTTATGGGTTTTTCCAAAGTGACCCGCGACATCACCGCATTGAAGCGCGCCGAAGAGACCATCCAAAGAGCCAACGCTGAGCTGGAAGTGCGGGTGGCCGAACGTACCGCAGAACTCGCTCAGGCCAATCGGCTGCTGGAGTCGGAACTCGCGGAGCGTCAGCGGGCGCAAGAGGAAATCAGACAGCTCAATGCCACCCTGGAGCGCCGCGTGGCCGAACGCACCTCTCAGCTTGAAGCCGCCAATCGCGAACTGGAAGCCTTCACTTACTCGGTCGCTCATGACCTGCGCGCGCCTCTGCGCCATATCAATGGATTCTCCCAGATTCTCACCGAGGAGCTTGGCGGAGAACTCGGTGCGGCGGCCCAAGAGTACCTGGGCCGGATTCGGCACGCCACGGCCAGTATGTCAAGGCTTATCGATGACCTCCTGGAGGTGGCACGCCTGGGCCGGCAGGCCATGAGCTGGCAGCAGGTTGACTTGCAGGAGTTGGTGAGGGAGGTCGTAGAAGAACTGGAGCCCGAGGTGAGCGGCCGTCCCATTGAATGGCGTGTGGGCAAGCTGCCTCCGGCCCGTTGCGACCGGGTGTTGATGAAGCAGGCCGTCGCCAATCTCATCTCGAATGCGGTGAAGTACACGCGGCCGCGCAACCCGGCATTAATCGAAGTCGACTATCAAGAGAACGCCGACGGCCGGACCGTGTTCTATGTTCGGGACAACGGGGTCGGCTTCAGCATGGAACACGCGCACAAGTTGTTCGGAGTGTTTCAGCGTCTGCACGCCAGTGAAGACTTTGAAGGCACGGGCGTGGGTCTGGCCGTGGTACAACGTGTGTTTCAACGGCACGGCGGCCGCGTGTGGGCGCAGGCCCAAGCAGGAAAAGGTGCCACCTTCTACTTCACCTTGGATCTCGCCGGCGCCGCCGGCGAAGCAGCCCCAAACTGAGGAGACGTGGTGGCGGGTGCAGACCTCGGCTCTGTGCGGTCTGCGAGGTCCCGAAGGGACACCTTTTCGCTTGAGCGAGGGCGCGGGCGCGGCGATGCTCCATCGGCATGCCGTTCTTTCGTCGTGCTTTTCAGCGAAGGTACAACTGGGTTAACGAAGGGGAATCAGTATCTTTGCCCGAGCCAATGCCCAGAAGAATACCACCATCATCCCATAGAACACCAGCGATGTGGACAGGCTCCAGGGCTCATCCATGGCAGTTGGTGCAGCGGCTGAGACCGTTCCCGCTGAACCGATAACCCAGCCGGTGCCGCCGGCCTGTATGCCACCGCTCAAATTGCTGGCGGTAAACGCGGCGCCGACTGCGGGGAGCGCTGGGTCCGATAGAATCAGCACGAGCGCGCCGTTGGTGAAGGTGCTACTGACGCCTAGAAAGCTTGCGAGAGCCGAGTTGAAGGTGCCCGAGATCGCGCCGAAAGTCAGTTGATAGGATGTCCCACTAATATCCAAGACAGTGGCGCTCTGAAAGTCATCGGATAACAGAGTGCCGGATGCGCTTGCGGCCGATACTGTACCTGTCAGACTGAGCGTTCCTCCGCTGCCCCACTGCCAGTTGCCCAAATAGGTGGGATCACTGAAAGACAGACTGCCTCCAGTGATGCTAAGGCCATTGACGGAGGTAACCTGAAGGCTTGAGCCGGAGAGCGTTAAGGAATCGCCGAAGGCGTTCCCAGAGATCGCCATGGCTATGACTGTAACGCCCAAAGCGAAGTGCTTTGCTTTCATTGCTCCCTCGCATCCCTCGCGACAACAACTCCGGCGATTGCAACACGCGTGAACACCGCTATCGGGCGCAGCGCTAGGGATGAACCTAGCTCATACTATCTATAAAGCTGTCTTTAGAAACGGTCAATCGTACAAAGGTCTCATGGTACAAAGGTACCTATCGTAGACCCTAACCTGAGAACATCATGACTCCGATTCGCTGCCATCAGTCCGGCTGGCGCAGAGCGCCTCGCTCTGGATAGCGCCGCGATAAACCGGCATGGAGTAGCGAATGAAAGAGTCGTATAGGGAATGCGTAGCGAGCCACCCTGGCCCCGAGGCGGATGGTCGGCGTCTTGTGTTAACGCCAGCGCCGGCAGTATGAGCAAGAAGCCTGTCGTCACGATAAGTCTCTTCATGTCTCACCTCTCGACAACCCAACCTCACAGGCTCGCTCACCTCGGGAAACGTGGGCTTGCCCTCCGCCTACCGGAACGTCACGCCGACGCGAAAGGAAAGAACATGGTCGTACGGCCAGAAGGTGGATCCGCCCACGACGTCCCGGAACTCGAAGCGCAATGCCGCGTGCTCCCCGAGCCACCAGTTGGCCCCACCTCCAAAATTACCCGCAGGTGCGCCGCGCCCATTTCCCGCTTCAGTGGGGCCTACCACAGAAAAGCCGCCTAGCAGGAAAGGGTCAATCTTGCCCGGAGGTGCATGGCGCCCAAGGTGGTAGGAAAAATCCACCGAACCGATCCAGGCCTGACTGAAGTCGTAGTGCTTCCCGGAGTGCGCATAGTCCACCTCACCGCCGAACGCAAGTCCCTTGTACAAAAACCCTTCTCCCCCGCCGCCCACGTGCTCGAAGAATGCACTTGATGGAGCACCCGTCCCTGCACCCAAGCCAAAGAACAAATAACCTTGGCCCCGATACGGATGATCGCCTTCTTGCGCCGGCGTCAACGCCGGTATCATCAGCAACAATGCTGCAGCCAGAATCAGTTTCCTCATGGTTCACCTCTCAGCCGTCAAGTGTCAGCTTTCAGCAATCAGCCTTCAGCACTCGGCGTCCCGCCGCAGACTCACCGCTTTCACGCCCGGTGCGAGTCTTGCTGACTACTGAATGCTGATTGCTGAAGGCCCTGAAATTGACACACCTATCCCCAGTCGCCGCAGCACGAGCCTTGGCTACCAACAAAAAGTCACGGCAAGCGGGGACTCCCTCGCTGCCGCGCGCTCGCGGAAGAATCGAAGCAGGCTTAGGATGAGTCCGGTAAAAGCGATCAGGATTAGACCCGTCCAAAAATAAACCGAAACGCTCAGCGACACGGCGCGGCCCGACGCAACGGTGGGCAGCGTCAGAGTGGCGGCCAGAAAGTTGCGAAGGTCGCCGGTGTGGCTGGTGTCGCCGTTCAGGATTGCGTGCTGAAAGATATACCAGTACGGACGATAAGTTAGATAAAGGGTGGCGCAAGAGAGCAAGAGGCCCACAGCGCTGGTGAAAGCAACGATGATCGCGGTGGGGGTCGCGGCCGGTCTCGGGCTCAGAAGTGCGCGGCGTGCACCACGAACACCCGCAGCGATGACGATCGATACCGCAATCGCCAGTACACCTGAGAACAGCGACGCAAACAGGCCCGAGACTGTCAGTACCGTTGCGTTGCGCCGCCAGGTCTCCTCGCCAAAAGTTGAATCGCCTCCGCCGGCGCGCCCGGCGCCCGTTGATTCGAATTTCGCGGTCAGATAGCCAAAGAGGCCGGCTTCGGCTTTCGCGCCTTTCTTCTCGTAACTCGCCTGAAGCGGGAGATAGGCCATAGCTTGAAGGGCGGCGCCCGTGCGGCGCTCCAGGTCAGTGCGTGCCTGGGAATCGATCAACTGGCCGAAGCGGGCCACACTCCAGTACTCTTCGCGCGCACCGTTCCAATTGCCCTTGGCTTCGAAGCTGTTCCCCAAGCCTATTCGTGAGCTTCCAAACTCCTGGGCATGTTCGAGTGCGGAAGCCGGCACGATCTCACCTTCGGCAACCATCGCTTCCGGCTCGTAGAACCTATATCGCACCACCACCCTGCGGTCCAACTGCTCGAGGCGGTCCAGGTAATCGTCGAACTTTTCCGACCGGAAGGCCGTTGCCATGAGGCCTTCCCACGCCGGGCCGCGCTGAGTCTGTTTGCCGGTGACAGTCCCGAAAACCGTAGAGCTCATGGAGGCATGCTCAGCCGCGAGCAACGGAATAACCGCGTTCTGGGGATCCCCGTGTTGAAGTTCGGAAAGCCATGAGCTGATCTCAGGTAGTTGAGGATGCTGCGCTGCCACCACGGCGTACACCCACAGAAGGCTGCGGTCTAAGGCCACGGCCTCCGCCGCCAGGCGGGCGCTCGCGTCGTTACTCTTCATTCGGATCGCGCAAAAGGCCAAGCCTTCGGCGTCGCCGCTCCGCCGCGCCTGCCGGGCGAGAGCCCCAAGGCCCGGCTGGAAGGCGCCGGACTTCCCTTGTAACATTGAGTACCACGGCGTGAGTGAAATGCGAAGCGCCTGTCGGAATGGAGGCGCAGCGAAAAATAGCATCGCTCCCAATAGGCATGCAAGTCCGGCGCCAAGCGCGGCGCCGCGCAAGGAGACCTTTTTCTCGAAAAGCCCGCCGTCCAGCAGAGCCCCCTGGCCGCGGCGGCTCGGGATAAGCGCCGAGGCCAGTGCGCGCCTCAGCAGCACACCAGCGCCCCCCAGGGCCCACATCAGCGCCGCCCACGCTCCTTCCACCTGGTTGAGCTCGCCTTGCATCGCCAGGCCCCAGACGCGCGCGTCCAGGGGTGAGATGCGGATGGCCCATTCGAGCAGTATTGCCGCGGCTTGCCGAAAATGGCCTTTCAGCATCGCTCTCATCCCTTGCTCAAGGCGGGCTGCGCCAGCAATTCCGAACGAGGCGCGGCTAGCTTCGCTCGTGCCAATTCCAGGCCGTTCGGCGTCAACCGGTACGTGTGTCTTGGCGGCACGCCATTCTCCGTGGCCTCCCAACGGGCTTCCAAAAGCTCGTACTTTTCAAGCCGCATAAGAATCGGGTAGAGCGTTCCCGACTTCAGGCCGGTCTCACGGCCCAATTCGTAGCCGTACCGCCAGTTGCGCGGACTCTCCAGAAACTTATCCAGCACGCATAGGGTTTCCGTTGAGAGCCGAGGGATTCCTGTCTTCATGGCTTAAGTCTACATATATAGACTGAGGTCTGTCAACAAGTATTTTCGAGCACGAATAGCGCGTCCCAGGCCTCGGGTCCGCGGCTTTCTCTGCAAGAAAGCCTCTACGCCCCCCGTATGCCAGGCCACCGGGAATTAACCCATAAGAGACCGAGCGAGGCTTTGACCTACGAGTGATCCACGTGATACTCGAAGGGTACGCCGACGCGGCGCAGCTTTTTGGGGGAGCTTTTTGGGGAATGACCTCGTGTCCTGGAACGGAACCAGAACCGTAAAGCGGATGCGCGCTCAGCGCTGGAACGCCGCGGGTTCCACGGGACCCAGGGCTTGAGAGGGGCGCCGCCGTTCAGCGCTGAACGCCCGCCAGATGGCGGTTCGGGTGCCGGTCGCCCGAAATATGGTGGCGCCGTTAGACGTAGGGGCGGCCCCTGTGGCTGCCCAATGACAGAATACATTCGAAATGGGCGGCGACAAGGGCCGCCCCTACGTCAGTATGAGACCTCGACGCGCCGCTGACGGATTTAGGCGATGAAGATGACGCTGACGGCAACGATCAGGGCGACGGCGGGAGCGACGATCCGGGCAATGACGGGTCTGCTACGAACCCATTGGCGTCTAGCTCCTGTGGGCTCATGAGCTTAGGCCACAAAAAATAGGCCCGTTTTTGAAACTTTCGGGGGGTACGAACCCAATTTGATAAATCACGTCGTCACAAGCAGTTACGGTAGAAATGGCCACTTTCAGGAAATTTTTCGCCGAACTGCTTCGAAGCCGACGGAAATGAGCCTTGCGCTCCAGTTCAGCGGCGTGGAATCAAGAGGTCACGCAAAGGCGCAAAGGGCCGCAAGTAAGCACGTAGCCGGGACCTGATCAGGATAAGCTGGGTTCTTACACCGAACCCGCAGCCGGCAAGAATGTAGAATTTTCAGAGGGCGAACCCGACAGGTCGCATATCAGGAGCAGCGTGAAGGGGGCAATCCTTCATATTACACGCCCGTACATTGCGGGGGGGGGGTAACTTGTGTTTTGCTTTGAGGTGGCGCGTCTACGGGCAGCCGCAGCGTCGGGGTAGGCGGTAGGCACTTCGCAGAGGGCGGCCTTTCGAGCCCCGAAGGGCGCTCTACCCTAGCCCAGGCCAACGGCCGGCCAACGGCCTGGGTTTGAGGTCCGCCAGACTTCGAAAGATTGAGCCCTGAAAGGGCGTTTGATCGGCGGCAGGCGGGCTAATTCGCGCTTTTTGGATCGCCCCTTCAGGGCTCAATCGCTGCGCGGAATACAACTGGATCACCTGGGCGTTGCCCAGGGCTGGGTTAGGTCGGCCTTTCAGGCCAGTCCAGCAGCGTGCCGTTTCGGGTGAAGCCGTAGGGCCTTTGGACTGCGGCGGCTTGCTGCCGCTTTGGTCTAGCGAGCTTGCTCGCGGCCATGCTCATCGTAGCAGCGTACAGGTACAAGGGCACGGCCAGCAAGCTGGCCTGTCGAAAGCGGTAGCAAGCCTACCGCACTCCAAGAGGGGGTAGCATGAGCAAATTGAATTGGTGGAAAGCGGCGTGTGCAGTATTTCTGCGGTGCGCAGCCACGGCGATTGCCTTGCCCGCGCAAACTCTCACTACGCTGTACAGCTTCACCCAGAGCGCGGGGGTTGACGGCGCGTCGCAGTTGATCCAAGCCGCCGACGGGAACCTATACGGGACCACGAACGGTGGCGGGGCCTACGGCTACGGTAGCGTTTTCAAAATAAGCCCAACCGGGTGGCTGACGACACTCTACAGCTTTTGCTCCCAAAGCAATTGCCCGGATGGCGAGGGCCCCGAAGCAGGGTTAGTGCAAGCCACCGACGGGAACTTTTACGGAACAACAGCATTTGGTGGGGCCAACGGCTTCGGCGGCACCATCTTCAAAATCACAGCAAGTGGGACGCTGACCACGCTGTACAGCTTTTGCTCCCAAAGCAATTGCGCTGACGGCTTGGTGCCGGAAGGGGCGCTCGTCCAGGGCACCGATGGGAACTTCTACGGCACAACGGCTACTGGGGGTTATGTCTGCCAAATTGATAACGGAACCTGTGCCACGGTCTTCAAAGTCACTCCGAGTGGCACGCTGACGACAATTCACAACTTTTGCTCTCTGTCTCAGTGCGCTGACGGGGAAATCCCGATGGGGGGACTGGTCCAGGGTAGCGACGGCGCATTCTACGGAACAACTTCCAATGGCGGGGACCTTAACTGCGACCCCGACTACGGATGCGGCATAGTCTTCAAAATCACGGCAAGCGGCAAGCTAACGGTGCTTCACACCTTCTGCCCACAAGTCGGCAGTTGCACGGATGGCATAATTCCTGTGGCGGGGTTAATTCAAGCCAGCGATGGGAACTTCTACGGAACAACCTGGCAGGGCGGGACCAACCACGCCGGGACGGTATTCAGGATCACTCGAAAGGGCACGTTGACCATTCTGTACAGCCTTTGCGCCCAAAGCGACTGCGGGGACGGCAGCGCCCCCTACGCCGGACTGGTCCAGGCGACCGATGGGAACATCTACGGGACGACGTCTGGCGGTGGGGCAAACAAGTCTGGCACGGTTTTCGAGATCACTCTGGGCGGAACGTTTACCGACGTTTACAGTTTTTGCGCGCAAAGCGGTTGCACGGACGGTGCGTACCCGTATGTGGGGCTGATGCAGGACACGAATGGGAGCTTCTACGGAACGACAGCTGGTGGCGGGGACCTGAGCGCCTGCCTGGGGGCGGGCTGTGGGACCATCTTCAGCCTGTCTGCGGGTCTCGGGCCGTTTGTGAAAACGCAGCCTGCCGGCGGCAGAGTAGGAGTAGCCATCAAGATCCTGGGAACCAATCTCACAGGAGCCACCAGTGTCACATTCAACGGCACGCCGGCCACGTTCACCGTGGAGGCAAGTTCGGTGATCAAGGCCACGGTTCCGGCGGGCGCCACCACAGGGACGGTCCAGGTGGTAACGCCCAGCGGCACGCTTTCCAGCAACGTGCCGTTTCGGGTGGCGCCGTAGGCGCTTTGGAGTGCGGCAGCCCTTCAAGCCGCCCAGGGCAGGCTTGCTGCCGCTTTGCTCCAGCGAGCTTGCTCGCGGGCTGTAGGGTCGGCTTCCCATGGCCAGGATGGCCATGCCACGTGGCACGGGCTTCCAGCCCGTGTTTGGCCGGGGCCCCGCCCTGGGGCCCGGCACTACAACTTGCGGGCATTTTCATCGTCGCATCGTATAGAGGCACGGCCAGCAAGCTGGCCTGTCCGACAGCGGTAGCAAGCCTGCCCTGTGACACTCAAAGGGCTACAGCACTCAAAAAGGGGGGATCGCATGAGCAAACTGAATTGGTGGAAAACGTCGTGTGCAGCATTTCTGGTGTGCGCAACTGGTGCGATCGGCTTGTGTGCGCAAACTCTGACGACACTGTACGACTTCACCCAGATCGGGCAAGGCACCACCAGCGTAACTCCATCACAGTTGATTCAGGGCACCGATGGGAATCTGTACGGAACGACGGAGTACGGCGGAACGAATCATTGGGGTTCAGTCTTCAAGATCACGCCAGGTGGCAAACCGAGCGCCTGACGACTCTCTACAGCTTTTGCTCTCAAAGCAACTGCACGGATGGCATCGGACCTACGGGAACGCTGGTGCAGGGAACAGACGGAAACTTTTACGGGGTAACGGTTATTGGCGGCACCTATATCTGCAGCATTGACGAAGTTGGCTGCGGCACGCTTTTCAAGATCACCCCCGGTGGCACGTTGACGACGCTGCACGAGTTCGATGGCTCTGACGGAGGAAACCCCGGAGCGGGCTTGGTGCAGGGCTCCGACGGCAACTTTTACGGAACAACCGAGACAGGCGGGACCTCCAGCAACTGCGCCGTTCTCGACTGGGTTGGGTGTGGCAACGTATTCAGAATCACGCCGACTGGCGCGCTCACCAATTTGTACAGCTTCGACTGGACGGACGGTGCGGCCCCGCAGACAACACTGCTCCAGGCGAGTGACGGGAACTTCTACGGCGCAACTAGTAATGGCGGCGAGTGCAACGGCGAAGGAACGATCTTCAAGATCACGCCAAGTGGCACGCTGACGACACTTGTCAACTGCGCAGAGGCCGGATCCGGAGGGCTTGTCCAAGGCACGGATGGGAACCTCTACGGGACGGACCTTTCCGGGGCATACGGCCAAGGCGCGATTTTCAAGATGACCTTGAATGGAACGCTTACCGACATTTACAGTTTCTGCTCCCAAAGCGGTTGCCCGGACGGCTCGGGTCCCTTCACGGGAGTGGTCCAGGACACCAATGGGAGCTTTTACGGAACCACCTTACAAGGCGGGACGGGCAGCGCCTGCCTCGACGGGTGCGGCACGATCTTCAGCCTGTCTGTTGGTCTCGGCCCGTTTGTGAAAACGCAACCACCCGGCGGCAAAGTCGGAGCAGCCGTCAAGATTCTGGGAACCAATCTCACTAGCGCCAGCAGCGTCACCTTCAACGGCACGCCCGCGACGTTCACCGTAGAAGCGAGTTCGGTGATCAAGGCCACGGTTCCGGCGGGCGCCACCACAGGGACGGTCCAGGTGGTAACGCCCAGCGGCACGCTTTCCAGCAACGTGCCGTTTCGGGTGAAGCCGTAGGCGCTTCGGAGTGCGGCAGCCCTTCGAGCCGCTCAGGGCAGGCTTGCTGCCGCTCTAGCGCAGCGAGCTTGCTCGCGGGCTGTAAGCGTCGGCTTCCCATGGCCAGGATGGCCATGCCACGTGGCACGGGCTTCCAGCCCGTGTTTGGCCGGGGCCCCCGCCCTGAGAAACAGGCCCTACCCTCGTCTGTGGACTTCCCAAGGCAGCGGAGCTAGCATTGCATTGACCAAGAGAGGAAAGCACGCGATGACGATCGAAGAACGTCTCGAAGCCATCACCCAGACCCTGGAACTTACCGCCCGCACGGCGCACGACACCGAGCGCCGGCTCGCTGAGCACCAAGAAAAGGCCGACCGCGACCAGGACGCCGCGCGCGAGCGCTTAGCCCGGCTGGAACAAACGACGACGCGCCTGGAACAGACGATGATCCGCCTGGAAGAGACCATGATTCACCAAGGCAACCATATGGCGGGGTTCGCGGAGACCTGCCAAGCCTGGATTGAGACTGCCGAAAGACGCTTTGCTGAGCTTCAGGAGATTGCCCGCGCCAGTTCTAAGCGCCTCGAGATCCTTGAAGCCAGATTCTAGCCTATCGCTGCGCCTGCTTTCGTTTCAAAGCCCGAGCACCAGTCGGAGGCCGTCCTCAACTTCGGCCAGCGTGCGAGCAGGAAGCGTCCCGACACGCTCGGTGAGGAGGCTCTTATCCACCGTCAGCACTTGCGAGACATTGGCGACGGATTCGCGGGCAAGGTCCGTTTCGCGGGGCTGGCAGCGCACGTTTCCGGGGGCTGAGCCTAGCCGCGTATTCGACGTGATGGCCACAACCACAACGGTCCGAATCGCACTTTCGTTGAACGGATTAGTTTGTACTACCAGAACGGGTCTCCGATAACCGGGTCCGGAACCCGAGGGACGAGGCAAAGAAGCCCACCACACCTGACCTCGGCGAGGTTGCGTTGCGTTTACCATTCCTCCAGCTCAAGGGAAGAGTCCTGCATCGCCGCCAAGGCAGGGTCAAGCCGGGAGTCCTCTGAGCGGTACACCGCGTCCAGAGCCTCCTTAACGCCTTGGCTGGGCCGGGACTTCAGGAACAGCTTCACGGCCTCAGAGTAGAACTGGCTTCGCGACATCCCTAGCTTTCGAGATGCACGCTCAGCCGCCGCGAACAGGGGATCAGGAATCGAAATGGCTGTCTTCATGCACTTAGTATAACTCCAGTTATACCTGCCGACAATTGCGGCAGCGCAGGACTCGCTTTTAGCCCTGCGGTTGTTTTTGGGCGAGGTGGAATTGAAAGGCCGCAGGGCCGAGAATGGGCCCTGCGCTGCACCCGCTTGGGCCGGCTCGGAAAACGCGAGCGGTCTAGGGCCATCTGCCCTATACCAATTAGTTGTACTTCCACGAGGTGGTGTCAGAACCGGGCGGAGCATACTTCGTGATGTGGTCTGCCATCCAGCGCACCATCTCTTCCTGTTTGGCAGGCTGCCAACCATGACCTTTCTCGGGTCGACCGAATTGAAAGTCGCCGCCATAAGTCGGATCGGTTGCGCTCTTCAAGAAATTCTGCACGTCGTACACCGCGAGGTTGAGATAGAAGCTATCCATATCGCCGGCGTAAATGTGGATCTTGCCCGCCAGCTTCGGCCCGATTGTCTTCCAGTTGGTGCGCAGATCGTAGCCCAGGTCATAGCCGTGGTCGCGCATATAGTCAGCCACGCTGTGGTCGATCTTGCCGGTGCGCTTGTCCCACAGAGGTTTGGGATAATCGTCGTCGCCCACAGGGCCGTACGCCGCTTCCCAGATTTCGAGTTGCTGCCCGGAGCGTCCGTGGCTGCCCAGGACGTCTTCAAGCTGGCTGAACTTTTGCGTTGAGGTCTCAGGCTGGCCATTCGGGTCACGCTCGATGTAACGCGGAGCTTGAAGCCAGGTGTGGCCTGGCACCCAAAAGGCATTATCGTCCTCATAAATGTTCGTGAACTGATAATGCCTGAAATCGATAGGGTCCGGGTACAGCGTCCAGGTGCCGCCGAAGAAATCCGGGTGCAGCACCTGCAAAGCGAGAGACTCCCATCCGCCGGTCGAACCTCCCGTGAGCACGCGCGCCCAAGGCTGAGGAATCATGCGGAAGTGCGATTCGAGGTAAGGGATCATCTCAGTGAGAAGCGCGTCGCCATAAGGGCCGTTGTTGGCCGAATTCACCGCATAGGAATCGTCAAAATAAGGCGTAGGATGCTGGAAGGTGACGGCGATCATGCGCGGGAAGCTATCTGAATTCCACGCCTGGTAAAACTGGTAGCCCGTTTCCAGATTGTAATCCTTCATAAACCGCTCGAAGCGAGGCGAGGGCGGTTCGTCTTTGGTGGAAAAGCGGAAGGGCGGCGCGAGGCTGAAGTGGCCCTGCTCGTAGATCACAGGATACCGAACGTCCGGGTGTGCTTCGTACCCCTTCGGCAGCAGCACCACGGCGCCAAGATAAATCGGGTGGCCCCAAAACGCCGTCAGCAGCTTGCTCTGGATTTTGATGTGCTTCACCCATTCGGTATCCGCAGGTTCTTCGACGGGCGGAATCACTTTCGTCAGGCTCAGTTTGACGTCGTATCCGGCCGCGGGGTCAAGATGCACTTGCTGCGGCTCACTGTAAAGATTGCCCGGGGAAATATTGAACTGCTGGCCTTCCCACTGGTCCATATGCGCCCAGATGGTGTGTCCGTCGGAGCGGTGAAACTCGGTGTAGACGTTCATCACCGCCTGAACGTAATAATCGCCGGCCGGGACGTCACGCAGGCTGTCCGTGGGGTAGCCGAGTGTGGAGCCGTCGATCACCGCGGCTTCCGCGGGCTTCAGGTTGCTGACGTCGGCGCCGAACAGCGGCGGCGCGTCGCCCCAGCCGCCTGCCCTCAAACGAGGCTCCGGCTCTGCCTCACGCGAGATAATGATGAAGACGCGGCCGGTGATGGCCTCCGGGTGTGTTGAAGCCGGGAAGGAGATCTCGAATTTCAGATTGGTGTCAGGCGCTCGGCCCGCCCAAAGGGGCGCGGCCAGCATGCACGCCGTCGCAAACGCCATCAACATTATTCTCGATGTTTTCGGAGAAGCTTGGCTCAATGTTCCTCCTGAATGATTCGAGTACGCGGGTCAGGTAGGGGCAGGGCTTGCCCTGCCCAGGGGATGGCAAGCCGTCCCCCTACAAGGCGGGCCGGTCAGGATGACGGCAGAGGCGCGGGCTTCAGCAGCTCTTGAATGCGAGAAAACAAATCCGCTGCCCCCTGAACTTGAGGGTCGCCTTCCGTCGCCACTTGATCACCCACCTTCAATCCGTAAACCAGGTTCATGAGCTCGGTGCGAATGCGGAGCTTCAGGTAATCCTGGTCATGGTCCCAATATTCGTCCGGTGATAACACCCCACCGCGCCGCAAATAGGCGCGAAAGTCGCTGAGCGTCTGAGCGTCCGGTTGAAACGAGCGCGGAATCTGGGCGTGCGTGCCGCGGTATTCGGACGCAAAATCCGTGAACGCTCCGCGCTGATCGAGAAAACCCAACCAGGGATCGGTGGGGCGGGCGGGAATGATCGCGTCCGGCGTGACTCCGCCGCTGGTGGCAAGGCCCCGACCGTCGTCCGTGCGAAATCCCGACGTTTGGCCAGTGCGGCTGGGATCCATCGCCGCCAGCGAAGTCCCTGGAATGGGCCGCTGGATCGACCGGCCGCTGGGTGTAAAATACTGCGCCGTAGTAAGCGCCAGGGCCATCGAGTCACTCAAGGGCATCACGCTTTGCACTACACCTTTGCCGAAGGTGGGCTCACCGGCAATCACCGCGCGGTCGTGTTCCTCAAGTGCCGCTGCCACCACTTCCGCTGCGCTCGCTGTTTCGCCGTTGACAAGCACCACCAAAGGTCCCCGATAAGTACGGTAGGCCGCTGGCAGGGCCACAGTGCGCATCGTTTGCGGCGCTTGAACACGCCCGCGAATGGTGAGAACCGAGAGCCCGGGCGGGAGAAGCATGCTGGTCACGCCGAGCGCTGCGTCCACCTCTCCCCCGTGATTGCCACGCAGATCGAGAATGAGTCCCTGAAGCGAACCTGCTTTCGAGCCTCCCGCCCTAGCCTGACCAGCAATCGAGGTACCCGGGGCCGCGGTAGCCCCCGCCTCGCTGAGTTTGGCGAGCGCGTCCGACAGCTCCTGGGGCGTCTTGGATTCGAAACCCGTCAGGTGAACGTAGCCTATACCAGGCTTGAGAAGGAAGACTTTGTCAGCGGTCGGCAACGCGACCTCAGCCGGGTTGAGCCGCACTTCCTGGGACACAAACCGGCCGGGGTGGACGACGCCCAGGCGCACCGGACCGCCACGCGCCTTCTGCAGCACCTCGATGAGCGACTGGATGTCAAGGCCGGCCAGGCGAGTTCCGTTCACCTCTACGATCTCGTCGCCCGGGCCCATCCCGGCGCGCTCCGAAGGCGAACCCTGCGCGGTTTCGATCACCAGCACCTTGCCGGGCGAGACGTAAAGGATCGACCCAAAACCAAGCGCTTGGCCGCGCACCTGCTCCTGGAGTTGGCGGAACTGGTCGCGGTCGAAGAACGAAGAGAAGGGATCGAGGGTGGCAAGCGCCTGCCGAATGGCGCCGTCCAAAAGGGTTTGATCGGGATCGACCGGCGTCAAGTAGTTGGCCTCAACGGCCGCGTAGACCCGTGCCACTTCCGCCGCGCCGCGCGCTACGGGATCATCCGCCGTAGGATTAGCAGCGCTGGAGGCGACTTCCGATTTCTGATTCACGGGAGGGCTAACCGCCTGGCTTGACCCCTGACCCTGGGGTTGGGCCACAGCCTTGTTGGATTGCTGTGGAGTGCCAGGATTCTGGGCTTGATCAGTTGCGCCCGGTGATGGTTCCAGAGGGGCAGCAGCCGCCTGAACTGCGGAGGGAAAATTCGTGCAAAGCAGGAAAACTGCTAGAGTGGCTGCTGTCGAGGCACGTCTTGAGACTTTTGCTCGAAGAATTCGGGACACGATGCTTGGGGCCGAAGCCGCGTTCACCTAACGCCGGCCCTATATTCTCCCACTGTTCTTCATCGCCCGCCACTATGTCCCGTGCGGCCTTGCGCAATGTCGATTGCGTGAGGCAACAGGTCAACGATCGCTTCCAGAGACTCGCTCGCGCCGCGCGTGCTGCCTGGCAGGTTGATAATCAGCCGGCCGTTCCGCATCCCGCAGAGCGCTCGCGAGAGCGCCGCCCGGCGATTTCTCTTCAGTCCGTCAGCGCGCATGAGCTCCGAGAGCCCGGGTATCTCTTTTTCGATGATGGAACGCGTAGCCTCCGGCGTCACGTCCCTGGGACCAAGACCGGTGCCGCCGACGGTAAACACGACATCACACTCGGGACTGTACGTCCACTCGCGCAGCCGCTCGCTGATGCGGTCAGCGTCATCGGGCAGAGCCTCGAGCGCGTCCACGTTCCAGCCTCGAAGTTCGAGAAGGGTCTTCACCGCGGCGCCGGCCTCATCTTGCCGCTCACCAGCAGCGGTGGAATCACTAAGAACAAGAATCTTGGCCTGCATAAGCTGAAGCCGGATCCGTTTCCGCCTACCGTCTAACCTTGAGGCTTTCCGCGCTGGTAATCTCCGCTCTTTCCTCCCGCCTTCTCCAACAGACGCACGTCGGTGATTTCGATGCTGCGATCCAGCGCTTTGCACATGTCATACACCGTAAGCGCAGCCACGGCAGCGGCGGTGAGGGCTTCCATCTCAACACCGGTCGGACCCGAGGTGCGCACCGAAGACTCGATTCGCACGCCGGACGGTGAGAACGTGGCGGTCACGTCCACGTGAGTGATCAGAAGCGGGTGACAGAGCGGAATCAGATCGGCGGTGCGCTTAGCGGCGGCGATTCCAGCAACGCGCGCGATCTCCAGCGGGTCGCCCTTGGGATTATTCCGCACCGCGCGCCGGGTACGGGCGTTCATCTTCACCAGCGCGGCCGCTCGTGCGAAGCGGGCAGTCTCCGGCTTCTCAGTCACGTCCACCATGCGCGCGCGGCCCTTTTCGTCGTAATGGCTTAGCTTCTTTAACATCGCAAATCCACTTGCTGGTTCCCTCGTCCTGTGCCTTTCGCAAATGCCGGCGGCGGCCTACCAATTCTTCGGCAAGACGTCCACCCAGTCACCCGGCGCAAGGTCCGTCTGATGAGGGTGGACCACCATGAAACAGTTTGCCTCTGCGAGACCCACGAGATCCCCCGAGCCCTGCCAGCCCACAAGGTCGACGACCGGATCGGATTGCTGAGCTCCTTGCGGACCACCGGTGTCGGCCGTCGTCTCGCCGGAGCTTGAAAAAGCTCTGTTCCGCGTGACACGGGCGGGCATGAACGTGGTCAATCCTGTCGCCGGGCGCACCGGCGTGCCCAAGCGCGCCTTGAGGTAGACCGGCTGTTCAAAGGCAGCGCCGCTGAGACAGGCGATGGCCGGCCGCACGAAAAGCTCGAACGTAACGAACGTCGAGACCGGATTTCCCGGCAGCGCAAAGAAGAAGCGGTCGCACACGCAGCCGAAAGCCAGCGGCTTTCCCGGCCGAATCGCGACACCCTGGATGAAAAACTCTGCTCCGAGCCCGGTCAGCACCTCAGCCACAAAGTCGTACTTTCCAACCGAAATTCCTCCGCTCAGCACCAGAAGATCGCACGCCAAGCTGTCTTCAATCAAGCGGCCTAAGGCCTCGCGACTATCGGGAGCAATTCCGCACAGGCGCGGTACGCCACCCGCAGCCTCCGCTTGCGCGGCCAGCGTCATGGCATTGCTGTTACGAATCTGAAACCAGGCGGGTTTTTCGTCAACGGCCACGACCTCGTCCCCCGTGGGAAGAATGGCCACCTGCGGCTGCGCGAACACAGACACTTCCGCACGGCCGATACTGGCCGCAAGGCCGATCTCGCCGGGACCAAGCCGCCGCCCGCGGGGCAGCACTCGGCCGCCTGCTGCCGTTTCGCTGCCCTGGC
Source organism: Terriglobia bacterium (assembly GCA_035578005.1). GTDB lineage: Bacteria > Acidobacteriota > Terriglobia > UBA7540 > UBA7540 > Gp13-AA77. The sequence continues at coordinate 30,125 of DATJYK010000342.1, forward strand.
GCACGACGTTGTCAAAGGAACGGACGCTTTTCAGAATCTCGACTCGCCGGGCCGGATGGTAGCTGCTGGAAGCGGACCCAGACGCGGCCTCCCGTGTGTGTTCAATCATCACCACCGCGTCAGTGCCATCCGGAAGCGGGGCGCCGGTCATAATCTCCACTGCGCATGCGGCCCGTCCAACGAGGCTTCCGCCGAACGGTTCGCCCGCACGGGCCAAGCCAACCACATCGAGTGTAACCGGAATCGCCGCGACTTCAGCGGCGCGAACGGCGAAGCCGTCGCGAGTGGAGCGATGAAAGGGCGGGTAATCGCGGTCCGCAACGAGGTCCTCAGCCAGGACGCGCCCTCGAGCAGAAACGGGAGGCAGAATTTCGACCGCAGGCTCCGCTTGGGCGGTCATGATCTTTTCCCGAACTGTTGCGAGGGCTTGTTCGAAGGTCAGCATCAGTTTACCGCCTCCTCCGATCACCCGATGGCTCGATAAACCGATGGCTCAATCACCCGATCACCCGATGGCTCGATGACCCGATCCAGATGGTCTGCTGGCGTTCGGGCCCGGTGGAGACCATCGCGATGGGCACTCCGATCTCGGCGGAGATGAATTTAAGGTAGTCCTGGGCACGGCGCGGAAGCTGGTCGTGCTCCTGCAACCCGAAGGTAGGCTCCTGCCAACCCGGCAGCGTCGTGTAGCGAACTGTGAGGCGCTCAACGTCAGTAGCGTCGGCGGGGAAGCCGTCGAGGCACCTGCCGTCAAGCTCGTATCCAATGCCCACCGGAATCTCCGCCAGGTGGTCGAGAATATCGAGCTTGGTGATCACTAGCGTGCGCAGATGATTGAGCCGCGCACTGTACCGCGCCAGCGGCACGTCAAACCAACCGCAGCGGCGCGGCCGTCCGGTGACGGCGCCATATTCACCGCCGCGCTCGCGAATCTTGTCGGCCTCCTCGCCGAAGAGCTCGGTGGGAAACGGCCCGCTTCCGACGCGGGTAGTGTAGGCCTTGGAGACTCCGATCACCGCGTCGAGGCGCGTAGGTCCAACGCCGGTTCCCGTGCAGGCTCCGCCCGCGGCGGCGCTGGATGAGGTTACGAAAGGATAGGTGCCGTGATCGAGATCAAGCAGCGTTCCCTGGGCGCCTTCGAACAGCACGCGCTGGCCGGCATCAAGAGCGTCATTCAGAAAGGCCGAGACGTTGATGAGTCGCGGGACGATAAGCTGGGACACCGCCAAATAACGATCGATCCAGGCCCCGTCATCGTTCTTGCTGCCGAACAGCGCGGCGGTCAGGCGGTTTTTTTCTTCCAGGAATTCCCGGCATTTCTCGCGAAACACAGCGGCGTCGCGCAGGTCTGACGTGCGCAGGCCGCGCCGCCCGGCCTTGTCCTCGTAAGTTGGACCAATTCCCTTGGACGTCGTACCCAGCTTGCCTTCGGCGCGCGCCGCTTCGGCTGCCACCTCATAGGTGCGGTGGCACGGCAGAATCAAGTGCGCGCGATCGCTAATCAGCAGCCGCTGGCCCACCTGAACGCCCGCGTCTTCGAGGCATTGCACTTCGCGCGCCAGGGCCTCGGGATCAATCACCACGCCATTGCCGATCAAGGCCTGGCGGTCCGGGCGCACGATACCGGTGGGCAGGAGCTGCAAGATATACTTACGTCCCTCCGCCACCACGGTATGGCCGGCGTTGGCGCCTCCCTGGTAGCGGGCCACTACGTCGAAGTGCTCAGCGAGAGCGTCCACCACCTTGCCCTTGCCTTCGTCACCCCACTGGACACCCACCACCACTGCGGCTTTGGACATGTTTGGGACCTGGCTGCTCAAACTTCCTATTCTAACCTGAGTGCGGCCTGAGTGCGGCTAGGGTGCGGAAAAGGGTAGTGTCCTAAAAACCGGACACTACCCGGAAAAGCGAGGAGGAGGACCGGCTCCGGTAGGCTCCGGTCCTGCATGATCACTAGAAAACTTTTTGAGGATCAGGATCGTCTCAGAGATGGCGCTCGATCAGCTTCACCACCGCGTCCTTGGACTGGACACCGGTGAGTTGCTCCGCCACCTGGCCGTTCTTGAAGAGCAACAGAGCGGGTATGCCGGTGATCCGGTAGCGGCTGGTGACGTTCATATTCTCGTCGACGTTGACCTTACCTACTTTGGTACGGTCGGCAAACTGTTCTGCGACGGCCTCCACCGTGGGTGTAATCGCGCGGCACGGACCGCACCAAGTGGCCCAGAAATCCACCAGCACAGGCTTATCAGATTTGAGCACCTGCTCATCGAAATTCTGGTCCGTAAACTCAGCTAAATGATTGTTGCCAGACATCTTCCTCTCCTTGTTGCGGAACCATGAGGCCGAGCCCGAAACCCGAGGCCTCGAACTCAAACCCACAGTTCAATTATAAGCTGAGGCCACGCGAAAACGCAGCCCACTGCCTGAACCAAGCGATTAGATGCAAGATAGTTGCATTCGACGCGCCGCTCTTACCCTAAGCCCGGTGCGAAATGACCCCCCTGTAAAACTCGGCGTACTCACGGGCGGAGTGCGTCCAGGAGAAATCCTGCTCCATGCCATTGAGCATGATTCGATGCCAGAGGTCGGGACGGCTATAGGTCTCCAAAGCCCGTGAGATCGCGCCTAGCAGCGCCGGTCCGTTATAGCCCCAGAACTTGAAGCCGGTGCCCCAACTGCCGTTGAAGTCCTCAACGCTGTTTTCGAGGCCGCCGGTCGCTCTCACCACCGGTACGGTACCATACTTCAAGCTGTACATCTGATTCAAGCCGCTGGGCTCGTAACGTGAGGGCATCAGAAAGACGTCCGAACCTGCCTCAATCAGGTGGGCCAGTCCGTTGTCATACGCGACCTTCACCAGAAACTTTCCGGGGAACCGCACGCCCAGCGATCGGAAAAAGTCTTCGTACTCCCGCTCACCAGTTCCGAGCACCACCAGGTAGAGGTCACGCGCGGCCAGCTCCTCAGCGATCGCAGCAATCAGGTCAAAGCCCTTCTGGCGGGCGAACCGGGAAACAATGCCGAGTACCGGCCGGCTGAGGTCCGGTTGGTCCAGTCCCATTCGTTCCAGAAGCACACGTTTGCAAGTCTCCTTGTTTTTCAAATCGGCCGGGGTATAATTCGCGGGAATCAGCGGGTCTGTCGCAGGATTCCAGGTTCCATAATCAACGCCATTCAGGATTCCTCGCAGCCGGCCTGCCTGCCGCCTGAGAACACCGTCAAGGCCGTATCCGAACTCGGGAGTTTGAATCTCTTCGCCGTACTTCGGGCTCACGGTGGTCAGCGCGTCGGCAAACATCAGCCCGCCCTTGAGCAAATTGATTCTCCCGTGGTACTCCAGGCCATTGATGTTGAAGAGGGCGTCGCTGAGAGAAATGTCGGCAAGAGGAAATCGGTAAAAATCGCCCTGGTAAGCAAGATTGTGAATGGTCAGGACGCAACGCGTAGCGTTGTAATAGAGATCCTGGGCGTAAGTGCTTCGCAGGTAAACCGGCACCAGCGAAGTCTGCCAGTCATGGCAGTGGATAATGTCAGGCGCCGGCTCCAGCCGCTTGATGAATTCCAGCGCGGCCAGCGAAAAGGCCGCAAAGCGCCGATGATTGTCAGGGTAATCCCAGCCTGTTACCTTGTCCTGATAAAGCCCGTCGCGGTCAAAGAACTCAGGACAGTCGATGAGGTAGTGGGGGACACCCTCTATGGTTCCGCCGATCTGTACGCTAGCAAAATGGAGACGGGCACCCAGGGGGATTGTAAGGCTGCGCCCCTCCGGCGACGTCTCGCCTTGCTTGGTGCCATGGTACCTAGGCACGATCACCTGGACGTCAATTTCCAGTTCCGCGAGCGCCGCCGGCAGCGCGCCGACCACGTCCGCAAGCCCGCCTGTCTTCGAGAACGGGACGCACTCCGACGCCACGAATACCACTCGCATGGATATACCCTCGAAAAGGCTACTGCATCCCTACCAAAAAATCGTTGCTTCTTGAGGCTTCAGAGCGGAGATCTACCGACGCTGTCGCTCTTCAAAAACGGCACCCGTAAATCCAAAGTCTGGATCACTCTCACTTTCCTCGCGCTCCCGGTCTGCGATCTCCGCGAGTTTAGCTTTCTGCGCCTCCTTGTCCTCAATCGCCCCAGCCAACTTCCTCTCGGCCGCAAACCAGTTGCGTTTGGCTTCTCTGTATGCAGCCTCAAGCTCAAGCGCCTGCTCGAACTTCTCCTTCGCTTCCGTATATCGCCTTAGGTTATGAAGCGCCACGCCCCAATTGTTCAGGCACGGCGCTGATTCCCTACTACTGGCAGACTGTCTGTATGCTCCCATTGCTTCTTCGTATCGACCCGACTTTTGCAATAGGTCACCCTTGAGACTCAGAGCCTCTGGCTTGAGACTGGGTGCCTCTACATCCTTCGGGTCCACCCCCGTCACGAACTCAAACTTCTTAAGTGCCGGCAAGTAACGCCTGGTTACCATTAGTCCGACTCCATAGTTGAAGTGGACCTCGTAATCGGTTGCGCGATCTCCTCGTGCTTGAAGATACGCCTCGTGAAAATCAGAGTACGCGCGGGCCAAGTCACCTTGGGAGCGAGAGTACGCGTCTTTGAATGCCGGTCCCGTGCTTCCTCGGAGGCGGAGAAACCTCGTCGAGTCAGGCTCCTTGTAATCCTCAGAATACCTTCGAGCCAAGCTCGGCGGTAACCGCGTTTCAAACGTCTGATCTCGGGGTATACCTAAACCGATACCCTGACATGCACAAAGCTCAACAAAGAACTTGTCCGCGTCCAAGCCTGGCAGCCAGCGTGTTTCAGGAAGGTCCAGCACACGCCTTAGCGCTGGTGAAAGCCGCTCGTATTCGCTTTCCTTCTCATGGCTGACCCAGTAAAGGGCGCGTCCAGCAAGTCTTCCTGGACGCGTCAGGAGCTGCTCGAGTCGGTTCATCGGCCATTCGTCACCACCTCGGTAACCGACGACCACAAGGACTTCGCTCGTCAGGGCTGGTTCGAGGAAGCGCGTGAATCCCGGGATGTTCTCCCTTACTTCATCGTCTGTGTTGCGCAGGTCGTAGGCCTTCTCCTTGCCGTGAAGGTACGCAATCTGAGGAAAGGTTGGGTCTATCCTAAGCTGGCCTATGTCATTGGGAGTGCGAACTGCCGCGTTTTCCGAGAGAAGTTGCAGTGCCCCTTCGACGAGACTGTCGAAATTAGTGGTCAGGACAGTTCTAACAAATCCTGCGCGAATCAACTGGGCCATCAAAATAGCCGCGAAATTAAGCTGGGGGCCTGTCTCCTTCAGGCAGTCGTCAATGAATATCGACCGGTCGACTTGGCCGGGCAAGTTCTTGAGACAATGTGAGTAGAGGGTTCCCCAATCCTCACCCTGAAGCTGAGATGGCACCCTCTCGGTTTGTTGTGCCCATTTTCTGACTTCCGCCCGCCTCTGATCCCTTTCGCCAGGAGACAAAGTGGCATACGGCTCGCCGACATTTCCGAGCTCTCGCCACTCACGATCGAGAAGGCGATCAACTATCCCTTCTGCAAGCGGGACTCCGGCTGTCGCCGAGGTTCCGGCACCCAACCAGAAAATGTACTTCCCCCTTTTTCCTTCGCGCGCAATCGCATTACCGAGCTGGTTAATTGTTATTGTCTTAACCATGCACTAGAGACTCAAACGTTCTGCGGCGCGACCTGGACTATGCGGAGGTCGCGCTGATTAACCAAAGCCTCAACCTTAGAGGATGGGGTCGGGTGTGTCAAGGATGGGAGGACGAGGAGGACGAGGAGGACTGTGGGGGCAGTGGCGCACTCGCTTCGAGACGGGCCGGACTGCGGCCTAGCGGCAAGTTCTCGATGCCCAGGGCCTTTGACCGTTCGAGCCAGCTACCCGCCGACAGAGCACCCGAGGCGAGTTGCGCGACGGTCTCAAACGGATTAAGTTCATCAGCTCCGCGATTCAAATGGAGCTCCCCGGGCCCAGCATGCAACTCCCAACCAGCTTCTGAAAGCGCCAGAGCGAATGCCGCGCCGACTAAGTGACCCGCCCGCTGCGTTCGCTGCTCCCGTGTGATAAGCATGCCCTTGGGATCCCGAATTTGCGATCCTATTTTGTTCAAGTCCTTGACCACCTCCTGCAGCGAGCCGACCGTAGTACCCTTGAGAGGTGCCGCATACTCCTCGGCGAGCCGCTTCCACTGTGGCATCCAAACCTCGGTGCCAACTTGCTCCCATGAAGCAGGCTTCAGCTCCGTAACTTTCCGGTTCGGATTGAGGTGCTGCAATATCTGAACTTCCACACTTGCCACATCGTCGATCAGGCTGATGCCGGGAGGGTCGGCTCGGGGTGCTTCTCCTGTTGGCAGCCTTTGGGCACGTGCGATGCGGTCCCGCAGCGGAGGATGGCTGTCGTAAGGGTTGGTGCGCCCCTCCTTCAGAGCCTTATCGAGCTGGGAGGAGATGGCCTCGGCAATCGGAGGGACGGCAATGAAACGGGCGAAGCCTTCCGCAATGGCCGGCCGGTATCCTGCAGTGAGAACCTGCTCCAACTCGGTCTGATATGCGGGGAGCGCGGCGGCCGCACCGTGGAGGCCGCGCAGGCCCTCGATAAGAGCCTGTGACCCGGTGGCGTGACACGCAAGCTCGTCAGCACGAAATTCCTGACGCCGCGAAATCAATTGCGTGATGCGAAGGAACAGGGTCCAATAGGCGACAAGTATTTTGATGACCGCCCAGTGAACCAACCGGACCACCGCGAATCGCGCCAGCGCGCCGAGAGCCGCGTTGGGCTCCCCTAGTCCGCCGATCGTGCGGACCATGGCCCCCCGAGCCTTATAGACCCACGGACCCAGCCTTGTGTCGCCGCCATAATAGTGGCCGAATTCGTGCGCTACGACAGCGCAAAATTGTGCGACCGTGAGAACCTGAAGCAAGGGCAGACCTAGAAACATGACTCGACGGCTGCCAAATCCCATCACGCCTCCGCGTTCAGTGACCGCGGCGTTGAGGTCAGGGATAATGTAGATTTCCTGCGGCATCGGTTCGCGTAAGGTTGTCGCGAGGCGCTGGACCTCGGCGAACAGGCGGGGCTGTGACGAGGAATCCAGCCGCGGACCCGGAGCCTTGAACTGCTCCCGCCGTGGTACGAGCGACCATAACAGCGTCACGGCGATCACTAGCCCGCCGATAAGCAGAAGGAGAACTTGACCATTGCCACTCACGCCGTTTTCGATCAGCCAGAAGGGCGCATACGCGCACGCCGCCGCCAAGGCAAGTGTGAGCAGATAAGACCCGATTATCAGGAGTACTTCGAGGGCAGCCCAAGCCTTCAGCGACGGACGAGACGGAAGATTGCGAAGTGCAGAATCCATAAGATCCGCGCATTCTAGCACGGGATTAGGCAAGCCGGATGTGTTTTTCGACTGGCTCCTGAGGGCCCCCGTGCCCGTCTGGTTGAAGGTGACGCAGTCGGGGCGCATGGGCATGTGCCCCTACGAAATGTGACCCAGTTCCGGGTGGGAAATCAGGCTGCTACTGGACGAAATCCGCCTTCGTCATCGGCGCGCAATCCACGCGGCGCAGCACGAAACTGTGTTAGATTCTAGGGCGCCATGAAGCTAAACGCATACTTAGTGAAGAGCACCGTGGTGGCCGCATTAGGCGGCCTCCTGTTCGGCATCGACACGGCAGTGATCTCGGGGACCACCCGAGGTTTGACCGGCGCTTACCACCTCACGCCGAGCTCTCTGGGGCTGACCGTCTCGATTGCACTCTGGGGCACGGTGATCGGCACCCTCACTGCCGGGTTCCTGGGCGATCGTTGGGGCCGGCGCGACAGCCTGCGGCTGATGGCCGTGCTTTACCTCGTCTCGTCGCTCGGCTGCGCTTTCGCCTGGGGTTGGTATCCGCTGGTTGTGTTCCGTTTTGTAGGAGGCCTCGGCATCGGCGGATCGTCCGTGCTCGGGCCCATGTACATCGCCGAGATCGCCCCGGCGAAATGGCGCGGCCGGCTGGTGGGGTCGTTCCAGATCAACGTGGTGGCGGGTATCCTGCTCGCGTACCTGTCGAATTACGCCGTGGGACTCGCAGGGCTGGGAGCAGCCGAGTGGCGCTGGAAGCTCGGTGTGCCAGCCGTGCCCGCGGCCTTGTTTCTGGTGATGCTTCTCAACATCGCGCGCAGTCCACGATGGCTGGTCAAGCGGCGGCGAATTGACGAGGCCCGTGAAGTGCTCAAAATGACGGGAGACGAGTGCTACGAGCAGGACCTCCAGGAGATCATCAAGTCGATTGACCTCGAACACGTGGCGCAAGACCACCTGTTCAATTGGAGCTGGGCCCTCGGCTCCATCAATCTGAAGTATCTCTTTCCCATCTTGCTAGCCTTTTCAATTGGTACGTTTAACCAGCTCTCCGGTATTAACGCCATCCTTTACTATCTCAACGATATTTTTGCCAGCGCCGGGTTCAGCAAGGTCTCGGGCGACTTGCAGGCCGTCGCCATCGGCGCCACCAACCTTCTGTTTACGCTGCTCGCCATGTCGGTGATCGATAAAGCCGGCCGCAAGACGCTGCTGCTCATCGGGTCCGTGGGAACGGCGCTGAGCCTCGCCGGCGTGGCCTGGGTTTTCTTCACCGGCACGCACAAAGACGCGCTGGTGTGGCTGCTCGTCGGCTTCATCGGCTCGTTCGGCTTTTCGCAGGGAGCGGTCATCTGGGTTTACATCGGCGAAGTGTTTCCCAACCAGGTGCGGGCCAAGGGTCAGAGCTTGGGCAGTTTCTCGCACTGGTTCATGAACGCGCTCATTTCCGCGGTGTTCCCACTGATGGCAGCTTCATCCGGAGGATATCCCTTCCTCTTTTTTGCGATCATGATGGTACTGCAATTCTTCGTGGTGCTTTTCATCTATCCCGAGACCAAGGGCCTGAGCCTTGAGGAAATGCAGCACGAACTCGGAATCTCCTGACGATCCTCTGCCCCAAAAGTGTAAAGATTCAGCTCACTGCCGAGTGCCATCTTCGATCTTCGAACGAAATTCACAGCCTATCTTACTGAATACTCATACGGAAAATAATCGTTCGCATCCCTCCCGTTTGTACCCACTGTCTCATTTCAGCTTGCGATAATCGCGGCGAGGGAAAGCCATGATCACGTTCTCGGGCGCCGCGCCGGGCAGAGTGTTCACTGATTGCGCGATTTGCGCGCCTGCGGGTGGGCAGCAGGAGGTGCAAAAAAGGTCGGGAGAGATGTGCGGAAAAAAACGCGAAATGAAGGAGGGTCCCACGATGTTATTGATAACAAAGGGCCGATTTTTTGAACCCACGATGTTTATGAAAATAAGGTAGTTATTCGTGATAGGCCGCGATATTTATGAAAATAAAGGGTTTGGTTAGAACGTCGGGTGCGCGGCGGCATGCGGCTGAGGTGCCTGACGTGGCCGTTGCTGGCCGACCAGGCACGCTTCGGCCAGATCCGCGTCGGGTAGGTTCGCCAAACTACCCGCAGGAGCAAATTGAAAACTGAACGTAACGAACGAAGCCAAGAGGTTATTGAAAATAAAGGACAATGTTTTTTCCACAGGCCTCAAAGCCAAGAGGTATATGAAAATAAATGACTTATTTTTGTAAAGCCAAGAGGTTGTTGATAGCAAATGGCTTGATTTGTCTCAGTAACTCTCTTATAAACATAAGGTAAGAGAAAACTAACCTGCATTTTTCACCAGGATTCGAAAAGGGCGGGGCTGAAAGCCCCGCCCTTTTCGAATCCCGGTGAGAAATGCAGGCTAATGTGACAACTGCGCAAGAAAGCACACGATCACCTCTGAGGATCACTCGCCGCCTTCGCCTGCCGCACCAGCGGACCGCCCGTCAACACACCAATCCTGCCGTCGCAGTCGTCCTCCACTTTCGCGAAACTCAAGGAGTCACCATCCAGCTTCCAGGTGTACTTGCCGTCGGACGCGGAGCAGGCGTATTTGCCTCCGGTGTCTTGGAAGACCGCCTGATCGTGGCTGCCGCTGTAGGTACCTTCCACCACCAATTCGCCGTTCTGGGTAACATGATAGGTTTTGTCTGCAGAGAAGGTAACGCCCCATTCGACGCTCACGAACGTGCCGATGGGAAGATTGTCGGCGGCCGGGAGCGAGGCCGCAGAGATAAGAAGCGCCAGGGCCGTGGAGGGCAGCACCAGGGTGAGCCGAGAACGATTCGAACGTCTATTCATGCAAGCCTCCTTGTGATTCGGACTCATTTGGTACGATGTAGGGTACGAAGCGCGCTGCTGTTCGGTTCCCGGCTTGGCCAACTCCAGTGCGCTACTTTCGAGGTGAATGTGCTACGAATCGCAATTGTGGGTCTCGGCCAGGTGGGCAAGACCACTCTTTTCCAGATTCTGACTCGCGCTCATGGTTCGAGCGTGGCGCCGTCAAAGACCGAAACCCACGTGGGTGTGGTGGGGGTGCCGGACGCGCGGCTCGACCGGCTTTCGGCGATGTACCAGCCGAAGAAGACGGTGCACGCTTCCATCGAGTACTTCGACGCGCCGGGCAGCGTTATCGACCTCCTGCGCACCGGCAGTCGCGCCTCAGCCAGCCTTAAGGAAGTAGACGCGCTGGCCCACGTGGTGCGCGCCTTCCACAACGACGCTGTGCCGCCTCCGAGTGGGGAAGTGAATCCACGCGCCGATATCGAAACCACCGACCTTGAGCTGGTGCTTTCCGATCTTGCCGTGGTTGAGAAGCGCCTGGAACGCCTGACCAAGGACGTGAAGAAGCAGAAGAATCCGGCGCTCGAGAAGGAATTTGCGGTGGTCGAAAAGTGTAAGGAGGCTCTCGAAAAACAGATTCCTCTTCGCCAGATCGAACTATCCGAAGAGGAGCACAAACTCATCCGCGGCTTTACGTTTCTTTCGCTCAAGCCGATGGTGTACGTCCTGAACCTCGATGAGAATGACGCTGCGCGCGCCGGCGCCGCTGACGAGTTTGCTGCGGAGATGGGTCTGGCGCAGAAGCCTCGCACCGCAGTGACCGCGGTTTGCGGCAAAGTTGAGGCCGAGATGGCTGAACTCACGGACGCCGAAGTCGCCGAGTTCATGGAAAGTTACGGCCTGAAGGAGTCAGCCGTGTCACGCTTCATCCGCACCAGTTACCGGCTGCTGGACCTGATCTCATTCTTTACCGTGGGCGAGGACGAGTGCCGCGCCTGGACGATTCGCGCCGGCAGCACGGCCCTGGAAGCGGCCGGCGAGATTCACAGCGACATTCAAAAGGGCTTCATTCGGGCGGAAGTGGTGACTTACGAAGACCTGGTGGCCGCAGGGGGACTAGCCGAGGCTCGGGCGCATGGGCACCTGAAGCTCGAGGGCAAGGAGTATGTGGTACGCGACGGCGAAGTGGTACACTTCCGGCACTCAGGTTAGATCGGGCCATCGGATGATCGGGTCATCGGGGAATTGGTGATTGAGTGAATGGTGATTTGCGATTGAAGGACCGACTGCAAACTGGAGGTGGAGAGTCCGTGAGGACGATTATCCGATTCAGACCAGTGTTGATGCTTGGCTGCGCGGTCGCGGCTCTCCTGGCCTCCTGCATTCCTGGGCTGCAGGTTCTACCGCAGGGTGCACCGCCGTCGCGGGTGCGCGCACGCGATCTCGGTGTTCCCTTTGACGGCACTCCGGGGCCGCTTGATGCCATCACTGATGTGACGGGCGTGGAGGTGGGCTTCACAACCCTTATTTCGGGTGAGGGCAAGCTGGTGGTAGGCCATGGTCCCGTGCGCACCGGGGTGACGGCTATTCTGCCTCGCGGGAAGAGCTCGACGGACTCCGTCTTTGCCGGCTGGTTCACCGAGAACGGCAACGGCGAAATGACGGGTACCACCTGGGTGGAGGAGTCCGGATTTCTCGAAGGCCCGGTGATGATCACCAACACGCACAGCGTGGGAGTCGTGCGCGACGCGGTGATTGCCTGGCGGGTAAAGCACGGGCAGCCGGAAGGGTCGGAGTACTGGTGGTCGCTGCCGGTGGTGGCTGAGACTTACGACGGCTATTTGAATGACGTGAACGGATTCCACGTGAAGCCGGAGGATGCCTTTCACGCCCTCGATACCGCGCAGTCCGGACCCGTGGCCGAAGGAAACGTGGGCGGCGGCACCGGCATGATTTGCTATGAGTTCAAGGGAGGCACGGGCACCGCCTCGCGCCGCCTCTCAGGCGGCTTCGGCGGTTACACAGTCGGGGTGCTGGTGCAGTGCAATTGCGGCGCACGCGACCTGCTGCGAATCGCAGGCGTGCCGGTAGGCCGCGAGATTCCGGGCAACAAGGTCTGGTCCCAACTCGATGCACCGGGGATCAACAATAGCAGTCTTGCGGCTTCAGCGACCTTCGCACGCCGGGACGCGGGCTCCATCATCATCGTGGTGGCCACTGACGCTCCCCTGCTGTCTCAGCAGTTGAAGAGGCTGGCGCGGCGGGCTACCCTAGGCTTGGCGCGGACGGGGACCATTTCCGGCAACGGTTCCGGCGACATCTTCATCGCCTTCTCCACCGCGAATCCGGGCGCAGCCGCGCCGGCTGGGCTCCGCCATCTCGAGATGGTGCCGAACGACCAGATGGACCCGCTATTTGAGGCTACGGTCGAGGCTACAGAAGAAGCCATCGTCAACGCCATGGTAGGCGCCCAGACCATGACCGGCATCAACAACCACACCGCTGAAGCCCTGCCTCACGACAAGCTGCGGGAAGTGCTGAAGAAATACAACCGGCTGGCGCGCATTGAGTGATTGGGTGATTGACTGCTCGATCGGCTGGTTCTCAAAGCATGGCATCAATCGACGGGACCGTCATGCTGAGCGGAGCGAAGCATCCCGGCATTTCCGTCGTGCTGGAAGCGAAATACAGGGATTCTTCACTCCGCTGCGCTTCGTTCAGAATGACACGGGGCGGCGCCGCCCATGGATTTGAGATGCACAAGGACCTTTTCCATCTGCCTGAATCGGACGGTAGGCACGCGGCTCAAACGCCGACCTCAATCTGTTGGAGGCCCACGAAACGTGGTAGGTCGTAGAGCATACCTGCATACTCTTCGAGGCAGAGATCCAGAACTTCTTTGAGATTTGTGTGGGGTTCATCAAGAGACGCACCCTGTGTGTGCCCCAGGGATGCCAGGCACGATCCCAACGTACAGCTTCGTCTCTGGATCCCACTCGACGTATGCTGAAAAAGTTCTCAAGCCGAATTGCGTCGGTTGCCAGCGCCGGAAATGGCGTTGAGAAGTCCCACAGTCGGCCGTAGTCCTGGTACCATTCATGCGCAACGTCACGCTGTTCGCCGCCCTGGTGTTCTCTGAGCTTGGGCGTCCTTGCTACGGTCCACATGGGGGTAGGGATGGCCGAAGACAATCAGGTCGTGAGTGCTATGAAACCATCCTGCTGGCATGACTGTTTGGTCTCATCAGGGATTCTTTTGCTGGCGGTGGTCCCCGTCGTTATCGAGGTATTCGTCACTCTTGTTCTTCACACGCAGCTCCGCTTAGTCGAGTGGGTCCAAGCGCTTCCTTGGTGGCTGGACCTGATCCCATTTAGCCTGTCGATCTTAAATCGGATTCGCTTTATAAGGGATTCACTTTCAGGCGCGTGTGGTTATTCAGAGTACTTCCCGATTACAATCTGGTAGGTTGGGGTCCGCCCTTTAGCCCTGAGATCAATGAAGCGCTCGCTGCCAATGCAGAGAACGCTACCATCGTCACTGAATTTCAGGGAGGGCCGGTTAACACTTGTGCTGAGTACTTGCGTCCGTCTGCCGCGAAACATTCCGGAGAAGAGTGATGTTGGGAAGCAATGTAGAACAATCCAGTCGTCTTCTAGAATCCTCGCGTCACCGAATCTGGTGGGGCGAAACGGACCTAAAGAAAGCGCCGGGATAAACCGACCTGGAGTTGAGGATGAAAGAGCCTCACAGGAAAGGAGTAGCGATCCACCCTGACCCCGAGTCATGCGCCAGCAGCCGTAAGGATGCGGGCGAGGCGTTGACAGGGGCACACG
>DATJYK010000343.1:0-31667 GCA_035578005.1 Terriglobia bacterium
GTCGTTACGTCGTTCTGGCGATAGGTGCGAGTTAGGACAAGAGGTATGACGTCCGGAACCGCCAAGTCGGTGTGAGTGTACACAAACAATCCCGTGCCGAGATCGACCGGCTCGCAACAGGTGCCGTTGTTGTTTCCCTGCGCCGGTCCATTGAGATAATCGTTCACTCCTCCAACCATCGCTCCCGTGAATCCATAAACGAAGACTCCACGGTTCGGTACGATGCTTTGACCGTTCGGCGAAACCTTACCAAGTCCGTAGACGTACCATCCACGACCTGTGGGATCGTAATTCCAGAAGTCGTACACGGTTGCGGGAGGCTTGTTATAGGTGTTCGGATAGAAGAGCTGAGCGCCCTGAGGCCCATTCGGGTTATTAAAGCTGAGCCAAGCTCCGCCGGGCTGAATGGTGAAGTAGATTGGAACCTGAACGGCGGGCAGTGGAAACGGCGGGCGATCAAGGGGGATGGGCGTGATGGAGATGGTGCGCGCGATGTGGCCGCTGTAATCCCAAATCACGGTGCCGGCCGGAAGAAGCAACTCCAGGCCGGGAAGGAGAGGCGAGGTAATAACAGTATCCTTTTTGGTGGGAGAAGGGATGGTGACAGCGTGGGCGGTGTCGAGCAGGGGCATCCAGATGGTGAAAGGTAACACGTTAGTAATGCCCGTCCCGATGTTCATGCCGTATTGGAACAGGCCATAGGCCTTTCCGGGACGATTCGCTGTGGCGCCGTTCATCACCAGCACACAGTGGCCGGACATGCCGGCACCGAGCGTGAGGAGGAAGCGTCCCGTGGAGTCGGTGAGGGTTGAGAAGTTGTCGACCTTCAGGGTGACGTTAGCCAACGGAAGGCCGTTAAGCTTTAGAACCTGCCCAGCGATGGCGGTTGTACCCGGCGGCGCCTGCAGCGGCGGCAGTTTCCGCCAGGACGAGTCCGGCCGCTCGGTTCGCCAATCGGATCCGTCCGGAATCCAAGCCTCGTCGTCCAGGGGTACAGCGGGGGCAGCGGTGGTGAAGGTGATCTGAGTTGACGGCAGTGAGCGTTTCGCGGGGTCGGCCAAGCCGTTGAGCGAAAGCGTGTAAATGGCGCCTGGGAGAAGAGGTTGGGCCGGAGTTACGAAGGCCAACATGCCCTTTTCGGACGGAACCACCCTTACAGGAATGTTCGTGGATGGGCCCGCCAGGGTTACCGTGGCGGCGTTCACGGTGGTGACATCGAGCGGCTCCGAGAAGCGCAATGAAAGCACGGCTCCTACGGCGACGCTGACCGCGCCGTTCTCGGGGGCCGACGCGGCCAGAGTAGGTCCGGAGGCCGATGGGGAGTCCGATGGTTGGCCCTCGGCCGGTATGCTCTCAACCTGGGTGAAACTCTCCGCTTCGGGGTCGTAAAGGTCACCATTGGCGAGCGACCGCCCTACATCATCGATCCCGCCCCACAGCAGCACGGTGCCATCAGGAAGAAGCGTGGCAGAGTGGTTGCGGCGCGATGTCGTGAGTTCTGCCGGCAGCGTGGTTGCGGTCTTGGCCTGTGGGTCCCAGATCTGGGCGGCGCGCGGCACTTCACTGTCGCTCGCGAGACCGCCCGCGATTAGCATGGTGCCGTCGGTCAACAACGTGGCGGTGTGGTAGGCGCGCGGGGTGAGGTCCGGTGTAGCGATCACCTTGAAAGTCTGCGTGGACGGGTCGAATAGCTCGGCAGTTCCGATTATGTTACCGGAACCATCCGCGCCACCGAACACGAGGACCGTACCATCAGGCAGCAGGGTAGCGGTATGCCAGGCACGGGCAACATTCAGCGAAGTCGAAAGTCGAACGGGTTGCCTGCCATCGGCGGGCGCGATGAAGGCGTCCGCAAGTGGCCCCGCCGCGCCCGCTCCGCCAAGCAGGAGCGAAGTTCCGTCCGGCAATAAGGTGGTGGTCTGGCCGGGAGTGTTCTCGGTGGTCCCCGATTGGATAGTGCTGGGTGGTTCCTGAATATTGCGGCCGTGCCGATGTGGGCGCCCCGGAGAAGGCGCGAACCCAAGAGTAAATGTAAGGCCGGCAACTAAGCAAGACCTGGGCACTTTCGTCATAGCAGTCCCCGAAATTGCTCTCAGACGTACAGGCTTATCACGGAACTTTCGGACGGCAAGCGAAATCAATATACAAATCCTGCTATTTATGTACGAATTCGGCTACGGCCGGCCCAGGGCGGGAGGCCCCAACGGTCTCGGCCAATCCCCCCAGAATAAGTTACTTACCCGCTCGCCCACTCGATCTGGGAAGAACATCGAGATACCGAACGCCGACGCCATCTGACCTACGTGACTGGGAAACGCGACTCAACAGCTACCACGCCCCTCCCTCCCCTGAACTAGAACCGCCATCGGGACAAATACGGACCTGCCCCATTTAAGGTGGCGTAAGAATGAGCTACGAGCGGCCAAGAAAAGTTGCCACTGCAAGGGGCCGGGAAATGAAGTAGAATCCGACAAAGGCCTTGGCACTTCGATCGGAGGGGAAGAGACAATGAGGCCAGCGCCCGGAGAAGTCACATACCTGTTGAACGAACTGAAGCAGGGTGATTCCAGTGCCTGGGAAAGGCTGATCCCCTTGGTGTATGACGAGCTTCAGCGCCAAGCGGCCTACTACCTGAGACGCGAGCGACCGGGCCATACCTTGCAGCCAACAGCCCTGGTTCACGAGGCGTATGTGCGGCTGATCGAGCAGCATGGCGTCCCTGATAGCCGAGAGCGGTTTTTTGTCGTTGCGGCAAGCTTAATGCGCCGCATCCTGGTCGATCATGCTCGCAAGAAGCGTGCCCGCAAGCGTCCTCCCCAGGACCAACGCATCTCCATGGACGCGGCGCTGGAGTGCTCCGTCGACGGCCTTTCGCAGGTGATTGCGGTTGACGAGGCCCTTAATCGCCTGGCAGAGCGGAATGAGCGGCAAGCGCATGTTGTCGAGTTGCGCTACTTCAGTGGGCTGTCAGACGAGGAAACGGCGGAGGCGCTCGGCATCTCGGCCCGGCAAGTGAGGCGAGACTGGAAAGTTGCCAAAACCTGGTTATACGACGAACTAAACCGATAACGACCGCCCATCGCCTATGCCCGCAGGATCTTCTTATTGCTTGCCGCTCAGCGATCGAAGATTGACAACTTCTCAACGCGCAAGGGAATGTGACGTGACCTCGGAGCAAAGACAGCAAATCGAAGAGTTGTTCGATGCCGCCTCCGAATTACCGCCGGGCGAGCGATCCTCCTTCCTTTCCGGCGCTTGCCATGGAGATGACGACGTTCGCGCCGAGGTCGAGCATCTGCTTGCAAAGTACGAACAAATGGGTGACTTCCTGGAACAGCCGGCCGTCGCCATTGCGGCTGCCCAACTGCGCGAGACCCACACTTTCGACACCAATGAGGTTCTTTCAGGCCGCTTCAGAATTGTCCGCTTTGTAGGAAGAGGCGGTATGGGCGAGGTTTACGAGGCCGAAGACCTGGACCTCGGGCGAATCATAGCGCTGAAAGCAATCCGGCCGGAGATCGCGGCCGACGACCGAGCGATTGCCCGCTTCAAACAGGAGATCCGACTGTCACTGAAGGTGAATCACCCGAACGTTTGTCGCACGTTCGATATTGAACGCCATACGACCGCGCCAGGCTCCGAAGGGTTTCCGGAAGAAGTCACGTATCTAACCATGCAGCTGCTCCCTGGGGAAACGTTAGCGGAGCGGTTACGCCGGACCGGGCGCATGAGCACTGACGAGGCTCTCCCCATCGTGAACGACATCGTCGACGGGCTGCAAGCTGCTCACAGCGCCGGGATCGTGCACGGCGATCTGAAGAGCTCTAACGTCATCCTTGTTCCATCGGACGCCGGTACGCTGAGTGCCGTGGTCACGGACTTCGGTCTGGCGCGGCTTAGCTCTGCGCCTGGCGACGAAAGCAGCGGAGCCATCGGCGGAACCGGAACGCCCGCCTACATGGCGCCGGAGCAGGTGGAGCGCGGCAGAATTACACCGGCAGCAGACATTTACTCTCTCGGAGTCGTCATGTTCGAGATGGTGACCGGGACTCTGCCCTTCGTCGCCGACACGCCGACCCTTATCGCAAACCAACGCCTGCAGGCGAACGCGCCGCCTCCACGGAGCATCGTTTCCGATCTAGATCGCAGGTGGGAAGCAGCGATCCTCCGCTGCTTGCAGCGGAGCCCGCTCGACCGCTTTGCCACCCCGGCAGATGTGGCGCTCGCTCTGCGTCGCAGGCCCTGGCTTCCGGTGCGTGCTCCTCAACGGCGGGCCATTCTCTACGGCGGGGCGGCGCTCCTTCTACTCGTTCTGTCAACCGTTGGATATCGTACTTGGCAGGCGTCCAGACCCGAGCACAAAGCGCAGCTAGCGCAAGCACAGATACGTGAAGGCTTGGCGCATGAACAGAAAGGCGAGTCGAAGCAAGCGGAGGAAGCATTTGGGAATGCGCGACGCCTGTACGATGCTGCCGCAAACCGTGCGGGCGTGGCCGAAGCTCTGGCTGACATGGGGAATCTTCTCGATGATCAGGCGGACTTTGAGCGCGCCAAGGGTGCGTATCAGGCTGCGCTCACCATCACCCGCGAAACCGGCCCACAGAAACGGGTCGGAACTTTACTGCAAGACATCGGTGTGGTTCTGCATCACGAGGGAGACGTTGCTGGTGCGCGGGAGAGCTACGAATCGGCGCTGACAGTCTTCCGCAATATTGATGACAAACGTGGCGTCGCGGCGATCTTCAAAAACTTGGGAAACATTGCACCGACGCGAACTGAGGCGCAGAAGGACTACGAGCAGGCCTTGGCAATCTTCAAAGAGATTGGAGACAAACCGGGGACTGCCACGACTCTAGATGACATTGGTGTCGATCTTGACATGGACGGATATCTCGCGGCCGCGAGGAAGGCTTTCGAGGAGGAGCTTTCTATATGGGACGAGGTCGGCGGACAGCAATACACGGGTTATCGAGGCAATGGAGCCGACAATCTGGGGGATGTCCTCTACGAGCAGGGCGCCCTTTCGGAGGCACGGAAGCAATTCGAGGAATTGTTACGATCTGGTCGAGGGCTAAACGTACTCCGTAATCTTGGGGAAGTTCTCCTTCAGCAAGACCAACTAAGTGAGGCAAGAAAGACCTTCGAGGAAGCGCTGACACTTGGGTTCGAGTTGGGTAATCACGAAGACGTGGGGCAAGCACGCCTTTTAATTGCCCGACTCTCCCTGGAGGAAAACCGCCCGTCGGAGGCCGAGGCGCAAGCGCAACAGGCTAGGGAGCAGTTCCGGCTTCAGAGAGGCGTCGCCGGCGAGCCGCGCACGCTGACTGTGTTGGCCAGAGCGCTCGCCGCACAGCGAAGATTCCGTGAAGCGAAAAGCGTTCTCAAGACGCAGCTCCCCCGAGATATGAAGAACGCCCCCATTCAGTCTTTCGGTCCGGCGCTCTTTGTGAGAGTGACGGCCGGACGCGCGTTTGGAGAGACAGGAAACCCTGCTGCTGGGGCCAAATGGCTCAAATCCGCACTCGCCGATGCCTCGCGCCTCGGCTACCTGGGCTACCAATTCGAAGCCCGCCTGGGCTTGGGCGAGATTCAAATGAAATCAGGCCATGCTGCCGAAGGGCGTTCACAGCTTGCGTCGCTCGCGAAGGAAGCGCACGCGAAGGGTTTCGGGCTCATCGCTCGCGAGGCGGAGCGCGTCGCTGCGGGAAACGAAGTGTCTACCGAATAAACCCAGTCGTGCTCGGCCCGAGATTCGGAACAATCGTTTCAGGCGTGTTCACACCGCTGAACGCCATGTTCAGGTTGAACGGTGACTCGGCTGCGGGATGCGCTGTAACCCGAAGAAGCCAACTCCTGCCTGCAGGTCCGTCAATGGGACGCTACCCAAAACCTAGAGTATTCCGAGGCGGACGCGGGCGGAGACTGTGCGCGTGGGTCTGACGGCACAATGAGATGAGCCAGCCTTCACGGGACCGTCGTTGCGATGGGAATTAACCCTGTCTACGCAAGCTGGGTGACACTCTACCTCCCCAAATACACGATCAAGAGCCCAGATCGCACACATGTGTTCATTGGCCGTCGCCATACAAGGCCCTTGCAGGTAGGGCAGAGTGTCGATTTCAGAATCGAGGGGAGATCGGTTTTCATCAAGGCTGATGGCGCGAAAGAGATTAGATTCGGCCTCGCTGAAGAGACGCTGACTGAACCTGCGCCGCGCTAACCCGTAAGCTTTGCTTCCCCAAAAGATGGCCCAACGCTCTCAGGAGGGGCCTGATCGCTGGATGGAGGATGGAGACGGTTTCTGAAAAATCACCTACTGCTCGTACTTCTCGACAATCTTGGCCGGACGCACCTTCGCCTGCTCGGGATCTCTGCCAAATTCACGAAGTGCCCGGCGCTGCCGCAGCAAGTCCCAGCATTGGTCAAGATGGACCTTCAAGTGAGCTAGGCGGCTGCGGTCATCTTCCGTGAGGTCGTTCTTCCCATACAGGGCTTCCTCTTCCTTCACCAACCGATCGATGTGGCTCAGCACCGATTGATCCCTGTCATTTTCCATGTGAATTCCTTTTCTCTAACATGCCTTCCTCTTGGACGCTCGATCTTCTGCGATTCCGCGCTACTGATAGCGCAACTGCTTTCGCACCGTCGGCCCACATCTCTTCAAAGCTTCGACCCGCTGTTTTAGATGCTCTGAGCGATCAAACCTGCTGCGAGGGATTGTGGCAATCCGCCTGCAAGTAGCCTGACAGGAATTGAAATCGGCGAGTCCATCGGACTGCGCGCTCGGCAAGTGAGGCTCTGCGGAAATTGCCACCATTTCCGGCTCGGCGTCCCCATGCAGACCGACACTGTCGTTTCCGTTGCGGTAAAGATTACAGAGTACGGCGTTATAGCCCGTCCTCGCCAAACCCGAGTTGGAATGAGCAACCGCTGGAGTGGCATCCTCGACCCGCGTCTTCAAGAATAGCAGTTCCCGGTGCCAGGCGAGCGGCTTGTACTGACGCCGTGAATATGTATAGTTGGTTCCGGGATCGCCGTAATAGGCTTCGTCGCGAGGCACGGCATTGTTGAATAGGTTCTGCGTCGCTCCCAGGTGCACTTCGTCCGCAAAGCGTTGAACAGGGTCGTCGCCTCCCCGGCGGAAAGGAAAGTCCTCCCGTAGTAAATTTCTGGTCCGGGATTAGAGAGCGCGAACGACCTCAGTAGCTCTTTCCAACTGACTGTCTATCCCCTCTTTCAGCTTTGCTCGACAGAGCTCTACTGCGTGATCCGGGGTCACCCCTTTACCCTCAAGCGTGTTTCCGTTCCATGTGTGAAACGTCACGACGGGAATGCGCAGAACGAATCCATGACCCATCTTGAATCCCGTTCCACCGAGAACCTGGCCAGGCGTCTTGGTTCCGACTACTGTGGCCAGACTGTTCTCTTTTGCAAAGCCAGTGATTGTCTCGGCGGCACTAGCGGTGTGCTGGTTAACCAGCAACACGATCTTGTCATGAAAGCGCTGCGGTCCGAGACCTTCCGTGACCATCACGATGGATTTGTCGCTCCAAGCAAAGCGAAGGAGAAGCGGAAACAGCTCGATCTTCTTCGCGGGGATCCTTTCGAACCGTGGGAGCTTCTCCCGCTTGAATCCTTTCGCGGCGCGCTTCTGGGTCAAGCTGTAGCCCACCGGGATCTTGGCTGGCGTCAAGTAGCTCATCAGTCGCAAGCCACCGCCGCCACCGCCTGGGTTCCCGCGAAGGTCGACAATCAAGCGATCGCACTCTCTCAACTGCGAAATGGCATAGTCAATTTCCTTGGCCACATCGATGCCCACCTGACCGGGGAAGCCCGTGACTTTGAGTAAGCCAACGCCGGAATCGAGCTTTGACCACGAAACCAAGCGAGGCCGCACAATCGGATGCCATTTCGAAACGGGCCTCGGGACGCCCAACGTGACCCTGCCCCGCTCGCCGTTTAGCTTTTCGATGGTCACCTCGCACAGCCCGCCCATGCGAAATCCCGGCGCTTCGGGTGGAGAGAAGGAACTCCCTTCAATCTCCAAGAGTAGGTCGCCCCGTTCCACACCCGAGATCTGCGCCGGACTGCCTTCGTGGACGTCTTCGAACATCCACTGGCTAGTGCCGTTGAGCTGGTAGTTTTGCAACGTAGCGCCGATGGCGTATTGCGGGGGAATCTTGAGTAGGCTCTGGTGGAAGAACGTGATGTGGCTGATCTTGAGCTCCTTCAACAACCCGCGGACCTCGCCCTCGAATTGTTCAACGGTCTCAGATGCGAGAATGCGGTCTTTGTGCTCCTGCGCGAGTGCGGCCCACCTCTTGAGGTCGAACGAAGGGGCAAAGATTTTCTTGGCAACGGCCTTGCGAACGTTGTCCGTCCAGCCGGCAAGAATGTTCAGGGCGATGATCGCGCCCTTGCTGCGTTTGTCGCGCATCAGGGCAATGAACGTGGGTGCAAAATAGACGAACAAAACGACGGCTATGTGCACCATCACCAGTCCTGCCAGGAGTCGTATCCAAGTCGGGTCCATTAGATTTCCTTTCCCGTTGGGTTGGGCCGATTCGGGCTCGGCCCAGGGGCTGCTGGTGGTTACGCTTCGGGATGCTTTTCGAGCCATCCCTTCAGGTGCTTGGCGATGGCTTCGGCCTTCGACTGGTGATTCGAGGCTCCGGCCTTTTTGACCTCATAGCCCCACACCACATCACCGGTTTCGCGGTTCACCAGCTCGACGCTGGCCGTGCTGGTACCTTCAATGCCCGCGCAGTAGGCGAACAGGCAGCGCACGACCTTGCCACCCGTACTTTCCGGCTTGGCTTCTTCGGTGGACCGCAGCACGTAGGTCGCAAGGTTCTTGTCATCCGTGATGTGAATCGGAACGTTCTTCTTGGTCATCGCCGCAGCGATATAGGTCTCGAATCCGTTCTGGGGCTCGATGTACATCGAACCTTCGGCGGCTGAGACCTGGATTGCCCCCAGTGTCAGCAGGGCGAGGACGAGTGTTGCTTTCTTCATTTTGGTGTTTCACTCCTGAGTGTCTTGTCAGATTAGGCCGATTGACGGCTCGGCTGAGACCGAACGTTTTCGGGGTAGTTACTCCTCCGGCTCAGTCCCTAAGAGAAGCTATCGGCTGAACGGCGGCCATTCTCATTGCGCGGGAGCAACTTGCTGTAGGAATATTTCTGGCGAGGTGCGGGAGCCAAGCCGACATTCAGAAACCGTGGGCTCTGCTGTCGAAGCGCAGCGAGAAGCCGGCTAGGCCTCAAGGCTTAGACTCCCTCAAGGTCGGCCCCACTTTCCGCTGCACCTCAATGGCATCTCCCCTCGGAAGTTCCTTGCCAAGAAAGGTCCGACACCCAGTGACCACGGCGCTTTGCCGATCTAAGTCGTTGATTTCCTTAGGAGACCACATGCCCGGCATGGGCGGCCGTCCTCCGAAACGAAAATAGTGGCTTGGGGGACATCATAGAATCAACAACATGCACGAGTTTTAGGAAGAATCAGTGTGTGATATATTCGACTTTGGATCTGCGTGTCGGCGTTCGAAGGGACTAAACATCCGCTCGGTCCCGTCTCACAGCCGAAATGAACACCAAGAAGGACGTCCAGAATGAGAGCCCACGGCTTGCCTTGGGATGTGCGGGAGAGCCAACCCCACCGCGCTGAGATTTTTCCCGCACAATTCCCGCAGAATCCTTCGGGTCCCACGAAATTCCCGCATTTTTCCCGCAAACGTGGACTACTTAAGTTCTTTGTTCACAAGAACGATTTCTGTAAGTTGTCGACCGGAACTACCTTGACACGGTAGAGGTCAACGGTTCGAGTCCGTTCGGGCCTACCATTCAATCCCTTCGATGTCTTCGCTTTACATCCCCTCGGTCGAGTTTCCTCCAAGACTGGTTTTGACGGTGTGTCAGTACGTGTGTCAGTGGCTTGGGTCATCAAGACTGTGGCGATAAGGTCCACAGTGTGCTTTCTGAAGGAATCTGAGAGGTGCTGGTACCTCCTCAGAGCTGCGCTGCGATGGCCTGTAACCTTCGCCACCACCGAGTCGGCCACGCCCTGCGCTAACAGAATCGAAGGTCCGAGATGCCTCAGGTCATGAATATGCACGTCGTCGAGTTCTGCCTTCCTGCATGCCGCTACAAAGGCCTGGCGGATGTCCCAGCGGTAGGCTTTCTTCAAAGCTGACACGTTGGGGTAACGATGGGTAGCCTTCGCAGGAAAGACGTAAGCGCTCCTACCGAAGCTTGGCAGCCCCCGAAGCTCGTGAACGGCGGCGGCAGGCAAAGGGATGATTTTGGGGTCGTTATTCTTGGTGATGGGAATCTCGACGTAGGGAAACGCGCCATCAAGGTGAACTTCTTTCCAAGGTCTTTGGAGTATCTCCGATTTCCTCATGGTTGTGAGGGCAGCCAGAATGACGAAGCAACGCAATTCGGAGTCTCCGTCGCAGGCGGTCAGCAGCCGCTGCCACTCCTCAAATTTTAGGAGGCGAGTCCGCTCGCGCTCCCTGAGCTGAGGGACGAGAGTCACCGGATTTGTGTCGTAGCTGCCGGTCTTCTTCGCGTGGTTGAAAATCGAATTGAGCATAGTTCGATGGGAATTCACGTATGCGGCCGAATACCCACGATTTGCGAGGTCGCCGAAAAAAGCCCTGATATTCGCCACGCGCACATCACGAGCCCGCGTTGGGCCGAAGTATCCTTCAACGCGGTGACGGAGATAACGAAAGCAGCTACGCGTATATTGGCCGTGCTCGTCCCACCAAGTGCTGAGCAGCTCAGAGAACGTGATCTTGTCGAATCGGCGGGCGGGAAAGAAGGTACCCTCCGCGACTTCCGTCCTTCGTTTGGCAAGTACATCCTCGGCAACCTTAGCTGATGATTGATGGGTGCTCTCCCGGACAAGATTGCCCCGACCATCCTGAAACCGGATGTACATGATGCCATTGCGCTCGTATACGCCGCGTGGGAGTCTCATACTCTTTAGCTTGCAGCCTTCCAGCGGACGGGCCGCACCGTGCGTTGCTGGAGCCACTTCAACAAGTGGGAGCGCAAGAAGCGAACAGAACCTCGCGATCCGCGCTTGGGTAATGGTGTATACGGTACGACCGCCTCTCTAACGTAGCGCTCCAACGTACGGCTGGAAATACCGAGAAACCTAGCTGCTTCTTCTGTCGTCATCACTTCAGCCGAGGGCAAGGCGTGTGCTGCCTCGGGCTCAGCGACTGCCGCGGGATCGGCATCGTTTGTTGGGTTAAGCCCGGCGTTGTGACGAAGTGGGCTCATCGGTGCTGCTCCTTCTGGTTCTGTAAATTTGCTGTTTGGCAAGCTCGGCCTCTAATTCGTGAACGGTGGGCAAACTCTTGCGCAGAGGCTTGGGAAGGGCCTCGGTCAAACGGTATTCCGAGACGCCGACGGGCTTTGTGAGGTCACGTAGTGCGTATTCCGCAACAATTTTGTTTTTCGATTTGCACAAAATAATCCCGATAGTAGGCTGATCGTCCGGATGTCGCAGGAGGTCGTCGATGGCCGAAAGGTAGAAGTTCATCTTTCCGCTGAACTCGGGCTGAAAGTCTTGCATCTTGAGGTCGATCACTACGTAAGCGCGGAGCCGAAGGTGATAGAAAAGAAGGTCAATTCGAAATTCTTGGCCACCTACCTCTAGCGGATATTGGCTGCCGACGAATGCGAAGCCCACGCCCAGTTCCAACAAAAAGTCCCGCATGTGCTCAATCAGCCCACGTTCAAGCTCCCGCTCCTGCGCATCGGCTGTAAGGGTAAGGAAGTCGAAGTTGTACGGGTCTTTGATGAGTTGCTGCGCCAAGTCAGACTGAGGCGGGGGCAGCGTAGTGGGAAAGTTTGTGACGGTTTCCCTTGGCGCTTGTAGAGACCGCTCTCGATTTGATGGACGAGAACGTTGCGGCTCCAGCCGTTCGCGATGGTCTGTCGGATGTACCACTCCCTGACGTGAGCATCCTTGACCTGGTCCAGAAGCATGCAGTTGTGAAACCACGGAATTTGTGCAGCAGCCTGCTGCACAAATTGCTGGTCGGGCCACGCCTCTGCAAAGGCACGCATGTACTTGAGATTACGGGGAGAGAAGCCAGATATATCGGGAAACGATCTGCGCAGGTCAGCACCGAGCCTGTCGACGACTTTAGCCCCCCAGCCGTGTTTCTGCTGACGGGCCAGGATATCTCGGCCAATGCCCCAGTACAGCAACACCAGTTCGCGGTTGACGGCGAGGGCCGCACGAACCTGGGCGGTTCGAATTCTCTCCTTAAGTTCCCCGAGAAAAGCCTCATAACCCTCGGGAGTTGCACTTCGCAACGGGGGCATCAGGCTGCTTCTCCTTTAAGCGGTCGCGGCTGGTTTAATTACAACTGCTGCGCCGTGATAAAGCGTTTCAACGTCGAGTGCATCGTCGAAGCAAGTGTTGAGAACTGCATTCGCTCCGAGGGCCTCGGCATCACGCAAGAGGGCGAGATATGTTTCACCCTGGGCGACGCCCTTGTAGGCGGTAATGTGATAGCCGTCGAGGTGGGTCTGCGTTGTGGCAATGGCGATCATGCCGCCTCCTGCTGTTGCAAGAGTTGAAAGATGTTTCCACAGCGATCGCACATGAAGGAAAGCTCCCACCGGCGTAGGCGTTGGGGGCGGACCTGATGGTTGTACCACCCGAGGAAAGCCAAAACGAGGAGGGCCACTCCCGAGTACGCGTGAGCATATTGTGGAAAGAGGGTGACGGACCGGACGGCTGAGAGCTGATGGATCGAGACCAACTCTCCAAACAGCCAGTAGATGATGACCAGCCCGAGCCCCCACCACACGATGACGTGGCGGTAAGGAAACTTCTGCGGAGGCCCGGCCAGCTTCGATAAGCGGGTTTGGAATGTTCCCCGACCTCGGGACCTGAAGCTGAATGCGCCGGCCGTTTCGCCGAAATCGAACCCTCGGCCCCGCGATCTCGTTCTGATGTCAGAGATTCCGTTTAAGTAGACCAACGAGAGCCTGGTGCACTCGTCCGAATTACACTTGGGGCATCGCATAAGGACCTCACCATAAGCCGGGGACGATCCGACAGTGAACCATCCTGGCGTATTCCGCGTAGCCCCCCAACTTTTTCCGCAAGAAGCCATCTTCCCTCACCGTGCGATTCAAAATCAAAAGGTCATAGGTCAGTGCCGGCAGCAGGGCGGCAAGTGAACCGAGGGTGACGGCGGTAGCCGGCACCGTAACAAGCATCGCCAAATAGCCCGGATGCCGCATGAAGCGGTAGGGGCCAGTAGCAATGAGCCGCTGATGGGCTTGAATGGATAGGCCGGGTGAGAAGAAGGGATTGACCGCAATCGCCCAGACCTGTAGTGACCCGGAGAGAGCAAGCACCCAGAGACCCGCGATCCGAACCGCAGCAGGCAGAGCGGGGCTCCAATGAAATCGCCCCGTATCGAACGCAGCGACGGTGAAGGTGACGACGAAGAGGAAACTGGCTAGCGACGGCAGTCCGGGATCGGCAGCCTGGCTCGAGTTCTGGATTTGCCAGCGTGGAAGCCTCCTATATATTGCCAGGCTTGTCGCCCCTGCCAGGAAACCAAAGACAGCGAGATAGGCTTGAGTGATCGGGTCGCGGCCCCTGCCGGCGGCAGTCATCATAAGCACCAAGACCCCAGTGGCAATCAGCGGACGAATAAGGGTAAGGGTTTTCTTCACCGGCTCACCCCCAAGGCCAGTTGCTGAGAGTGCTGGTATACCTGCGCGGCGGGGACTTCGTGGCTTTTGGACCGACCGAGCTTCGCCAGAGTCTCCTCCACCACCCCGCGGGCGTACTGTTCGCCGTTATCGTACTGTAGCGTTGTGTCCCGCTGGTTTGACCGGTATAGAGGACTGGCTCTGGGGCTGATGATGTTAGGGATCGGCTCCGGAGCGATGGTCATGCCTTCCCTCGCGCAACACTTGATTGCAGGATTCGGCTGGCGCGCGGCATACGCCATTCTTGGCGCCGGGGTACTCCTCATTTGCACGCCCGCGGTAGGGGTCATTCTCAAGAACGAGCCGCAGGATCTGGGTCTCTGGCCCGATGGAATCACCGGAGATTCCTCGTGCTCGATCCAAGCTGCTGTTGTGGGTCTCAGCGCGAATCACGCCTGGCGCACCCGAACTTTTTGGCTCATGCTTTGCGCCGTCTTCTTCGCCGGCGCCAGCGTACAGGGCTGTCTCGTTCATCTGGCGGCCATGCTTACTGACCGTGGTGCCACTCTGCAAGTGGCGGCGCGGGGGAGTTCACTGATGGGCGCCGCGCTGCTGATCGGACGAGTGGGGACCGGCTACTTGCTTGATCGATTCTTTGCTCCACATCTCGCCGCCGTCTTTCTTGGAGGAGCCGCTGCTGGCATCGGCCTGCTTTGGGGGCAAACTGCCACCCCACTCATGCTCTTGGGCGCCTTCCTGGCCGGCCTGGCCATGGGTGCGGAAGTGGACATCATTGCATATCTGACCGGCCGTTACTTCGGCCTTTGCTCCTTTGGGAGCCTCTATGGCTCGGCCTTTGGCGCTTACGTCTTGGCCGGTGCGCTGGGCCCTCTCGCGATGGGTTTCAGCTTCGACCTGACCGGTTCCTATCGGGCTCCCCTCGCGGTGCTTTTCACCTTGACGCTGATCGCCGCACTGTTGATGACTCGTCTCGGGCCGTATCGCTATCGCGCTCAACCGTGTGAGAACGAGCCGATATTACAGGTTCAGATGGAGGCTGGCATGTCATGAACCGGGTCTGGATACACACGCTTTCTAGGCCAGTTCGCCTGGAAACGCCAATAACCTGCCGGCCGTGAAACACGGGGGGACACGCAACAAGCAACATTAAAGGAGAAGGAAATGGACTCGATGATTGATTATTACGCTCATTCGACACCACCGATACAAGGAAAAACAGGAGGAAGTATGTTTTGCTTGAATAAACCAACTCTCAGTTCATGGCGTTTTCTGCCGGCATTTTTCGTACTCGTGTTCACGGCAGTTCCGGCATCCTTGGCTGCGGTCACGCAGGACAGCAGCGCGACCCAGGCAGCAAGCGCCGCGCAACCCTCGTCCGATTCAGTGGTCCCGCGGCTGATCCAGTTCAGCGGGATGGTGAAGGACACAGAATGGAAGCCGGCTACCGGTTCCGTTGGGCTTACGTTTTCGCTTTATCAATTCGAAGAGGGCGGCAGCCCGTTATGGGTTGAGACTCAGACCGTGCAGCTCGACCCTCAGGGGCACTACACGGTGTTTCTCGGCGCCGCTTCGCCAGCTGGCCTGCCGCTGGATGTCTTCACCACAGGGGCGGGACGCTGGCTGGGCGTTCAGCCGGCGCTGCCCGGAGCAGGCGAGCAGCCTAGGGTGCTGCTGGTTGGCGTCCCTTATGCGTTTAAAGCTGCCGACGCGGAAACGCTGGGTGGCAAGCCCGCTTCGGCCTATGTGACCACCGAATCTCTTGACGCCTCAGGGACTTCCACGGTCTCAAGCAGCGTGGCGACCGCGAACGGAACGGCAACAATCGCCGGCGGCCAGAATCAGCAAGCGGCCGCTGCCGGACTGGAGCGCAAGAAAGCGTCAAGCAGCAGCCCCTTGACCTCCTGCTCTAGCATTACCGCGGATGGCACGGCGACTGCGAACCAGGTGGCCAAGTTCACGGCTGCCTGCACCGTTCACCAGTCGCTGCTCTTCGATAATGGCACTGACGTGGGCGTCGGCACCACCACGCCAGGCGCAACCTTGGACGTGAACGGGAACATCTCCGGCCGGGACAACCTCGGTCTTCCTCAAACCACGAAATCTACCCTAGGGGTGATTACGTTGGGCGGTAGCCCCTTTATTCATGCCTGTTGCTCTGGGGGCAATGAGAACACGTTCGTAGGGGCCAACGCCGGGAATTTCACCACCACAGGCCTCCGCAACACCGCCAGCGGCTTCGAAGCTCTCAGATCCAACACCGCAGGCCAGGACAACACGGCCACCGGCGTCACGGCGCTCACGGCTAACACAGGCAGCTTCAACACGGCCACCGGCTCTGGGGCGCTCTCCCACAACACCACCGGCGACAACAACACGGCCAGCGCCGTCGACGCGCTCTTCTTCAACACCACGGGCGGCGAGAACACCGCCAGCGGCGCCTCGGCGCTCGACTCGAACACCACCGGCAGTTTCAACACCGCCAGCGGCAACGCCGCGCTCTTCTCGAACACCACCGGCAGTTTCAACTCGGCTCTCGGTGATGGCGCAAACGTGAATTCAGGCAACCTGACGAACGCTACTGCAATTGGGGCTAACTCGCTGGTGTCCGAAAGCAATGCCATCGTACTAGGGTGCGTTTCTTCCAGCTGCGCTTCCGGGACGTCACAGCCAAACGTGGGAATCGGAACCAACGCTCCGGGCGCCGCTCTGGACGTCGTAGCACCGAATCAAGTAGGCGTGTTTGTCAGGGGTCCAGTGACAGGCGTGGGGGCGGGTTTGGACTTCCAGACGACCGGCACGGGCGGATTACAGTGGGAGTTGCTGGATACGGGTAACACCGCCGCGCAGGGAGCCAACAAGTTGAACATCCGGAACGTGAATACCGGGAACGATATTTTCACGATCCTTTCGAACGGCCAAGTCGGCATCGAGACAGTTATCCCCGACAACACATTGACCGTGAACGGCAGCGCCGACAAGCCGGGCGGCGGATCGTGGGGTACCTTCTCCGACGGCCGGCTCAAAACGGTCGAGGGCCAGTATGGTGCAGGATTGGACGCCATTCTGAAGCTCAATCCTGTTCGTTATCGCTACAAGGAACAGAACGCCATGGGTATTAAGGATGCTCAGGAACACGTCGGCTTCGTAGCCCAGGAAGTTGAGAAGGTGATTCCGGAGGCAGTAAGCACGAATAGTCGGGGCTACCTTCTGGTGAACAACGATCCGATCCTGTGGACGATGCTGAATGCCATCAAACAACAGCAAGCTCAGATTGAGGCGCTCAGGCGTTCCCTCCAGGAGAAGGAAGGGCAGGTTCAGAAACTCTCGGAGCAGTCGCAACCGCTGCAAAGGCTCCAGCACCAGGTGGCAGGCCTGGAGGGCAGGTTAGTCCGAGTGGAGGTTAGGAGCGAAGACAGTCTGGTGGGCGCTGCAGCGGTCACCGGCTTGACGCGATAAAGCATCCGGACCGCATTTTTCTGAGCGGCCAGACGAAATGAACTATTACCACGTGGTCACGCGCGGCGCGACGGACTCGTTGGAACGTCGCGCGTGGCCCACCCGAAGCTTAAGGCTTCTTAGTGCTCGCCCTTATGCCACCGCCGTTGCAAACAGATGGTCGAGAGGCGGACTTGGTCTGGTTGGCACAGAAGGACCCGCCAAATAAATGGGTTAGATGGGCGACTGACCCGCGTGTAATGGCCTAGTGTAGAGACAGGGGGCTCAACTCCTGGATGGTCGGCCACTCTTCCACTGGCTAGGGCCCCGCGGCGCTCAGGCCTTTGGCTCGATACGAATGCAGTCGTTGACCGCGGACCGAATCCGCTGCTTGCAGCCCAAGTAGCGCTCCGTCGTCTGTACCGAAACGTGGCCCAACAGAAACTGGATCTGTTCCAGTTCGCCTCCAGCTGCATGACAGAGCCTGGCGCAGGTTCTCCGTAAGTCGTGGGGCGCCAGGTTGGCGATACCGACTTTCGCGGCGAACGCCTTCACCACATGCCAGACTACCTTTTCGGTCATACCTTCGCCCCAAGCTCTCCCCACCCTGCTGACGCACCGGAACAACTTCCCACTGCTGATGCCAGCTCCCGCGAACCAGTCGTCAAGCGCTTGTCGGACCCAACTGGGCAGCGGGATCGTGCGAACGTGACCGGCTTTGCCAATGAGGTCCACGATGGCCCAGTGCTCTTCTCGTTGTTGGAGGTGTTCAAACGTTAACTCCACGGCTTCATGCCTCCGTAAGCCACAGGCGAGCGGAAGAGCCAGCAGAGCCCGATCGCGTTTCCCCTTTAACCGGTCGGCATTCGGTGCCTGCCAGAGCGCTTGGCTCTGTTCTGGCGTCAGCCAGTTCCCCAGACGGACTCCTAGCTTCTTCACCCCTTTCACTCGGCGGATGCCCGCCGCTAAATCGGGGCTGAGCAGACCGCTGTCAGCCGCTTCAGAAGCCAGACGGCGCACCGCCCCGAGACGGAGGTTGATCGTTCCCGGAGCCAGCTTGCGGGACTCTAGGTGGATACGGTACCGGAGTACCACCGTCTTGCTGAAGGAGAGGCGGGGCTCTGAACAATACCAGTCAATGAATTCGTCGATGGCGTGGCGGTATCCGCGCTGGGCGTCGGGGCACGTGAGGCTATTTATGACAGCAGCTTTGGCGTGATCCAGATCGGGCAGCCGCAGGATCGTCTTTGGAGCCCTACGTTGCGTTTTTGATCGGCGGGTCTTCTTCATGGTCGGCGGCCCTCCACGACCGCTGACCACTAATGAAAGGAAATCCCGTTCGGCGTCCAGTCCGAGTGCCCGTGATCCAGCCGCTAACCGGAAACACGGATGTCAAACGGCGCACTCAATGACATCTCCATTTGGTTTATCCAACGCTGCGGGGAATGCTGTCGGTAAGAAGTCCTACCTGCTGATCCATGTTCCAGCCTGGCTCCGGGAACACGGCATTTGAGTCCAGCATAAAACGCGGACTGGCGTGGAGCCGCTCAACTCTCCTCCATCAGCGCGGCAGCGCGCTTGCCGACTTTCTTGAGCGTCACTTCAAGGCCACAAAGCTCCTCCAGGCTTAATTCGGAGAACACTCTCTTCATCTGCCCGGAATGCCTTCGAAAGGCGGAAACGATGAGATCCTTGCCGCGTGGGGTGAGGGCAACGATCCGAACGCGCCGGTCTTCGGCGCTCTCGACCCGGCTGACCAGGCCCTTCTCCACGAGGCGGTCGACAGCGATACTGATCGAGCCAGGGGTCAGATCGACAATTGGGCCTATCGTATTGACGGGCAAAGGCCCTTTGTGCAGCAGGGCTTCCAGCACGCCGAAATCCGAGAGGCCGAGTCCGGTCTCTTCAATACCAGCGGCTGCGTACCTTGTCAGAGCGCGCATCGCCTTCATCATTACCAGCCAGACGTGGTCCGTAGCTTGATTGCCTCGGGGCATAAAAAAAACCTGAATCTCCGAGAAGTATACATCATCGAATCTATCGATATCAATATACGTGACGCCAATGCAATGGCGCCGACCGAGAAAGAGAACCCGGTTATGAAAACCGTTTCTGTAATCGCCCGATATCTGGCGGGCATGATCTTTCTTGTTACGGGGCTGAACGGCTTCCCGAACTTCATTCCCCTTCCCCCGCCGGGTGGCATTGCTGGACAGTTCATGGGTGCCCTTTATGTCTCGCATTACCTGTGGGTGATCTTCGCGTTTCAGGTCATCGCAGGTGTACTTCTGCTGGTCAACCGTTACGTACCGTTGGCGGTGGCAGTGCTGGCGCCGGTGCTTGTCAACATCCTCACTTTCCACGCCTTGATGGCTCCGAGCGGGCTTCCACTGGCCCTCTTCGTGGCTGTGCTGTGGGCGGTGATCTTCGTCGATGTGCGACAGGCCTATACCGGGTTGTTCCAATCGCGCTCGCAGCCAAGGGCCTGAGCAGGTCAAGCAAAGCGCGGGTAGAGCTTGAGGGCAGAAACGAGTAGCGGACTTACGCCACGATTTGACGAGGTTTCAGCTATGACGAGCGATCCAACGATTCTCATCACCGGAGTGACAGGCAATCAGGGCGGCGCGGTCGCGCAGGCGCTGCGGGGCACCGGGTTCTATCTGCGCGGCCTGACGCGGACGCCGGACAGCCAGCGGGCGGCGGCGTTGGCGCGCCAAGGCATCGACGTCGTCAAGGGCGATCTCGATGACGAGGCCACGCTGCGCGGTGCGTTGGCCGGTGCGTGGGGCGTCTTCGGAGTGCAGAACGCGGGGGAGGCGGGCGTCGAGCGGGAAGAGGCGCAGGGCAAGCCTTTCACCGTGTGACTCTCGTTGCGGTAGGGACGCCGGTTGCCCAGCGCCCCCCGCGCGGATCCGTACAAGCAGAGCTACCGCATACGGCTCTTACCGCGGATGCTTGGCGTCAAACCGCAAAAGAGGGATAGGGATGGAGAAGGGCGGGTACAGGAAGCCACGGAGCCGCAAAACGCTCCAGGAGCTCCCTCGTCATCCCGCTCCGCTGACTGCGACGCCGGATCACCCGCGGCCAGCGCTTGCGCACCTCGTGCCGAAAACGCCGGAGACTGGCGAGGTTGCCGGGAACCGCGTGATAGTTGAAGTAGCCTTGGACCACGCTCCTCAACCATCTCCCGACTTCCGCCAGCGGCTGATGCATGCGTATCCGCAGAGCGACCTTCACCTGTTTGAGCTTGGCAAGCAGTCGCTCCCGAATGGTTTTGCGCAGCACGAAGAACTTGCCGTTCTTCCAGGTTCGTCCGCAGATATGCGTGAACCCGAGGAAGTTGAACGTCTCCGGCTTGTTCTCACCCCGTAGCTTCCGATCCTGGGCCGCAAACCGCCCGAACTCAATCAGGCGGGTCTTGTCCGGGTGGAGTTCCATCTCGAACTTTTGCAGTCGTTCTCTCCATTCCTGGAGGAATCGCTCTGCGTCCGCGCGACCTTGGAACCCTACCACACTGTCGTCCGCATAACGGACCACGATGACCTCTCCCGCAGCCCGCCGCTTCCGCCAGTGCTGGACCCAGAGATCGAAGACGTAGTGCAGGTAGACGTTCGCCAGCAGCGGCGAAATCACCGCCCCTTGCGGACTCCCCTTCTCCGTCTCCGACCACTCTCCTTCCTCAAGGACGCCGGCCTTCAGCCATTTCTCAATCAGGCGAAGGATCCGTCAAGGACGTCCCCCTGGACACGTTCCTTGCAAGGCTCCAGGACGGAAAATCGGTTCAAGAGTTCCGCAACAGGCGCCGCATTTTCTCACAAAGGGACGCGGCTGAGGCAGTATTTTACCTTCAAAAAGGTGGAGTTAAGATAACGGCTATATCAAAACACGGCAAAGAGGCTGTTATCGGTATCGTTGAGTTTGGCCAGTTCTTCGGCGAAAGCAAGCCTGGTGGCCGAGCACCCGCTTGGCATGGCGGCCGCCACCTCGATGGGACACCCCATGGTATTTCGCTTCGATAAAGAGAGAATCGTGCGCCTGCTTCACGAGGACGCTGATTTGCGGACCGCTTCGTGTCATACACGCTGGCTCGCACCCGTTCGCGTCGAAGAAGACCTGGTGGATCAGCTCTTCAACTCAACCGAGAAATGACTCGACCGCGTTTTCTTGCTGCTGGCCAACTTTGGTAAAGACGGCAGACCTCAGCCGGTGATTCCGAGAATCAGCCAGGAGACATTGTTGCAAATCGTTGGTGCGAGCCGTCCCCGGGTGAGCTCCTTCATGAACAAATTCAGGAGACTGGGTTTCATCGACTACAATGGCGGCTTGCGGGTGAACAGCTCCCTGCTCCGAATGGCCCTTCGCGATTGACCTGAACAGGTTTCAACGCAGTTCTGCTTCCCTCTCATCTGTTCCTGCTGTTCCAAACGGAACAGCGATCCCCTCGACTGGCATGTCAGCATGGAAACCGCC
This sequence comes from Terriglobia bacterium, assembly GCA_035578005.1. Taxonomy (GTDB): domain Bacteria; phylum Acidobacteriota; class Terriglobia; order UBA7540; family UBA7540; genus Gp13-AA77. Next base: position 21,621 of record DATJYK010000343.1, read on the forward strand.
GAGTCTGGAGGATCGGCGCTACGGGATCGTCGGCCAAGGTCACGCTCGGCTCTTACGTGCTGCCGGGCTGTGAAAGCTCGCCTCGGAGAACGTTCCGCAGGAAGCAGGAATCGTGCTTATTGCGCGTAGAATTCGAGCGACCCGTCTCGAGCAGTCCTGGTCCATCGACGCGCTCGAGGCCGAGGCTGGGCTGGCAAGAGGCCTTCTTTCGAGGTTGGAAGATGGAAAGGACGCGCCATCGATGGCGATGTTGGAAAAGCTGGCCGAAATCTTGGGCGTGCCCGTTTGCAAATTTTTTTTCAAATCCGGCGAGCCTCTCCTGACCCCGTGGTTAGCACCGCGTCCCTCCCTCGAAGACCTCGCGACAAAAGCCGGCCCTGGGCTGACGAAAACGGCTTCATTGAACAGAGTGGCCAAACTCAGGGGCAAACTGCGGAAACTCTAAAGTGTCGGGGCCCACGTGAGTTACCCCACTGAAATCCCCTAGCAGAGGATACGATGTCTCACTCGATGGATTCTCGGCTCCTGTCCACGTGTAAGGGGACGGATGACTCAGGCGATGTCCTGACCTTCCCGCCACTCGGCTCTGCGCCCAAGGTCCTTATGGTTTGGCCGAGGTTCCCTGCCTCTTTCTGGAGCTTTGATGGAATTATGGAGCTGATTCCGAGTGAGGCTAACCATCCGCCCCTGGGTCTGCTCACAGTAGGCGCGCTCTGTCCGAAGAACTGGACGTTGCGATTGATCGATCGAAGCTTCCAGCACCTTCGCGACACTGACATCCTGTGGGCCGATCTCGTGATGGTCAGCGGGATGCGCGTCCAGAAGGACGACATTCGTGAGATCCTTCTCCGGGCGCGGGCTCTCGGCAAGCGCACCATGATTGGTGGTCCGTTCGCGAGCAGCGAACCAGACCTCCTGCTTGCGCTCGCGGACCACGTTGTGGTGGGCGAGCCGGACGAGGTCTTCCCCGAGATTGCCGCCGATTTGGAGCGCGGCTCCGCGAAACGGCTTTACGAGATCAAAGAGAAGCCGGACGTCAGCAAGACACCGCTTCCACGGTTTGATCTGCTCAAGATCGAGGAATATGCTTCCATGGCGGTGCAGTTTTCGCGCGGTTGCCCGTTCCAGTGCGAATTCTGCGACATCATCACCATTTACGGCAGGAAGCCCCGCACCAAGCGGCCCAGCCAAGTGATGGCGGAGCTCGATGCGCTGTTTGCGCTCGGCTGGCGCGACGAAGTCTTTATCGTTGATGACAATTTCATCGGAAATCACAAGCTTGCTCTTGAGCTAGCCCGGGAGCTGGGTGAGTGGCAGGCGGCGCATGACTACCCGATGTTGTTTTATACGGAGGCATCCATCGATCTCGCGCAGAGACCCGAATTGATCGGGGCCATGGTGAAGGCGAATTTTTTTTACGTCTTCGTTGGGATTGAAAGCCCCTCTCCAAAGTCCCTGGCGGAAGCCAAGAAATATCAAAACCTGCGGCGTGATCCGCTGGAGAGTATTCGCCTCATCCAGAACCAGGGCCTTTGGGTGACGGCCGGGTTCATCATCGGTTTCGATTCCGACACCGAAGACATCTTCGAACAGCAACGAGCCTTCATTGAGGCCGCCGCAATTCCCTGGGCCATGGCCGGGTTCCTGCAGGCGCCGCCCACCACCCCACTATTTGATCGCATGTTGAAGGAAGGCCGGCTGCTGATGGAAAGCACCGCCACCAGCAACTTCGATCCGCCCAATTTCAAAACGATTCTGCCATTGCCGGTCCTGCTGGAAGGATATCGGGAGATACTGGCTTCCCTCTACAGTGCCTCCGCCTTTTACGATCGCTGTTTTCGATCGCTTCAGCATTGGCACGCCCGCGAACCGCAGAAGTTGCCGAAGGTTCCGCTCCGGCTCCTGCTGGGAATCTTGGTTCGCTCGATCATCCGCCAGGGCGTACTTTCCTCCTACCGGAGACCCTACTGGAAGTTCTTGTTCCGTCTCGTTTCTCACTGGATCTTCGATCCCCGGAAGTTTGGGCTCGGATTTGCGATGCTGCTATCGGGACACCACTTCATACCCTACGCAAAGAGCGTCGTGGTGCAAGTGGAATCCGAGCTCAACAAGTGCCGGATCGAGGAGGAACCCGCAGCAGAATTGGCCGATCAGACGTTTGCCTGATATATCGACGATTATGCCTCTACACAATCGAAAGGTCTGCGAATGCGTTTCGCGGATGGATTTCAACCAGGGAGAAAGGTGCCAGTAAACCCAAACGACAGTCCAGGTTCGAATTTCGGTGGGCATCAGGCGAGCCCGGCGGTCTGGAAGAAGGTGGTAGCCAAGTACCAGAAGCCGTCCCTGTGGCGAAGCGTTTTCCAGCTCGTCAACTCACTGGGACCTTACCTGGCGCTTTGGGTCTTAATGTACGTCAGTCTTATGGTGTCTTTCTGGATCACGCTTCCGCTGGCAGTTCTGGCGGGTGGTTTTCTGGTCCGGGTGTTCATCATCCACCACGACTGCGGTCATGGTTCGTTCTTCAAATCTCAAAGGGCCAATGACATTGTCGGGTTCATTACCGGCGTGCTCACGTTCACCCCGTACCACTTTTGGCGCTGGCAACACGCCGTGCACCACGCCGGTTCGGGCGATCTCGACCGGCGAGACTTGGGCTCCGTGTGGACTTTGACCGTCCAGGAATACCTGGAGGCCCCTTTCTGGAAACGCGTTGTTTACAGGCTGGTGCGCAATCCTTTTGTGCTGTTCGCGGTGGTGCCCACGCTTCTGTTCCTGGTCATTCATCGCTTTGCCTCGGCCCGGGCCAGCAGGCGAGACCGCCTTTCCGTCTATTGGACCAACGCGGCGATTGTCGCGCTGGCGGCCGTTCTCAGTTTCTTCTGGGGCCTGAAGGCGTACCTTCTGATTCAGCTTTCGGTCACCACGGTGACCTGCACTCTCGGAGTCTGGCTGTTCTATATTCAGCATCAGTTTGAAGGAGTCAACTGGCGGCGCCATGGCGAATGGGATTACCTGACAGCCGCGATCGAAGGCAGTTCGTACTATAAGTTGCCGCGGGTCCTGCAATGGTTCTCAGGCAACATCGGGTTTCACCACATCCATCACCTGAGCCCGCGAATCCCCAACTACTACCTGGAGAAGTGCCACAACGAGGATCCGCTGTTCCAGCGTGCAACGACGATGACACTGTTTTCGAGCGTGAAATCACTCACCTACCGCCTGTGGGACGAACGCACTCAGCGTCTGGTGGGATACGGACCTCTCAGAGATCTTCGAAAGCAGCAGAGGTCTGGGAGCTTCCTTCAGGATTCGCCTTGACCGGCGGAGCCAGCTGTCACTCGATGCTTCCGGCGTTGTGGCCGTGGCCCGTTTCCAGCACAGACGATCTTGATGGCGCGATTTGGGCCTTCGCAGAACCAATCGCTCGAGATGTGGTACACTTGATGTGCGCTTAATACCACGGTGTCGTGCGGTTGCTCTGGTTGAGTCTTTCGTCTGACAGAATTCCCGCCTTCAGTTTCCTCCGTTTGTCTTCGGCGTAATTGAAAACAACTGGTGAATCAGATCGCTCTAGCGCACGGATGAATTGTGTGCGGCCGCGACAACCCTCGCCAGAGAAAAGGCACCAAGAACAATGCAGAGCTTTTCCGAACTACCGATTTCACCTTACACAAAGGCGCGACTGGAGGCAGCTCGATTTTCGTTGCCGACTCCTGTTCAGGCGGCAGTAATTCCGCAAGCCATCCAAGGCAAAGACGTGCTTGCGACAGCTCAAACCGGAACGGGCAAGACGCTGGCGTTTGTGATTCCGATCATCGAACATCTCTTGAAGCAAAGTACGCCGGGGATAGCTGCCCTGGTGCTCGTTCCGACTCGCGAGCTCGCGATGCAGGTCGCGGACCAGTACAAGGCGTTGAAGGGCGGGGAACTGTCGCCCGCCGGCATAGCGGTCGGGGGTCTGTCCGAAGCAGAGCAACTGCGCACCCTTCGCAAGGGAGCCCGGTTGGTGATCGCCACTCCCGGCCGGTTGGAGGACTTCCTGGGCCGCAGACTCATCAGTTTCGACAATCTCCGGATGCTTATCCTCGATGAGGCCGATCGCATGTTGGACATGGGGTTCCTCCCGGCGATTCGCAGGATCACAGCGGTGCTTCCCCGCGGCCGGCAGACGATGTGCTTTTCCGCAACTCTTGAGGCCTCGGTCGCTCACCTTGTCATGGGTTCCATGAAGAATCCCGTGCGCCTGGCATTCGGGTCAACCTTGAAGCCTTCGGAAAATGTGCGGGTACAGGCCTTCGAGGTTGCACCGGATCGTAAGCAGGAAGTGTTGCAGCACCTGCTGGCCAAAGAGACCGGCCGTTGTCTGGTTTTCACAAGGACCAAGCGCGGAACTGAACGGATCGCGCGGAACCTGAATCGCGAAGGGTTTTCCGCAGCCATGATTCACGGCGATCGCTCGCAATCGCAGCGAACCTCGGCGCTGGTGGGATTCCAGCAGGGACGCTACCGCGTTCTGGTTGCTACCGACCTGGCTTCCCGCGGCATTCACGTTCAGGACATCGCCCACGTCATTAACTACGATCTGCCCGAGGTGGCGGAGAACTTCATCCATCGGGTGGGTCGCACGGGGCGCGCCGGGGAGCGTGGCGTTGCCTCGACGCTCTTCGCAAAGGATCAGCGGTTGGAATTGCAACAATTGGAGCGCACACTGGGCATCCGGATGGAAAGGATGCAGGCAAACCCCGGTCTTGCCGAAAACCGCGATCAGAGACGAGTCCACATGGGTCGGGCTGAGTCAGCCTTTGGCTCAAGGATGGTCCGGCTCGCGGGAGAGTACCTGCAAGCTCAAATGGAGAGCTAACCCTATTCCCTCAAGCTCAGGCCGATTAGTGTGTGCCGGTGAAGGTCGTGGTGGGGATGGGGCCGGGGGACTCCATGGCGGCCAAGACTTCATCAATCGAGAGCGTAGCGAACGTGGTGGCGCAGTCGGAAATCCCATAGGGGACAATGAGGCGCCGCCCGTGCAGGAGACTGCCGCACGAATAAACGACGTTCGGGACGTATCCTTCCCGCTCGTTTTCGTTGGGCGCGATCAGTGGCTCGCGCAATCGGCCGATGACCTGGGTCGGGTCGTCCCGATCGAGCAGGAACGCGCTGATGCAATACTTACGCATTGGACCCACGCCGTGGCTTACCACCAGCCAACCCGCTTCCATTTCAATCGGCGACCCACAATTGCCCAACTGAATAAACTCCCACGGGAACGCCGGTTTTAAGAGGAGTTGCGCGTCGTGCCAGAAATGCAAATGATCGGAAAACATCACGGAGATGTTTTCGCCGTCCTGCCGGCCCAGCATCGCGTACTTGCCCTTGATCTTTCGCGGGAAGAGCGCCATGCCTTTGTTCTTGACCCCCGAACCACTCAGGGTGACGAATTTGAAGTGCAGAAAATCCGGGGTTTCGAGGAACTCGGGCCGGATGGCCTTGCCGTTGTAGGCCGTGTAGGTGGCGTAGTACGTCTGTGTACCGTCTTCGTTGTGAAATAAAACAAAGCGGGCGTCCTCGATGCCGTTGCACTGCGCAGGCGTAGCGGGAAACAGAACGCGTTCTGACAAATCGGTGTCCGGCGTGAACCGCACTTCGTAGTTTGATTGGACGAGCGCCAGGATTTCTCGGGCCACCCTCTCCGTTTCCAGGTTTGGAGTTCTCAGCTGGCTCAACGCCAACATAATGCCGGCTCGCAGGTCGTCCAGCGTGAACGAATCTGCCAGCGTCTTGAGCACCCGCAAACTGAAGCCTCCGGCCATGCTCAGGTCTTGCAACCTCAGCTCGAACAGTGTCTTTCTATGAGTGACGCCAGGTGCTGGCGCGGGTTCGAGGCTGTAACGGCTGGGCGCGTCGATGATGATATTACCGCTGGCATCCAGGCAACCGGTACGAAAGACAATCGAAGAAACATGCCCCTCACCCGTGGCTCTCAGACTTAGAATGAAACGAATCGACCCCGGCGGGATACCCGATTGATCCGGATGCGGCACAAGGGAGGGATTGAATAGAGCGGCGGCTTCGAGCGAGTACTCGTGGCTGAAATACGCGCCCAGCAGCAGCTCGCGTTCTTCCGAGAGCTTAGCGTCCGTGAGCAAATAGGGTCGAACTTCATGAAGCCGCCGTTTGAAGAATCCCCGGATCTCCACGTGGCGCTCGCCAAACTCGGCCAGCAACTTTTCCAACAGGGAGCGGACTTCACATTCAGGAAGAGCCGCAACCTCCTCGCAAATGGTGATGGCGCGCTGGTCGCTCATGGCATGGAAGGGGCGCAACAGCACGCGCGTGCGGTCCGGATATATAGTGTTGCTGGCGCGCTCGACGGTGACGGCCTTCATCGGGCAGCCAACGCCTCCAGAGCAGGCTCACGGAAGACTGTCATGGCGTTTTGCGTCAGCCGCATTTCGGCCAGCGATAGCAGAAAGGACAGGGTCGACTCCGCCCCCTGATTCCCGTTCGCACGGTCCACGTGCAAAGCGTCACGGCAGCCGCCATTGCTGGGGGAGTAGACTTCCAACCCCAGATCGTTCCAACCTAAGAACCAGTCAAAAGCTCGTTGGGCCTGGTCGTACCACCAAGGATCGGACGTGATCCGATAGGCTTCGAGGCAAGCTGACACCATGGCTTGGGCCTCGATGGGCTGTTGGTCGAAGTTCGCGCGGGCACCGCCGCGCCGGTAAAACCCGTTGCTGCCGATCGGCCGGAAGTGACGGTTCTCGGAGTCTTGTAATTTCGCGAGCCAACCCAGCGACTGTAGGCCGCGCTCCAGCACTGCAGTCTGTCCGGTCGCCTGTCCACTCACAATCAGGGCGTGCGCTAGCTTGGCATTGTCGTACGCCAATTCATCTTCAAACCAGGGCCAGTCGGGTTTGTTGGCTCTGTCGAAGAGTTCCATCAGCCGCGTGGTGAGGGCCTCGCGGGTTTGATTCACCAGGCTATCTCCGCTCAACCGCTTCACGTACTCGTGGATCCCCATCAGGCTGAACGCCCATGCTCGCGGGGAGGTGAATTCCGCCAACGCCGGCAGCGCCTGCGCGAAGAGCTGACCCGCCATCACCTGGAAGCTCCGGTGGGGGGAACGTCCAACCCCGACCCCCAGCGCCCAGACGGCCCGGGCGTGCGAGTCTTCCGACCCTTGTTCGTCGAGCCAGTGACGGTCGAAGCTAAGGTGATTGTGGAACCGTTTGGCTTTGGCGTCGAAGGCGTGGTTCAAGAAGGCGGCATATGTTGTGGCCAGCGTGCGCACAAGTTCGGACTGCTCTTCCAACTCATCGAGTAAGACGGCGAGGATGAAGGCGCGGGCATTGTCATCCGTGCAGTAACCTTCGGAAAAGTTAGGCACGGTGAAGATGGCGTGTTGGAACATACCGGTGGAATCGGTCATGCGCATGAGGTGATCGAGCTTCAACTCAGGCAAGTCCTGCGGCTGCTGGTCGAGTGTCTTGGTGGCAAAGGACTTTCGAGAGAGGGCGGCACCTTCAAGGCGCGCGAGCTCGAAGGAGCGCATATAGAGGCTCGCCACGTTGCTCCAGACCATCTCACGGCCCAGCTTGTAGGCGTTCTTGCGGATCGCTGTCCGGCCCGTGGCGTCGCGGAGCAGGCTCACTACCGCGCCGGCAATGGCCTGAGCGTCGCCGAAGGGCACCAGAACCCCGCGCTCTTCCGCCAGGAGCTCGGCAGCGTGCCAGTAAGGGGTTGAAACCACAGCTTTACCGGCGCCAAACGCATAAGCGAGAGTCCCTGATGTGACCTGCGCCTCGTTGAGGTACGGGGTAATGTAAAGGTCGGCGGCTCCAATGAACTCCTTGAGTTCTTCGAGCTCGACGAAGCGATTGTAAAAGATGAGGTTTTTCTCCACCTTGTTCTTCTTGGCCAGAATCTCAAGGCTCAGGCGGTAGGCTTCGCCTCGCTCGCGCAGCTCGTTAGGATGGGTGGCTCCCAGAACGAGGTAAACAACCTCGGGAAATTCCGCCAGAATCTGTGGCAAGGCGTTGAGTACGTTTTCAATCCCTTTGTTGGGTGAGAGCAGTCCGAAAGTGAGCAATACAACCCGGCCCTCTACGCCGAACTGGTCTTTGTAGTAATTCGGATCGACAAACGGGATATCGGGAATGCCATGCGGGATAAGATCAATCTTGGAGGGCGGCGGCTGGTAAACCTCCCGCAGCATCTGCTTCCCCCGCTCAGTCATGACCACCAGCCTCGTCGACCGGGCAATCAGTTCCTTCATCACCCGGCGCTGGTCGGGATTCGGCTCGCGGAGTACCGTGTGAAGTGTAGCGACGACGGGCATCTTCAGGTCGCGCAGCAGTGCCAGCACATGACTTCCTGCAGGCCCGCCGAAGATCCCAAACTCGTGCTGCAGGCACACCATGTCGGCGTTGGCGATGTTCAGGAAGTCCGCGGCGCGCTGGTAGGACGCCAAGTCCTGTTCCTCGATCTCGAACCGAACCACGTCCGGATATTTGTAGCCACCCTCGATGTCATTAACCGCTAGCGCGAAGCATTGCCTCTCAGGGTGCTCCACAGCCACGGCTGCAAGCAGGTCCGTCGTAAACGTCGCGATGCCGCACTTGCGGGGCAAGTGGTCGCCCAGAAATGCTATCTTTTGAATCTTTGATTCTGTTTCCACTACCCTACCCACTTCACTCGACTTTAGAGAGACCCCGTCATTACTCGGTCTAGTTACGACTGGGCGCGAGGTGACGAGAAAAAAGAACTGTAGGAATACAGCGATATTGAACAGCGTCGACGGAGAAGCGGGTTCGCCAGCGATCCAGGGAATCGGAAGCAGCTACTCTCAGGTTGAATCCGGTCGCTTTCATCGGGTCGTCAGAGTGAACGTGGGCAGCATGGAGTTCGCGAACGTCCGCCGCTTGCTAACGGCTGAGTCAAACGGATCCTAGTGCAGATCCGGTTGTGCCCTGGGGGTGCCGCTTCTTCTTGGGCGCCTCGCCGCCAACCGCAACAAAGGTTGCCGAATCGGCGTCAAGCCTCTTGATGCCGATTCGGCGAAAGAACACCAGTGTCTGGTGACGGTCGTGACTCATGATCGTGCCCCACCCGTATTTGGAATGGCGCACGTATTGCCCGGCTTTCAGTGTCATGGGGTGTTCCGCCGTCTAGTAATTGCCGCGGTCCCGGCCACCACCGTTGCGCTGTCCCGAGAAGCCAGTACGCGAGGGACGCGCCTCATTGACGGTCAACGCCCGGCCTTCGAGGGACTGACCGTTTAAGCCGTTGATCGCCCGTTGCAAGTCTTCGTCCTCGGACAACTCCACGAAACCAAATCCCCGGGCCGCGCCGGTTAACTTGTCCTTGATAACCAAGGCTGAGGCTACGTTGAAGCCGGCATTGGTGACGAACTCGTTCAGACTGCTATCCGTGGTGCTGTGGGGCAGGTTTCCTACGTAAAGCTTAGACATTTGATCCTCCAAGTTGGGTCGGCCTTCTGGGGCCGCCCGGTTTAGCTACGGTTAGAGTGGGCCGCCGGCGCGCACTTCGAGTAAGCAACCCCGACGCCTGTTTCGCGATCCGCCGGCAGTATGGATCGCACTTATATTCACGAGCCACTGGCAGGGTACTGAACCAGTTCGTTTCGGTCTCTCAACTTCAGGAAATCCAGCATCCACGCGAGACAGCCTTCGACGCTCACTTTGGAATGTTCAGCTTGGCCGCGATGTCACCATCACTTTTTTCCCGCGTGGCGGGACGATAAATGGGGAGTGAGACCCCTGTTCTCTCCCAGAAGACACGCATACGATTCGCCTCCTATTAATAGATCGCATGCTGAAGATCTTCGCGCCGACAAAACCGAATCCCCGCGGCGCCTCGAGTAACCAATCTTGGAGCGGTGGCACTTAGGAGCTGCGCATAAATAACATGAACAGTTAGCCGAGGAATGGCAGCACGGAATAGTTCCATTCACCGTGAAACTTTGCGGGCTTGAGGTGGATCTTGGCAAATTCAGAGTCGGGCACTTTGATTCCCGTCGGATAC
>DATJYK010000344.1:0-2752 GCA_035578005.1 Terriglobia bacterium
TTAGGAAGATAACTCCCGAGCGGGCGCCCCCATTTCTTCGGCGACTCACAGCACAACCGCGCCAACCCGGCGGGAGCGGCAACCCCAAAGAAGAATTCACCACAGAGATTACGGAGGCCGGAGAGATTACGGAGGCCACAGAGATCTTCTCTGTGGTCTCCGTGCCTCTGGGCTGAGTTGTTCGTTGCACGCGGAGCCGTACAGCGGGAAACAGGCCGGGAGCGCTCATGCCGGTGGAGCCCAGACACCATAATTCACTCACGCTCCACCCCCAGCCTGCCGAAAAAATAGACAGGGGGTGACACAAGTCGTTGCGGAGGATGGGCCAAGGGGGTTAGGTCCATCCATCGACCTGGCCACCCCTGCTAGGGAGTTTACATCTGTGTTACGCCGTTGTCCAACTATACACTTTCCGGCGCACTGCACCCTCCGCCCGCTGACCGTTCTTGAGCCGGTGCCCTCCTCCGCGTGCCCGAACCGGTCACCACGCGGCTGGGCGGCTGGCAAGCGTGCGGCTTTTCCGGAAGGACTTTTACCAAGGAGTTCACGATGAAGATTAACGAGATTCTTCAAGCGCTCCACCGAATGCAAAAAGATACGTCGCGCCTGCTGTTTGAGGCCTCGGTGAGCGAGAGCGAGACCATCCGAAAGGCTGTGGCCAAGGCCGATCTCGCGCTCGGCAACGCGGCCAGTCTCGTGCGGCAGGAGCTCTCCGGGACTCACCGCCCTAACGGGAACGCGGCCGGAGTCGCGCACAACGGCAGTTTCGCGAAGGCTTCTTCTCAAAGGTCCGTCCCCGTGGCTGGGAAGCAAGCCCCCGCTCCGCGATTGGTCTTGGCCAGCCAAGAGAATGAGTCTGCCGTCTTGGTTGCAGCCGGGGTGCCGGAGGACCCACTGCCCGACGACGAATACGCCATCCACCTGCCGCCCAGGAACTGGGAGTCTTCGGAGACGTTTCCAAATCCTGACGACCGGGTTCATCACTAAGGAGTTTCGCCGTAGCGCGATGAACCCTCGCGCCTGCTGTAGCGGCGGTCTCTGACCGCCGACTCTTGAAATCAATCATTTCGGCGATCAGAGATCGCCGCTACAGTGCGCGCTGCGGCACGTTTTCACAGACTCTTCAGCCCCGCCCCTTTTCGAATCCTAGTGAGTCGTCATGTCGCTTCGCGACACCCCCAGGCATGAAAATGGCGCTATCGAGGCGAAGAGACGTTCGTTCAAAAACAAAGCACTTAGCGCCTATTTTCGGAACAGAAAGGCCGGCTCGTCGCGGTAGGGACATCGGTTAGCCATGCCCCCCGCGCGTGAGGCACTACCTCATATGGCTTTTGCCTCGGATGGGTCATCCGGGCGCGATCACTACGCCGGTTCAGAGTGATGCCGGTAAGCGATCATCAGCTTGGCACGATCTTCGCTGGCGGCCGCGATCAGGAACCTCCTCGCTGTGGCCAGCCAACCCAGGGTTTTTGACATATTCTTATAAGGTCCTTCTTTACCTTTACATTCTGGCTTCGTTTGAAACAGCTCCAACTGCGAACATTCTTTTCGCGGGGTGAGCGCTGCCTTCATCGTATTAAAGAGCCTCCTGAAGCTGGTCGCCCGGCCGCTGCCGTTTCCATTCCACTTAGCCGGCCAGCCGCCTGGCGACATATTTTTGCAAGCCTCTTGGTTTCTGTAATATTCCGGCTTCGTTCGCTTTCCCCAGCTCATCAACCACCCGACAAACCTCTCTGCCAGTGCGTACGCCACGAGGTAGTCCGGATCCCAGTCGGGGGGAACCGACATATTTTTGGAACCGGTTTGGCTGCTATAAGATTCCGGCTTCGTTCGTTGCGAATCGTCGTGGCACGGCCATCCCTTCGCCTTGCTCAGGGCAAGCTCTGGCCGTGATTCACACGGGCTGGAAGCCCGTGCCACGTCCCGGGGTCCGGTGGAAAGCACCGAGACCATGACGTGCATCTTGGGCGCATGCATCCTGGGGGTGTGCACCCTCGAGACAACCCTGGGAGCGCGGGCGTCCCGCCCGCCAGCGTCTCGCCCGCCAGTTGCCGCTTCCGGTAAAGCCGGATCGACTGTGCACAGAGCGGGCGGGACGCCCGCGCTCCCAGGGCTTCCAGGTCCCCTACCCCAGCGCAGCCAGACGGAGATAGTCACCGTCCAGCCGGGCGCCGGGACGCCTCAGTCTCAATCTCCAGAAGCTGGGCGGACGCGACGCTCCGGCGGCCAGTCTCACCCAGTCCGCTTCGGTGCGCGTGTCGATCCAGCGGTCGAGGCAGCGCTTCACATTCCACGCCTCGAGCGCCTTATCCAGCACGGCTTGTACGCCGACGAGGCTTTCGGCAGGCATGATCGCGTCATGGAGCTGGAAATAGAAGTCCATGAAAGTCTTAAGGTTGCGAGTCGCAAGCGGAATGCATCGGCACGAGGCGCGCGCCCGTCGGCCGTGACGCACGGCATTCCACGCGGAGTGTCGTTTGCCGGCGACCGTGCGCGGGCCGGTCGATTTGCGGGAGTTGCGGCGATTGGCGGCCAGGAAAGCTCGGGTGAGTCGGGGTGATTTGCGTAGGGACATGGCGGTCCTCGGTTCTCGGTGTTCGGTTTTGGTTCGCAGTTGACGGTTCTCGGTAGTCGGTTGTCGGTGGTCGGTTTTCAGGTTAGTTCCCGCTTCAGATTGCGAGAACTGCCGAGCACCGGCACCGACCCACCAACGACCGACAACCGACTACCAACCACCGACGGTAGCAGGTGA
>DATJYK010000345.1:0-43720 GCA_035578005.1 Terriglobia bacterium
ACCAGTCGCTCCCCACTCCCCCAGAGGCTGCACGTGAGTGAGACGTTCCGTGTGGCTTCCGACAGTGCGGCGCAACCCGCACCGCCAAGGGGTAGTGATCATAAGCTACAGAAACAGCAGGCCTTATGAAGACACGTTTGAGCGCGCTCCTATTCGCCAAGAAAATTGTTTCACCGATGAGCCATTTCTTACCCAGAAATCGCTTTAACAGGTGTAGGGTAATTGCTTCGACAGGCCGCGGCGCAGCGGGCGTGCCGAGCCTTGTTGCCCCAACATCGAATTGAGGAGAAAGCACCATGAGACGCCATGCCCATTTTTCCGTGGCCTGCGCCACGCTCTTCGGTGCCATCGGGCTCGTGCCCCACGCCTTCGCACAGGTGGCGCAAACTGGAGGCGACGGCTGGCCTGCCATCAACCCCGCTGAACTGGCTCTCAAAGATAACCCAGCCAGCCCGGGCTCGGCGGCGATGATCCTCTATCGTGAGGTTCAAAAGGACGACGTCGCTCGTGTGGAGACCGAGTATTGCCGCATTAAAATCTTCACCGAAGAAGGTAGGAAGCGCGCGGACATTGAGATCCCCTGGGTGCCGAAGGCAAACGAGATCACCGATATTCGGGCGCGAACGGTGTCGCCGGATGGCAGCGCACTGGAGTTCAACGGAGAAATATTCGACAAGACCGTTTTGAAGGCTAGGAAGGTGAAGGTGCAAGTAAAAGCCTTTACCCTGCCCGGAGTGCAAACGGGCAGTGTGATTGAATACTCTTACACCGTGCATTGGCGCGAAAAGTGGCCCGACTACCTGATCCACCCCGGGAATTACATCATTGACGTGAATTTCGTGATGCCGACAGAAGTCTGGGATGTTGACCAGGACATTTTTGCTAAAAAGGAACATTTTGCCCTCCGGTCCTTGCCGAACGCCCGCCTTGGCTGGACGGGTTTGAGCATGCGTACAGGCGCCACCCCCATAAGTCACGGGGAGAATACGCAACTGGACGTCGAAAACATTCCGGCGTTGCAAGAAGAGGATTTCATGCCTCCGGAGTCTACCCTCAAGGGCCAGGTCGCGCTCTATTACATGGTAGGAACTTTGTATTCAATTGACGCCTTCTGGAGCCAGCTCGGCCGGCATTGGGCCGAAGGTCTCCAGGGTTATATGGGCAAACCGAAGGTGATGGAGCGCGAAGTGGGCACTTTGATTTCGCCCAACGATTCCGATGACGCCAAACTGAGAAAGCTTTACGAGCGCGTGCAGCGGGTGCGTGCCTTGAGCTACGAAGAAGATGACGAGACGACTCAATTTAAGGAAAACAAGACCGTGGCGGATGTCCTCAAGCACGACTACGCCGGCGCCCATGAGATTAACTTGCTGTTTGTCGCCTTGGCGCGGGCCGCCGGCTTTGAGGCCGATCCAGTGGAAGTGACGCAACGCGCTACGGGATACTTCCGAAAGCAACTGCCTTACCGAGACCAGTTTGATGCCATGGTGGTGTGGGTGAACGACGGTAAGTCGGGCTACTATCTCGACCCCGCAACGCTCGATTGTCCCTTCGGTTTGCTGCCTTGGAACGAGTCGGACGCAGGGGGGCTTAGAGTGGGCGCCCAAGCAGTTTTGATAAAGACCCCAGCCCCTAAGAGTTCCGACGCGGTCATCGAACGCAACGCCAGCCTGGCGCTCGACAGCGACGGGAGTCTCGCGGGCAAAATCACCATCAACTACATGGGGCAGGAAGCCCTCGAACGGCGGATTGCTAATCACAAGAAGGATGAGACGGGCCGGCGCAGGGCGCTGGAAGACGAAGGCCGAGGGTGGCTGCCGGCGGGCTCCAGCCTGGAACTCAAGAGCGCAACACATTGGGATGAGGCCAATACCCCGCTCACGGCTGAGTTTGCCGTCAAGATTCCGGGTGCCGCGACAAAGACCGGACGTCGCATGCTGGTTCCGCTCGAAGTTTACGAGATCGGCGCCAAGCCCCTGTTTGCCAGCGCAACGCGGGTGAATGACGTGGACTTCGACTATCCGTACCAGGTGACGGACGACGTCACCGTGCAACTGCCCGCCGGTTACACGGTGGAAGGCCTACCCAAACCCCAAACCCTCGGCGGGAGCTCAGGCGTCTACAGCCTGTGGGCTACGCAAGAGGGGACCTCGGTACACTTGAAGCGCCACCTGGCAGTGGAACAGTATTATGTTCCGGTTAGCGACTATGCTCAGTTACGGTCATTCTTTTCCTCGGTGAGGACAAGCGATGAAGAAGAGGTGGTTTTGCAAGCCCAGACGAAAGCTCAGGGCGAATAGGCACCTTGCCGCGGCGCTCGCCCTGGCGTTGGCTTCGCTGGTTGCTGCCGGTGAAGCCGCGTGGGGCAGCACGCCCGCCTGGGTTCGCTCCGCGGCCGATGTGCCTCTGCCGAAATATCCGGACGATACCAAGGCGGTGCTGTTGCTGCACGAACAGGCCACCACCGTCGGCGCGAATGGGGACGTCACCACGCGATACCGTCGGGTCTACCGTATCTTGAGGCCTGAAGGCCGCTCGTTCGGCATCGTGACCGTTGAATACGACAACGAGACGCGCCTGAATTATCTGAGGGCCTGGTGCATCGCTCCAGGCGGCAAAGATTATGAGGCGAAAGAGAAAGACGCCCTAGAAAGCTCTCTCTCCCTCGATAGCCTTTATGTGGACGTGCGCCGGAAGGTGTTGAGCATCCCAGGCTCGGAACCAGGCAGCGTAGTGGCCTACGAGTACGAACAGAGGCAACGGCCCACGGTCCCGCAGGATGTCTGGTGGTTTCAAGACGAAGTTCCCGTGCGCCAGGCGAGGTATGCTCTCGTCCTGCCGCCGTCTTGGGAGTATCACAACTCTTGGATAAACAGCACTCCTCGCAAACCCGAACAGACGGGGAGTAACGCCTGGACGTGGGAGGTTTCGGATGTTCCGCCGGTCGAAGAAGAGTCTGACATGCCCGCGTGGGAAGCACTCGCGGGCCGGATGGGCGTCACCTACTTCGCGCCCGGGGCCGCCCCGGGTGAAAGCCACGCATCCTGGAAGGAGATCGGAGCCTGGTACTCCCGGCTAGCCTCCGCCCAGCGGCAGGACACGCCGGCGATTCGCCAGTCGGTCGCAGACCTCACCGCAGGCCAGACAGAGATATGGGGAAAGGTGCAGGCGCTCGCGCGCTTCGTGCAATCCAACATTCGCTATGTGGCGATCGAGATCGGCGCCGGCGGCTACCAGCCTCACGCGGCCCAAGTCACCTTTGCCAACCGTTACGGCGACTGCAAAGATAAGGCGACGCTTCTGGCCGCGATGCTCGGGGTGATCGGAGTCAAGTCATGGTACGTGCTGGTCAACAGCCGCCGCAGCGTGGTGAACCCTGACTTTCCTACCATGCTCGGCTTCGACCACGTCATCCTGGCGATTCAAATCCCTGACACGCAGCAGCCGCGGCTCTGGGCGCGCGAGGACCACAAGCAGCTTGGCCCCATTCTGTACTTTGACCCGACAGACCCGTACGTGCCGCTGAACTATCTTCCCGAATCGCTTCAAGACAGCTATGGATTGTTGGTGACTGACGACGGGGGAGAACTTTTAAAGCTGCCCTTGCTGCCCGCCTCGCTGAACCGCCTGATTCTTTCCGCCAAAATGACGCTCCAGGCAGACGGCAATGTCTCCGGGGACGTCTTGGAGCTCTTCTGGGGCGCGCCGGCCATCGAGCTTCGTACCCAACTGCTGAGCGTTCCTGAGGCAAGCCGTCAGGCGTTGCTGGAGAAGTTCCTGAGCAGCTCCTCAGGGGCTTTTGCGCTCGAAGGGGCGCGCGTAGAAGGGTTGGACAAGATTGAAGACAATTTGACCGTCTCCTACCACTTCACAGCCTCGAACTATGCGAAGTCAGCAGGCGATTTGCTTCTGCTGAGGCCACACCTCCGGGGCACGGCCTACGCCCTGGACACGCCGGAAAAAGAGAGGAAAAATCCGGTGGAATTCCCGACGACGCTCGGGGAGAGTGAAACTGTGGAAATTCACCTGCCCGACGGGTACCAGGTGGATGAACTGCCGCCGCCCACTAAAGTCGATAACGGCCTGTTGAGCTATATGAGCGGCGTGGAAGCCGATGGCGGCGTGGTGCAGTACAAACAGCTCTACCAGATCAAACAAGTCCTGGTGCCAACTACCAAGTTGAGCGACCTGAGGCAGTTTTACCAACAGGTCAATTCCGATGAGCAGGCCAGCATTGTCCTGAAACATCGGGTCGTTGATCATCCCCGGTAGCACCGTGTAAGTATTCGAGTCAGAAGCCCAAAGACGGCTTTGCGCTTTGCGGAGGGCCGCGCCCACCCCTGACATGACGTCACCCAGAGCAGTGATGGGGCCGATGTAGCCTATCCTTCAACGCTACAGTGCGTGCAAGCCCTATTAATAAGAATAACTTGACAGCCCCCAGAGCTTGTGCTACACAGAGGTGAGGGTGCGAGGTTGCCGTCGACTTCAGGTGAGGAAGTTGTGTCAAGGGGATGCGAGAGACGGCGGCAGGAAGGCAGGCGAGGCGCCAATTCGGGGAATCTGGAGATTTTTTGAACATCGAAAATGAAGGAGAGTCCCACGATGTTGTTGAAAATAAAGGACGAAATTTTCTATCCCACGATGTTACTGATAAATAAGGCGGTTAGCTCGCCTATCCCACGATGTTAATGATGGGTAAGGGGTTATACACCGTCAAAGGATGTCTCACCGCAGAGATCACGGGGGTGAGCTTGTGTCAGAGAGAACGCGGAGACGCCAGGAATGCGGTCGGGTTTGCTCCAGGGAGAAGGAAAGCGGCGTTAGTACAGAGGGGCTTCAGGGAGGGGTTGGCGGTGGTTTTTAGCCTCGTGCATGGACTGAAAACATGTGCGTCCGTTTTTCATTTGCCGTGACGGCCTCCCGCCTGGGAATCGATCGAGGACTTGGTTTTTGGCACAGGAGGAACACACTTAAATCAAAAACACACACGATCGAAGCCTAAGACTCGTTTAGAATCAATGGGGGCTACCGAACAAACCCATCATCTTATTGATTGGAAGCCATTTATCTCATAAACCCCATTATATCATTGATAATACATGGCTTATTTTAAAGTCCCCTAGCCATGCCTGACGCGGTATCGTTGTGCCTTGGCCGATTTATGGACTTGCCGACCCCGATGGCCGAAGCGGGCGCTTCTATGGGTCTCAGTGTGACTCGAAGGTGAAATCCGCAGTCACGGCTTTGCCCGCTTCAACGGTGACTTGCTTTTTCTGGGTGCCGAAGGTGGCCGTCCAGACTCCGAGGGTGTACTGGCCCGGCGGAACGTTGGGGATGGTAAATGTTCCGTCGTTGCCCGTAACAGCGTAAAAGGGATTGGTGGTGACGCCGATGTAGGCCTTCATCCAGGGATGCTGATTGCATTTCACCGGAATCATGATCTCGGGATGAGTAAACCGCTCAATGAGGGGCTGAGACCCGGGCTGCTGCGAGACATTCCAAGAGCGATTATCTTTCGGCATCACGTGGACGTTGTGCGTGGTGGGGTCCTCGGTCGTAACTTGCAGAGGCTGTCCCACCATAATACCGAGCACGTGTGGCTCATATTCGCATCGCCGCTGAGCGAGCGTCACCGGCGTTGACGGCGGCTTGTAGGTCTGAATTCCGCGCCCTTCAACGTAGACGAAGACGTTGGGCAGGGTTCCATTGCTGTTGACCTGGCCATCTTCGGGATAGACCGGGCCTGTCTGTTCCGAAGCGCAGACGCGGTCCTGCGCCATGTTGATCTCGGACAAGTGCGGTTTGACACCTTGAAAGTAGATCGTTCCCTTGACGGATCCCGCGGCTTCACCCTGACCACGGCTTCCGCGGCCTGGGACGGCCCGCAGGATCACCGTGAGGCCCACGGCGGCAAGGACCACGCCAAATGTTTTCCCACTCATGATGTCACCTCGATTAGTTCGCCCCGTTTCTCGTGAAAGCCCAAAGGGAGGCGGAAACCCACTCTGGCAAACGGCCCTCGCCCATTTAGAATACAAACCAAGCGATCAAGTACACCGAATTGTTGGCCGAGGCGTTCCGGCCCGAGCCGTCGTAGTTGGTGCTCAACCCGTTGAATTTTAAGTAGCCCGTGTATTGCACTCCCAACTGAATGTTCTGCAGAGGCCAGTACGAAGCGTTAAGGATATATCCGTTCGACCGGGGATCGCCCGTGGCGCTGCCGCTTACCGGCGCGGGAGCGAAAAGCGTGGAGTCCGTGGTGCCGGTCGTCCAAAATGGGCCGGCATCAAAAGAGAAACGATTTCCGAGGTGGTAGACGGCGTCCAAGTGTGTAAAATTCAGATCGTGTGGAGCGGACTCGGAACCACCCGCGGCAAGCGTCCCAAGCAGTTCGGAGCTCTCGTGAATGTAGTTCCCATGCACGGTCAGCAAATCGTTGCGCGTCTTCCAAGGGATCGTACGCTCCCATTGGAAATCCGCGGCAAGGTCGGTGAGGTAATCGCGCGGGCCCACCACCGCGTTGGGCGTGGAAGCCAGGTGCATTCCGTAAGTCCCGACCTCCAGATAGTTGTTGCCGTGTGTTTGCTGCCAGGCCACCCTCCAGTAAGGAGCGACGCCTTGGATGTTCGTTCCAAATCCCATACCGGAATTGGGCTGGCCGCCGCCCAGGTGTGACGAGCGGTAGATAAAGCCCGCGGCGTAGAGACGCTGGTCAAACATAGTGTATCCGCCAATGCCCGCGACGTCTTGCGCCAGGCCACCGTAGAGCGTCGGGCCCGCGATGGGCGTAGGAGCCGAATCCGAAGAGACCCACGGGAAACCCCATGCGGGAGTGGAGTTCCATAGATCTTCCACCGTGGGATTATTGTTGAAATCGATGCCGTACACGAAATCCTTTCCGAAAAGTTTCCTGTCGCGGGCGAAGCGAATATCAGTGTTGTCCCAGCTAAAATGATCATCTTGCCCGCTGTAAGTCACCTGGATGAAACCGCCGACGTGCTCTCCGAATGCGCCCGCCAGAAACAAGCTCGCGCTCTGTGGCAGCTCAAAGCTCCCGTTCTGGGTGCCGGGCTGCGGCTGCAGGGTATTGGTATTGGAAATGGTGAACTGTGCCGACAACGGCACTTCCGTGAGCAGGCTGAGCGCCGCGTTTTGGTGGCCTGGCTTCGAGGTGATTGTTTTCAGCCCGGTCATCGTGTAGCCGTTCAGCTTGAATTGCCGCCCCAGTGGAGTCAATTCGGGGATCGTGGTGTGGCAGGCGCTGCAAGCCAGGCCCGTCTGCCTGGCGTAACTTGGAACCGCGTCTGCGCGCGTCTCCCAAAAGAGCAGCCCTGCAAAGCTGGAGGAAAGAAATACAATTGAAGAAAGGCAGAATATCTTCAGCTTGGAGCTCATGAACCTCCTTTGACAGCGCAACGTGCGCGCCTCACTCAAAGTTTCGGGGTCGGTCCCGAAGCCACAAACCTATCGAAGCCGCAATCACCGGAGCAGTGACG
Organism: Terriglobia bacterium; assembly: GCA_035578005.1. GTDB lineage: Bacteria > Acidobacteriota > Terriglobia > UBA7540 > UBA7540 > Gp13-AA77. The sequence goes on from DATJYK010000345.1 coordinate 7,500, forward strand.
CACGTCACACCACATTCGAATTTCGAGCAGCTAAGAAGAATATTTTCCCGGGGCAGGCGATCTGAAAATTGAGAAGGGTCTGAAGAATCACTCGAGCGCGGCTATTGGAGCGCAGGTTCCGGCGTGTCTTGGCTCGTGAAATCGCTCGTCCCTCCGGAGACACCGTACTCATAGGCGCCACGGTAGACGAGCGGCTGGTGGGCCCCCGCAGGGCCCCATTCGAGGGTTGTTGCCTGCCATGGGTTAGCTTCTGCGGGTGCTCCCTTGAACATGCTCCAGAAGAAGTTCACCAGGAACGCCAACTGCGCGGCGGCGGTAACGAATGCGACGACTGAGATGAAAGCGTTCAAGTGCAGCAAATGGCCGCCGAATCGCGTCTCGCTGAGCGACGAATAACGGCGCGGCAGGCCTTCCAATCCCAAGAAATGCATGGGTATGAAAGTGCAGTACGCGCCGAGGAACGTCAGCCAAAAATGGATTTGCCCCATGCGTTCATTCATCATGCGGCCGAACATCTTGGGAAACCAAAAGTAGGTAGCTGAAAAAACCGCGAAGAGCGCTGCGATGCCCATCACCATATGAAGGTGTGCGACCACAAAATAGGTTCCGCGGAGGTAAAGGTCAAGCGACGGCTGCGCGAGAAATAAACCGCTCAACCCGCCGGTCACAAAGATCGAAACGAAGCCCAGGGCGAAAAGCAGCGGTACTCGGAATTCGATCCTGCCGCGCCAGAGCGTTCCCAGCCAACTGAAGGTGGTTACGGCTGAAGGAATGGAGATGGCCATGGTCAGCGCAGCAAAGCTCATGGTCATGAACGGGTTCATGCCGGTGGTAAACATGTGGTGGCCCCAAACCAGGAAGCTGAGGCCGCCGATGGACACGAACGCACCCACGGTCTCGCGGTATCCGAAAACCGGCTTGCGCGAGAAGACCGAAAGCAGGTGGCTGACGATACTCATTGCGGGAAGAATTGTGATGTAAACCTCGGGATGCCCGAAGAACCAGAACAGGTTCTGCCAAAGAAGGGGCGAACCGCCCTTGTAGCCCAGAAGCTGGTCGCTCACCACCAGGCCTGTGGGGACAAAAAAGCTGGTGCCTGCCACGCGGTCCGAGAGCAACAGCGCGTCGGCAGCGAGCAAAGCCAGGAACGACAGGACGATCAAAATCGCCGTGATAAACCAGGCCCACACCGGCAGCGGCAGGCGCATCCAGGTCATACCGGCAGCGCGCTTGTAGAGCGTAGTAGCGATGAAGTTGAGCGCTCCCAGGATCGAACCCACGCAAAAGATGGCAATCGAAATCAGCCACAGGGTCTGTCCCAGCCCCTCGCCGGGCCCTGCGATGGAACCGATAGCGCTCAAAGGGGGATACGCCGTCCAACCGCTGATCGGAGGTCCGTCCGCGATGACATAAGTTGAAATGAGGACGCCAAGAGAGAGGAATGTGAGCCAGAAGGAAATCATGTTCAGGCGGGGGAAAGCCATCTGGCGTGCGCCGATTTGAAGGGGAAGCAAGAGGCTTCCGAATCCGTTCTGCGGCACTGTGTTCAGCACAAAGAAGATCATCAAGGTGCCGTGTAACGTGAGCAGAGAAAGGTAGTATTCCGGCGTGATGACGCCGCCGGGAGCCCCGGTAGGTGAAACATGCCCGAGGAGCGGCACCGGCAACTGGGGCCAGGCAAGGTGCAGACGGATGAAGACAGAACACAGAACTCCAATGAGGACCGCGAGCAGTCCAAGCAAGTAAAACTGAAGTCCGATCACCTTGTGATCCGTGCTGAAGATATACCGGCGAAGAAAGGGAAGCGACGCGGGCGGCGCGGCGCTCTGCGTACCTTGGGATTTGACCATATCTAAGCGGCGAAAGACCGCCGCTACAGCCGGACGCGAATCACCTCTGACGACTGAAAACTGAATGACACGCCTCCGTGGCACAGCCACTCCGGGCCGTGCAGAAGCCCCTGCGCAGGCAAGAGTGCCTGTGCCACCTCCACTTCCTCATTGCCGTTTGGCCTGCTCCAACAGCCATTCTCGAAACTCTCCCGCAGTCATCACGTCCAAGTCCGCGTGCATCTTGTAGTGACCTAAGCCACAAAGCTCCGCGCAGACAATCTCATAACGGCCGGTGCGCCGGGCGGTGAGGTGAAGCACTGAGATCGTCCCCGGAATCACATCCTGCTTGAGCCGCAACTCCCTCACGAAAAAGGAGTGGATCACGTCCTTGGACCGCAGCGTCAGCTCCACCGGTTGATCCACAGGCACGGCGAGCGTTGCCGTGATAATGTCATCGCGGGAAGCCGCGTCGTGCTCGCGGTCGAGGCCGAGGGAATTCCCGGTGCCGTCGTTCATCAGGCTGGGATAGACGGGCCCGAATTGGCCATCCGGTCCCGGATATCGAAAGTACCACTCGAACTGCTCGCCCCACACTTCCACGCGCAGTGCGTCGGGAGCCGCGGGACCCTGCAACGCAGCCCGCGCCCACACCCGATAGCCGGTGGCACCCAGGGTGAGAAACAGTACCGCAGCCACGGCCGCCCATACATGCTCAAGCCGCGTGCTGGCAGGCGCAGTTGGCCTCCATACGTTCTGTCGCTCGCCGCGATAGCGCCAGACGAAATAGGCCATCACGATCTGAGCCGTGGCCAATAGAACGCCGCAGACGGCTAACGTGAGGGTGAACTGGTGATCGATAGCAAAAGCGAAGGTTGAAACCGAGGCAGGAAACCACCACGGATGAAGAACGAACAGGCCACAAGTTGCGAGGGTGAGCAAGACTATCGTCAGAGCCAGAGCAAGCGCCATCTTCTCCCGCCCTCAGGACCCACTGACGGCTCGAAGCCGCTTCGCGAGTCTATCACAGACTCTGAGCGGGCTCAGCCTTCTGTCTCTCAGAATCTGTGCGAGCGGCGATAACAATTGCTGGTAATCGGGGAGATTCCGGGTGGCGACGACTGCAGTACGAGGTCGTCGCCACCCGTCGGGATCTTGTGTCGGGATCTTGGAGCCTCCTGTTCCCCACCTGTGATATGCTCGCAGGCGGCTGTTTTGGCGCAGGTGTCCTCACCGGCGCTGCTGGCCAGGTGCGCGAGGGGCTTCTCCCCGATCTTCCTATTCTTTCCCGGAGGCCGCCATGCTGCGAAGAGCTTGGATTGCACGTTGCGTTACGCTGATCATCCCCGCTACGCGCCTTCCCTCCGCCTGGGCGCAGTCTGCCGGGAAAACGCCGGAGGCGCGAGCAGAGCGCACACCAGGGCCGTTTTCAGGAGTCAGCGGGGTGGGGAAAATGCGCTTCAAACTGCTTTACAACTCCGAAATCCTGCCGGAAACGGCCAAAAGCGTCCTCGTGAAGGCGCATGGCGGATTTGCCGTGGACCGGCGGCAGGGCAAGGGCGAAACGTATTTTGCGCTGCCCGGGGCGGGAATTCTTCGCATCGCGCCGGACCTGCGCACCGTCAGCGTTCTGCCTACGGCCGAGTCGATGAAGGCCGTGAACCTTCACGGCACTGCGATCTGGTCCAACCCCAGAGACGGCGAGCCCTTCCTGGCGTTTCCCTCGGACGATGCCGGGAAAGTATTCACCACCACACTCGACGGCAAGCTCGTGGATACGTTGAGCGCTCCCACGGTCAACGATACGTTCGAGTATCCTCAAATCCACGAGTACTTCCTCGCAGGAGGTAGCTTCGCGCCGACGGCCGTGGCGTATTTCGACGGCCTCTATTACGTCACCACGGGTTATTGTGATCTCGATTACGTGCTGACGGCGGGCATCAACACCAATCCGTTTGACGCCCGGTGGAACGATCTCGCGTTCGGCGGCAAGGGTGACGGCCCGGCGCAATTCAACACCGCGCACGGAATCACGCTGGTGCCTGGCACCGAGGAGTTTGACATCTCCGATCGCGCGCACGGCGAGATCAAGCGCTTCACGCGCTATGGACATTACCTTAACGGCGTGAAGTTTCCCACCGGCTCGCTGCCTTGCAATATCGACCATCTCGGCCCATACGCGGTTGTCGCGGCGCTCGACGGCCCCGACCCGCACAAGGGCGCGCCGATCTACATATTGGAAAACGGCAAGCTCATCTCAACGATTTTTCCCAAGGACGATCTCGGACTCGAAAACTTCAAGCATATCCATAACGCCGTGCTTCGCGAACTCAACAACAAGTACTACATCATCGCTCAGTCGTGGAATCCTGGAGGTTTCGCCATTCTCGAGCAGGTGACGGATTGATGCGGATTCCTGCGGCTCTCGCGTTTGCGATCTTCGCCGCCATCGTAGGCGGCAACTTGAGTCCCTTTGGCACCCTCTGACACCACGCGAAGCCGAGATTGCGGCGAAGATTCTTCAGTATGAATAGGGCCGTGCGGTCTCCCAACCGCTGCAGCACTTGGGAAGGGTTGGCGAACTCGGAGGGCCAAATGAGCAGATGGAAGTGCTCCGGCATGAGGACGTATCCAATGATTTTAAAGCCCAGTTCAGCCCTGAGATCATCCGGATTCCGGGTAAAGTTAAGTCGGAAGCGGGTCCGAATCAAAAACTCGAACCCGGCGATAGTAGTAAGGTAATGGAGATGGTTCGCGCCGTAGAAGTGGTGTTGCCGGGACACCCAGCGGGGAATCTAAGCCGGCCTGCTACACACTCTCCCGCCCGTTCCTACGTTTTTCCAGGACAGTTCTGAGTACAGCCTCTATGCGGGTCCCGCGCCTGCGGAACCCAAGTTCGGGAACCAACTCCTCCATGATCTCCTCATCTGTCCGCAAGCGACCATCCGACTCAATCCAGTCGACCATCGCCACCAGGTCGTGTTCGGAATATTCGCTGATTATCTCGTGCTGCGCGATTTTGGGGCGCGCAGATCGGCGGCGAATGCCGGCAAGTGGCTCTTCGTGCTTCACTGAAGACTCGGCGCCCTTCGGGGTTCCCTCGCAATCCGCAGAACTGTCCGCAAAGGCAACAGCGCTCTTAAAGGCCTTCACGGCGCGGGCTATCTCACTGTCCTTTCGCAGAAACCAGTCTGTCGACCAAATCCGGTGGAATTTCCAGCCCAGCTTCTCGAGCTGCTGCTGCCGCAAGCGGTCCCTGTCACGTGCAGTTGGGCTCGAATGGTAAGAGGCTCCATCGCATTCGATGGCTAAAACGTACCTTCCTGGCTGCCTTGGGTGCTGCGCCACGAGGTCAATACGGTAAGCTGAGGCGCCAACCTGCGCTATAAGCGGAACACCCTTCACGGCTAGGGCGTCAAAAACGTCAGCCTCAAAGGAATTCATTGGGAAGTCCGTGGAAACGAGGTCGCCGAGTCTCTTACCTCCACTATCGGCGTACTCAATGTAGTGGCGAAGCAACTCCACACCAGTATCCGGCCTAATCTTCGCCAGATCCATATCCAGGTGACTGAATGACGATACCAAGGTCATCCGCTTGCGAGCTCGCGTCACAGCAACGTTCAGCCGCCTTCGACCGCCAACAGACAAGAGCGGACCGAACCTGAAGGGAAGATTGCCAGCCCGATCCTTCCCGTAGCCGATTGTGAGGATTATTGCGTCTCGCTCGTCGCCCTGAACACGCTCCAGGTTCTTCACAAAAAATCTTTCCTCAGCGTTTGAATCGAAGAATTTGCTCAGCTCCGGCCTATCGGAGAGAGCCTGATCAACGGCTCGCTGGACGCGGTCTGCGTGGCGAATCCCCATCGCAATAACACCTAACGACTCTCGAGACCTTTTCTGAGCGTGCTCTAACACCAGATTCACGACTCCTTGCACCTCCGCTGAGCAACTCTCCTCCTGGCCATCCATGCCGAACGGCTGCTGGGCCAAGACATGCTCTACCGCGGGTAAGCCGCCTGGTCCTGGAAACGTGACCAGCCGGTCCTTGTAGATGTGATGATTCGAAAAGCTGATTAATGCCTCGTCTTGGCTGCGGTAGTGCCAGTTAAGGTGCCAAGAAGGCAGGAAAGCGTTGCTTATGTCGAGGAGGCTCTCGTATCCATAAACTGCCAGGTTCTCTTCGTCCTCTGCTAGCTCGTCCTCATCTGCCGCTGCAAAAAAGGTTGTCGGGGGTAGCTGCCAGTGGTCGCCAGCGATGACGACATGAGACCCCCGCATGATTGCGGGAATCGCATCCTCCGGTAAAACCTGGCTTGCCTCGTCGAAGATCACGAAGTCGAACGAGCCCGTGGCACCCAGTAATTGGCTCACGGACAGCGGGCTCGCCATCCAGCAGGGGCATACCGCAGTGAGCACATGCTGGGCCTCAGCAAAGATTTGACGGAGTGGCCGGTGCCGTCGCTTCTTTTCTGCTTCGGCCCGAACAAGGTATTCTTCGTTTTTGTGCTCGTTCATCGCCGTTACAGCGCGTTCGGCGTAGGCCCGCCGCACGCGCGCGGCGCTCAGCCGGATGCGCTCCTCGTCAAGAGTTTTGAACTCTCGCACGAACGCGTCATGGGTCCTTCCGTCGAAACCCGCAAGGTCAGGCTCCTCAGCTTGGGCGGCTTCGATACACGACGAGTACCAGCACAAATCAAAGGCAGAGGGCCACTTTGCCGGCACCAATTTGTTCGCGCGAATCTCCTCGACCAAAGGGCCCACGCCCGCCAACCGTAGGCTTTCCTCGATTTCAAAGAGCTTAGGCAATTTCACCGGTGTGAGCCGATCTTTCGCCAGCTCGTGAAGGCGCGTCGTGAAATCGGCCAGGGATGATAGGCCGCCCAGGGTTCGGGGAGCCACGCTTCCCAGCTTCTGGAGATCGGAGGCCGCGAGTTCGTACTTTGCCTTGGCGTCCGAGTAGCCGGGCAGTATCCTAGGTGACGATGATCCGTCACACAGCGCTGCCCACTTGGCTCGCTGAACCTCAGCGGAAGTCAGTTCACCGAAGAGACAAGCGGTACGCGCTTTGCCTGCCGTGCGATAAGCAAGAGCTTGCGCTCTGGCGTGACGGTACTTGCCGTCCGTACACCAACTCCAGATTCCCCTGATTCCTCCCTTCTGACCCGGGGCCAAGGCATCAATGAGTCCTTGGATGTTTCCACTAAAGAGGTCGCAAGAGTAAAGTGCTAGCGTGTGCCCGACACCCTCAAGAAGGGAATGAACCTCTTGAGCTTCTCTTAAGCTCCGTGGCGCTCGGAAGCCTGCTGATTCGGCCAGTTCGCCGAGCGAATCCGTGAAGTCAGGCCACGCCCGCGATGATAATCTTGCGACCAGGTCCACAGCATCCTGAGCGGCGCCACCGTCGCGGAGCTGCACACCGTTCCACGGGGACGGGTCAAGCCTAAGAAAAAGCTGAGCAAGCCCTCCTGCCTCTCGTAGTAAATCGCGTACCCACGATGGGCTTGAGGTTTGAATCTTAGTAAGGACCTCCCTTCGCCAGCGCGTGTCAGCGTTAACCTGTGCCTGCAAGTGCAACACTGCGCCTTGCAACTCGTACACGGTCATGTCGCTCGGCGGACGCTTTCGGTGCAAGCTTTCGACGTGCAGGTTTAACCGATTGCGGCGCTCGACGTAGCGCCGGTGCATTTCATCGCAGTCAACAGGCACCGATTGTCGAACGGTATTCAAGGCTGCTGCAACCTGCTCCATTACGTGCCTGGGGGATACGTCAGCGCCGTGAAGATCGATTGCAATCTTGTCCAGGCCAACATGCTGAAGCCGCTTCAGCACCGCTTGAAGCGCGGCTCGCTTTTCGGCTACAAACAACACGGACTTTCCGCTCGCGGCGAGGCTCACTATCAAGTTGGCGATCGTCTGGCTCTTCCCCGTACCGGGTGGCCCGTGAATGACGGCACTCTGCCCCGCGAGGACCGCAGCGATAGCGGATTGCTGGCTCGAATCGGCATCCAGCACTAAGTATTCCGAGTGCGGCGCGATTCTGTCGAATTCCGTCGCATCCAGACTATATGTCTGCGATCCGAGGGAGTCCTTTGCTTCTGGATCACCGGCAAGCGCGGCAACGAGATCGCTGGAACAGAGCTGCTCGGGATTCTCCTGTAAATCCCGCACCATGGCCATCTTTTGAAAGGCAAAATTACCAAGGACAGCGGTGTTTCTGATTGCAAAGTCCGGGACAGATTCGCAGTCCGATGAGAGAAGCCTGTAGGCGGGAGAGAAATCAAAAACGCCTTCCTCCGTGCGATCTTGAAGCAGGGAAAGCAGCTTCTCCGATGAAACGCAGACCCGATGCTCCACTTCCAGCACATGCTGAAGAACAAGGTTGACCTGCACTGTACCAGTGCAGTGGATAGAACTTGACCTTCCGGAATGGCCTTTCAACTCAAGTCCGACGGGCAGAAGAAGAATCGGTGCTTCGGGATGGCGCCCCCCGTCTGGGGCCTTCCAGGTCGCAAACCCCAGCGCGACGAACATTGTCGCTAGGCCCTTTTCCTCCTGATTCGCTTGAGCCCTTCGCCAGACCTCCAAAGCCTTGGTCGTCAAATCCTCTTCCGGCACGTCCGAGGCGAGTGTCTTTAACGGTATTTTTTCGCCCCGGAGAAGACCGCTCCAGGATTCGACGTCGGCAAGGGATAGCGGGAGAGTCCCCCATTTCAGGGGTCGGTAATACAGAAGATTATTGCGCCGTGAAAGGTCGATCAGCCTCTTCAGCCACGCTTGACGAGCTTTCTCTACAGTCTCGCGCCTTTTTGCGCTGATTTCCAAAGTCAAACCTGCCAGTAGCGGCTTAGCTTGCGGCCGCTTGCAGTCACATCTCAGTATTCGGGTCAACCTTCAGCATGGCCGTCTTAAGCCCACTCGTATCTGGGCTTATCGTGCCTTCTCTCCTGGGTGCGTGATCGGCGGTACCCGACCGGCAACCTATGTACCACATAGGCGGGAAGTAGGTCAAACAGCAGACAGGAGTGTTAACGACCTTGACAATCTCTTGCGGAACTCCGGGCGCCGGCGACACCGTGTCGTATCTCGTCGCCTTCCCCACAGCCACGCCGGCGCATACGTGAAAGGGGCTGCCCTCGATGCACCAGCTCCCTCGCTCCTGATTGTGTATAGATTTTGCTCACTCGGGCCGCCTCATCCAGATTCGGCCCGAAATTCACAGGCCAAGCCGCGGGTGGCGCATACGTGCGCAGTTCTGCATGTGTGCGTCCGAAGCATGACGCTCTCTTCAGTTCTCTCGGGGCTTGTTCGCCGGGATATAGGTGGGCAAGACCCGAGCGGCGGGGTTTGCTTACAACGGGAGGGTGCAGATTCGGTCAGTCCATTCTTCGGCCTCGGAAAGGGCCCATACCAGCAGCAAGGCGTCGATGATGGCAAGCACATCGGTCTTTTGGGAGACAATAAACACCCCTGGAGTGCTGTGGGTCGCCACCCAGTCGGCAAATGCGCGCGGCATCGTCTTCCGGTCGTGAGAAACCAGAACGCGCCCTTCGGAAGCGGCGAAGGCGAGTACATCGAGGTCGCTCAAGCCCCGCAGCCCAGCGGAAACCGCCGTGCGAAAATCGATCGCGGGCTCCCGGCGTAGAACGCCCTTGACGACGTCCTGGTTGAGGTCGGCGTCTGCCAGGAACTTGAGTTTCATTTTCGCGTTGCCGGCAACTGCTGGCGCGCTTCCTCGAGTTTCCTGTAGAGAAGCGGATTGGATTGGCGGGCTTGCTGGCGGAGGACCTCGAACTCCCGTTCACCTTCTTGGAGGTAGGCGTCGATTTCGTCCTGGTGGCCGAGGTAAAAGGCAATTGCCCCGTAGACCTCCTCGAGGCTCAGAACCGGAAACGACTGGGCAATGCTTTCCGGCGACGCTCCACGCAGAAAGGCGTAAACCACCGAGTCGAGCGAAACACGCGTCCCTCCGATTCGGTAGGCCCCTTCCCGTCGCTCAACGTATTCGTTGGCCACTCAGGACCTCCTCTGACCTTATCCTAACATGGAGTGAGGCGTTGAACGTCTGCGACTCGTCCGTCGCATCACTCAAATCCCACGTGGCCATTGGGGTCTTAGGCGACTTCCAGCCGCGGTATGAGGCCGCGCAGAAAGCTACTGGTGTCATTTGCTGGGCGGAGCCCCGTGAGGCGCAGTCATTCCCGCGAAGGCGGTCGCCGCTTAACCTTGGGGTGCGGAGGAATCCACTTCCTTGATATCTTCTCTTTCCAATGGCTTCTGCAATGGATTCCCGCCTTGACGGGAATGACTGCGTCGGTAACATTCGAATGACGCTAGTGCCCGCAGAAGGTTGCGCCGGCTGGACGGAGCTCGAAACGAGACGTGAACACGTTTGTGTGCAGATTCTGCACACTTGTTGGGTGCGGCCGCCACTGCCACCCGTAATCCACAGGCTAACCTACTCAAAACACGGCTCGAAATAGACATTCGCAGATCTCCCACCCGTACCCACCTTCTCATCTCGAAGGGGTACTTTAGGTTCGAGGCGGCCGGTTGCTGGCTGCCGATTCGGTTGTTGGTTGTTGGTGGCCGGTTGTCGGACGCATGGTCTACCAGATTGACGGAAAAGGCGATTTCGGACGCCGGAAGACTGGGAGCACGGGCGTCCCGCCCGTGTGGCTCACGGCCAGGATGGCCGTGCCACGAGCAAAAAGAACCCACGGAGCCGGAATTGGAACGAACGAAGCCGGAATATGACACAATGCAAAGCGGTTCTGGAAATGTATCGCCTCCCGATGAGCGGAAGGCTCCTTCGACGGCGCGAACGGAAGGCGGATCGGACTTTTCGCCCGGTTGATGGGCCGGAACAAGCGAACGAAGCCAGAATGTGGCAGACAACAAACGGGTTCTGAAAATATGTCGCCTCGGGGACGGCGGCAAAATCGCGCCCGGCGCCTTGGACGAGAGCAAATCGCAGACTTCGACTGCAGTTTCCGATGGAACCAGGCAAACGAAGCCGGAATCTCACAGAAAACAAGACGCTTATGAGAATATGGCAAAGAATGTGTCAAAGATCCGGGGTTGGCTGGGAGCAGCGACGTCATTCCTGCTGAAGCGAGGCCTCCAACAAGGCTCCGGTCCTTCCATCCAAGGGCCATCCAAGGGCCGGTCCGAGGGAGGGTGTCAACGTGAATCGGCAGGGAGACGTAGGGGCGGCCCTTGTGGCCGCCCATTTCAAGGCAGCGCCGTCAGGTGTGCGGCCACAAGGGCCGCCGCTACGCCTGGCCTTGATTCCAATGAGATGATAGAAGAGTGGCGCAATCACGGCAGCGGCTTTTCGAGTCAGCGAACCGTCCGCCGGGCGGCGAGAGGCGCTGCCGTGGCTGAGGTGTGATGAGGCTCACAGAGACCGGCCACCTCTCGGGATAGTATGGCGCGTTGAGTAGATCAGTGCGAGGGAGCTTGTAATGGGCGAAGGAACAGTCTTTGTGGCGGGCGCAGGACCGGCAGGGCTTTTCGCGGCGCGCAAGATCGCGGCTGCCGGCTATCAAGTGGCCATCTTCAATCGCGACATCCGGCCGGGCGGGCTCGCGGAGTATGGCATCTATCCGGTGAAGCACCACATGAAGTCAGGCCTCAGGAAGCAGTTCGCCAAGATTCTGGCGATGCCCAACGTCCGATACTTCGGCAACGTTACCGTGGGCACACAAGGGCTGTTGACTGTCGATTCTCTCGCCGCGTGGCAGCCCGACGCCATTGTTTTCGCCGTGGGAGCTCAGGGGACCAAAAAGCTAGGCTTGCCGGGCGAGGACTGTAGCGGCGTTTACTCCGCCAAGGATTTCGTCTATTACTACAATCGCCTGCCCCCATTCTCCACCCAGGATTTCTCAACGGGACGCCGGGTGGCCGTGATCGGCATGGGCAACGTGATGGTTGACATCGTGCGCTGGCTGCTGATCGATCAACCCGGAGACAAGCCGGAGGAAGTCACGGTGATCGCGCGGCGCGGGCCTTTTGAAGTGAAGTTTGACAGCAAGGAATTTGACTACGTGGAGTCTTATCTTGACCGCAAATTGTTTCGGGACGAATTGAAACGCGTGGCGGAGGCCGTTGCCGCTGCCGGGCAGGATGTGAGCAAAGTCGAGGAGACGGCTTTTCCCTGGATCAAGACCGAACCTGAAGTCGCCCAGCAGTCGAAGCTGACGTTCCGGTTCCTGAGTTCGCCGGTTGAGATCATTCCTTCGGAAAGCGGTCGCATCGGGCGTTTGAAGGTGGTTGCCAACGCATTGGTGCGAGCCGGTGAGGACACCAAGGCAAGGGCCACGGACCAGCAGACCGACCTCGACTTCGACACGCTCATTTTTGCCATCGGCGACGTCGCCGATCCCTCTCTGGGCCTGCCGTATGCGAACAACACCTATGTGTGTAACCCGGACTGCGCTACATCAGACTGCGGCGCCTACCAGGTGTTCGACTCAGCCTCCGGGAATATACTTCACGGTTTATATCTGGTGGGCTGGGCGCGGAAAGCCAGCGAGGGTCTGGTGGGCAAGGCGCGCTTTGACGCGGAGCATGGCTGCGAACACGTCCTCAAATTTCTGGAAGGCAAACCTGACAGAAGCTCGCAGGATCTTGACGAGGTCTACCGTGAACTTTGCGTGGAGGGGACCGCGATTGTAACCAAGGAGGAAGTGACCCGCTTGCAGGAGGCCGAGTCACAGGCGGGACAGGCGCTGAATAACCCGGAGTTCAGGTACGCAACCAACGCGGAGATGCTGCAGGCCATGCACGCGGAGGTCTTGGTTTAGGTAAATCCAAACTCGTTCAGCGGACTGTGTTGGCAGCCCAAACCACCGACGTCCTCATCCGTAGATATGGGCATCGAGATAGTCGTTGCGAAATTTCCCTTGGGGATCGTACTGCCGAAGCAGCGCGAGATAGTCGGGCATCTTCTCGTAGAGCGTGGCGAGCCGTGAATGGGGCATGGTGAATAGCTTTGCCCAGTGCGGCCGGGCATCGAAGGGCGCCAGCTTCTCTTCGATCATCGGCAGGATTTCTCGTACGGCGGGCCATTCCGGCTTCCACGTAAAGTGAATGGCCAGCGAGGGTCGCCTGTAAGCAGGACTCATCCAGAGATTATCGGCGTCGATGGTGCGCAGCTCCGTAATGAAGAGACGCGGCGTTACGCGGTCGCGGAGCTGCTCGACAGCAAGTATAGCCTCGTAGCCTCGATGGCGCGGCACGATGTATTCGGTTTGCAACTCGGCGCCGCTGCTGGGCGTGAAGTTCATGCGGAAATGCGGCAGGCGTTCGTACCAGGGCCCGGGCACGCCCATCTGCTCCGTGCAATTTTCCGCCGAATGTCCGGCCAGCGGATGGAGATTCCGCGTGGCCCGCTTAGCTCCGAAGAACTCGGGAGCTAGCTTGGCAGGCGCCCCAGGCTCTACGCGGCTCTTGATCCACACCTGCGTGAGGCGATGATTTTGCCAGTCGGTAAAGAGACTCACGCTGTAACCGCTGGCAAAGATCTTATCCAGGTTCTTCTCCAACCGGTCCATCGACATGTTTTCGTAGACAACCTGCCTCATCTGGTACGTCGGCTGAACATCCAACGTGACCTTCGTTGCTACACCGAGGCCGCCAAGCGCAACCACCATCCCCTGGAACCGCTCGCCCTCTCGTTCCCTCGAGAGAACAACCACCTCACCGGAAGCGGTGACGATCTCCGTGGCGGTTAAAGCCGTCGACAGGTTGCCATTGTGGTTGCCGGAGCCGTGCGTGCCGGTGGCGCAGGCGCCCGCCACGGAAATATGCGGCAACGAGGCCATGTTGTGCAGCGCGTAGCCGTGGCCATCAAGGTAGGGAGCCAGCAGCCCGTAGGTTACGCCCGCGCCCACGGTAACCGTGCGCGCGTTCGGGTCCAAGGTCATCTCGTCAAAATACTTCAACGAGATTTGATCGCCAGGACTGTCGGCAATGTCGTTGAAGGAATGGCGCGCGCCTAGCGCCTTCACACGGTTGCGGCTCTTCACAAGCTGTTGAACTTCCTCGACGGTCCTGGGAGTATCCAGTCGCTCGGCACGGTAGGTGTAGTTACCGGCCCAGTTGGTGCGCTTTGATTCCTGTTGGCCGCCCGACGCCAGGCCCGACAACATTGTGCTGGTAATGAAACCACCCGAAGCTTTTAGGAATTGTCTTTTGTCCATAGGCTCATCCGTGTTCAGAGGGTGAAGCCCTCGCATTATACAAGCTGGCCTAAAGAAAGGGGTAACAAGTTACCGATTGTCGCCAGCGTTTGGGCGCCGCGAAAGGGGCGGCGCCCGGAGTGACGGCGTGAGCAAAAGCACAGGACTGATGAAACCCCGAACTTGGTACTAAAGTCACGGCGAACAATGCCGATACCACAAACGGGTATGACCAGGGCGATCTTTCTCTCACTGTTGATTCTTGCGGCGGCTGGCCAAGCTGCAGCCGCTTCGGACGCGGGTTCCGTTGCCGGCCGGGTGATCATCACCAAGGCGCTGACGAAGAAACGCATCACAATGCCTGCGTATAACTTGCGGGGTGTCTCGCTGGCAGAGCCGAAGACGGCCGCCAAGCCGGATGGAATGAGCGGCGTGGACGAGTTCTCGCGGGTGGTCGTCTATTTGGTAGGACCGGATCTCGCTGCCGGCAAACCGGTTACCGTCACTCTGACCCAGAAAGACCGCCGCTTCGATCCGGAGGTGGTTGTGATTCCGGTGGGCTCCATGGTTTCCTTCCCCAACGACGATCCCATTTTTCACAATGTCTTTTCGCTCTCCAAGGTCAAGTCCTTCGACCTTGGCTACTATCCTAAAGGCCAGACACGGCTGGTCCGCTTCGATAAGCCGGGCCTGGTGCAGGTTTATTGTCACCTGCACGCCGATATGAGCGCAGCAATTCTGGTACTTGATACTGACCGTTGGACGCGGCCCGGCGACGGAGGAACCTTCTCGCTGCAAGACATTCCCCCTGGCAATTATGAGGTGGTAGCCTGGCACCGCACTGCGGGTTTCTTTCGCCGCCAGGTCACCGTCCGCAGCCACGAAACCGTGACGATAAATCTCACCATTCCACTCCAGACGGAGGACTCAACCCTCTCAGCACCAGGGAGTGGCAGATGAGGAAGCCTCTCTCACTTTCTGCACGCACACTTCTCGTTTCCTTCCTCTGCATGTGCGTCGTGCTGGTGGCCGGGTTTCTTGCTCTGAATACTGCCATCAAGACGGCCATCGAGCGCGGTCTCAAGGAAAATCTTCACCGCAATCAGGCTCAACTTGACGAGGTGACGGCGCAGTACCACCGCCGCAGCACGGAACTGCTCGCCATCCTGAGCAATGACGCAAGCCTGAAAGCCGCAATCGGACTGCTGCGGGAAGGTTCTGAACCTGCAGTGCGGTCTCAGGTGCGCAGGACCATCGAAGACCAGTTACGCGAGATGTCGCAGGGTATGGATGACGATCTCCTAATGGTGATCGATTCCGACGGCCAAGTGGCAGCGTCCGTGGGCGCCAGCCTCGCCGCAACGGCCACCGAGAACTCGCTTTTGCAATCTGGCGCTCCATTCCTGGTTCGCTTCGGCAGCACGTTCTACGAAGTCACCACGGTTCCCATCAATCTGGGCATTGACAATCTCGGTTGGCTAGCGGTGGGCAAGAAGTTTGACTTGACCGCGCTTGGCCGTTTTGGCTATGCCGTGTTGGAGGACCAGACCGGAATCGTGGCAGGGACTTTTCCCAATGCCCTCGCCCGCGAAATTGGACGTCAACTTTCTACGGCCTGCTTCGCAGTCAAGGACGGATGCGAAATTCGCATCGATCACAGGACTTATCTCGTACTCGAGATGAATCACCCCGGGCTGGGACCGGACTACCAATTGTTCTGTCTCGCATCCATTGACGACGCCATGGCCGAATTTACGCGCGGTCTAAGGCGCGCGTTCCTGGTTACGGGACTGGGCGGAGTTCTGGTAGCCCTGCTGCTGGCGGCTTTCGCATCGCGCTCGATTTCACGGCCTCTGTCGGATCTCGCCGCCAAGCTCGAAACCAGCGGCGAGACGCGTACCCTATGGAGCGAATTCCCGGTGGACTCCTCCACGCGCGAAGTGAATTTGCTAGCGGGCGCTTTGAATCACGCGGCCGGCGCACGGCGTCAGGTTGAGAATGAACTGCGGACGGCCAAAGAGGTTGCGGAGGCGGCGAGCCGGGCTAAGAGTGAATTCATGGCCAACATCAGCCACGAACTTCGCACTCCCATGAACGGCATCCTGGGCATGACGGGCCTCGCGCTCGAAACCGATCTCTCACCGGAGCAATCCGAGTACCTCAACTTGGTGAAGTATTCGGCAGACTCGCTGCTGGCCGTCATCAACGACATTCTTGATTTTTCCACACTGGAGGCGGGTAGGGTTCAGCTCGATTCGATCGAGTTCAAACTGCAAAGCTTCTTAGACAACACGTTGGAGGCGGCCAGCGTCCAGGCTCAGCAAAAGGGATTGCGGTTCGACTGCACCGTGGGGCCTGGGGTGCCTGAAAACGTCACGGGCGATCCCGCTCGTCTACGCCAGATCCTGATGAGCCTCGTCGGGAATGCGATCAAGTTCTCGGACGACGGCGGAGTGAGGCTGCACGTGAGCGTGGAGAGCGCCGCGGGCGCGCATTGTGTATTGCACTTCACGGTGACGGACACTGGCATCGGGATTCCCAAGGAAAAACAGCGGCTGATCTTTGAAGCTTTTTCGCAGGCCGATGGATCATCAACGCGCCGGCATGGGGGAACGGGCTTGGGCCTGGCCGTAGCCTCACGCCTGGTTGAAATAATGCAGGGCCGCATTTGGGTTGAGAGCGAGGTGGGGAGCGGCAGCCGCTTCCACTTCACGGCGCGTTTCGAAACGGCTGCACAGGCCGTTGAACAAGGGGCGATCCCGGTAGGGCAAGGGTGCCTTTCCGGCGTCTCCCGGGGATAGACATCATGAAACTGCAACATTACCTTCTTACCGGTTGTCTAATTCTGGCGGCAAGCTCTTGCCTGAATCTCCGCGCGCAAGAAGCGCAATTCGGCGTCTCCGTTCCGCTCGAAATTACGGGCGGCATGCTGGATACGGACCGCGCCCAGAGTGATGATCCCGCGGCACCGCCGGTAACGGCCGGCTTTAAGATGTTGGCGACTCCACTCGTGAAGCTTGGGTCCCATTGGTACATTTACTCGGCAGTTCAGGTGCGGTCCCTGCCTTTCTTCTATCAGGATGCTTACAGCGCAGATCGCGGAATCGACACGGACGTGCTCCAGGGATTCGTGGGCTATGCGCGCACCTGGGGCAAGGCGACTGTTGGCTTTCGAGCGGGGAAGCTTTCCTCCGCTTTCGGATCCTTCCCGCCACGATACAACGACACCGAGAATGCTCTCATCGATCAGCCTCTGCCTTATACTTACCTCGCTCTGAAGCCCCGCCCCGGCAGCGACCCCTACGGCCTAACACCGGTGACCCTCTACGGACTACCGGGCGCCGAGGTGGATCTTTCGTGGCGCCGCGTTGACGCCCGGTTTCAGCTAACCAACAGTAATCCATATAATCCGCTCAGCCTCACGGCAGACAATCAGCACCCACAATGGACCGTCGGTGGCGGCTATACAATTCGGCAAGGCTTGCGCTTTGGGGTGTCAGCCTATCGAGGACCCTGGCTGGATGAGTCGCTTGTCTCGTCTTACCCGGCCGGGATGAACTTTAGAGACTTTCCCGCGAGCGGCATCGGGGTTGACGGCCAATGGGCGCGAGGACACTGGAACGTAAGCGGCGAGTGGCAACGTTTTGTATTCAATTTTCCGAAGGCCACACAGCCTACGGCCATGAATTTTGCCTACCTCGAGGTGAAGCGGAACATCAGTCCGCGCTGGTATGCCGCGGTCCGCGCCAACGACCAGGCAAACAACACTGCCGCGTCGCGCTTCCTGCTGAGCCGCCAGGTATACGAGGCCGCGGTGGGCTTTCGGCCTGACAGGCTCCAGTTGATCAAGGTCGGCTATGAGTGGGTGAGGACTCCCAATGACCCCTGGACTCACGACAACGTTTTCGGCATTCAGTTTGTGACCACCATCAATCGTCTAGCCAAAGCTTTGTAACGACGACACCTGCCTGCGTCGGGTGCCAGCCTCCTGTGAAAGACGCAGCAAACCACAGCTCCCCAGGCTGGACCTAAACCGATTCCGTTAGCTAACCCCAAACCCTCAGTCCCTAGCCCCTGTTTTCCTGTGGGCCTTTCACCGCAGACCTGCCGGGAAACTGCGCAGCCTCGCCCAGTTCTTCCTCGATGCGCAGCAATTGGTTGTACTTGGAGATGCGGTCGGAACGGCTGGCGGAGCCGGTCTTGATCTGGCCGGTGGAGAGGCCCACAGCGAAGTCGGCGATAAAGCTGTCTTCGGTCTCTCCGGAGCGGTGCGAGATCACTGAAGTGTAACCGTGACGTCTGCCGAGATCGATGCAGGCCATGGTCTCGGTCACGGTGCCAATCTGGTTGAGCTTGATGAGAATCGAATTGGCCACGCCTTCCTCAATCCCTCGCTCCAGCCGGTCTGTGTTGGTTACGAAAATGTCGTCGCCTACCAGTTGAATCAGGCCGCCAAGCTCGGAAGTGAGCGCCGCCCAACCCTCCCAATCGTCCTGCGCCAGCCCGTCCTCGATGGAAATGATGGGGTACTGACGAATCCAGTCGGCGTAGATCTTGATCATGTCGTCGGACGACTTCTTCGATTTGTCAGACTTGAAGAAGACGTACTTGCCGCTGTCATAAAGTTCGCTGGCCGCCGGATCAAGCGCCAGACAGATGTCATGCCCCGCCGAGAAGCCGGCCTCGTCAATGGCTTGGAGGATCAGTTCAATGGCCTCCACATTCGTCTTCAGGCTGGGAGCAAATCCGCCTTCATCCCCGACGGAGGTCGAGTAGCCGCGGTTCTTGAGAACCTTCTTGAGTGTGTGAAAGGTCTCCACACCCATACGCAGCGCTTCTGAGAAGTTGTCAGCACCTACCGGCATAATCATGAATTCCTGGAAGTCCACGGTGTTGTCGGCGTGTACGCCGCCGTTGAGGATGTTCATCATGGGTACGGGCAAGGTGTGAGCCGACACACCACCCAGGTAACGATACAGCGGCTGGTGGGCCGAGCGCGCCGAGGCGCGGCAGACGGCCATCGACACAGCCAGCATGGCGTTGGCTCCCAGCTTGCTCTTGTTCTCGGTGCCATCCAGGGCAATCAGACGCCCGTCGATCTGGCTCTGTTCGCTGGCTTCGTGCCCGCCCAGGTCGCGCGCGATGTACGTGTTGATGTTGTCGACGGCCTGTTGCACACCCTTGCCGCCGTAACGCTTGTCGCCGTCACGCAGTTCGAGAGCCTCGTGCACTCCCGTGGAAGCGCCGGAAGGGACGGCAGCGCGCCCGAATGAGCCGTCGCGCAAGTAGACGTCCGCTTCCACGGTGGGATTTCCGCGCGAGTCCAGGATCTCGCGCCCAACGATCAGATCAATTTGTGCCATAAATCGGTGTTCCTCTCTCTTTAGAATTATTGTGGGTATGGGATTAGGGTTCAGGGGTTCGGGGTTAGGTCCCAGACCTGCCTCTCAGGGCGTGAATCAGGCCATTCAGCATCTTTCCGATCGCCTCAACCTCATGCTGAAGCACAGCCAGCATCTCCCCACCAAGATAGCCCGGCTCGTGCGCGATCAGAGCATGGGTCTCGAGTTCCATGCGACCCTCGCGCGATCAACAAGGACTGATCTACTCTTTGTGGGACCTCTCCCCCGGCCCTAACCCCTAAATTCCAATCCCTATTCGGGCTCCTCAAACAGTCGTTCCTCGGGTACCACCACGACGATTCCCGTATCGGAGACGTGATACTTCTTGCGGTCTTCTTCCAAGTCGTAGCCGATGACGGTGCCTTCGGGAAGATGGATGTTGCGGTCGATGATGGCCCGGCGGAGGCGTGAGTGCCGCCCGACATCGACGTGCGGAAAGATGATGCAGCCGTCCACCTCGCTGTAACTGTTCACACGCACGTCGAAAGAAAGCACCGAGTTTGAGACGCGACCGCCCGAAACGATGGACCCGGAAGCGACGATGGAATCCACGGCGGTGCCCACGCGCCGGCCGGATTCCGCAAACACAAATTTAGCGGGAGGGTACTGGCGCTGGTAGGTGCGAAGCGGCCACTCTTCGTCATAAAGATTGAAGACCGGACTCACGGAGACGAGATCCATGTTGGCTTCATAGTAGGCTTCGATGGTGCCGATGTCGCGCCAATACTGGGCCTGCTTTTTGTTCTCGTCCACGAAAGGGTACACGAAAACGCGGTGACTCTCGATCAGCTTGGGAACCACGTTGCGCCCGAAATCGTGCGACGACCCAGGATCATCAGCGTCCGCCAGCATCGCCTCGATGAGCAGATCGCGATTGAAACAGTAAATCCCCATGGACACGTTGCATTTCGAGGGGTTCCAGGCGGAAGGCTTAGGATTGGCTGGTTTTTCCTCCCAACCCATGATCCGGCCTGTGGCATCTGTCTCGAGCACCCCAAACCGCGAGGCCTCCGAGAGGTCGTATTCAAGCGTCCCGATCGTGAGCTCGGCGCCGGCATCCAGGTGCTGCTGGAGCATGCGCATGTAATTCATCTTGTAAACGTGATCGCCCGAAAGGATCAGAACGTACTTGCAAGGCTCGCTGCCGATCGAGTACAGATTCTGATAGATTGCGTCCGCCGTTCCCTGGTACCAACTTTCGCCAACGCGCTTCATCGGCGGCAGCACCTGAACGTATTCACCCATTTCGTGCGACAGCATGTACCAGCCCTCGCGCAGGTGGCGATTCAGCGAAAGCGCCTTGTACTGGGTAATGACGAAAATATGGCGCAGGCCCGAGTTCACGCAGTTCGAAAGGGAAATGTCGATAATCCGGTAAATCCCACCAAAGTGAACCGCCGGCTTGGCCCGGTCTCGCGTGAGCGGATAAAGGCGCTCTCCAGCTCCGCCGGCTAGCAGGCAAACCAAGGTGTCGCGGACCATTGTTGCCTCCTCACTCCGCTCAGTGTACAACCGGTTCGATGAGATTAGCGTCAAGAGATACTCTTCGGTCTTTCGCAGGAAAATGTCAACTCCAAAGGCTGACGAAGCTCTGTCAGCCGGTGCAGGTAAACGGCTGATGGCCGAGCTTGAGGATGAGGCAGGCGACCGGTTCGCCGCGTTTGGCAGCCCTCCGGGGGCGTGGGCGGCTGGGGCGGCTGCCTGTTGGACTAACGAAAACCGTGACCATCGTCAAGCCGGTCTCGCGGCCAATGATGTAGGGCCAGGGCTTGCCCTGGCCAAGGGCGACCCAAGGCCGGCCCTACGACGGCCCGCGGAGGGCTAAGCCCGCATTTCTGTTCCGAAAATAGGCGCTATCGAGGCGAAGAGGCGCTCGTTCGAAAACAAAGCACTTAGCGCCTTTTCGGAACAGAAATCCGGGTTAGGTTAGGCCTGCTCGACGGGCACCAAAAGCACAAATGATTTTAAGTAAATGAGTTAACACAACATAAACCCCTATCGGGAAAAAGCTTAACGAAACCTCTTGACATTACAGAACGTATGATTTATACAGTTGTTTTAATCATGCGTTAGTCTGTTAGCCGATTGAAAGTTCGAGTCCGCAATGGCCACCTCAAACCCGCTTGTCGATATTGAGACTCGGCAACGACTACTTAATGTAGCTGCCGAGCTCTTCGCCGAACAGGGATTCAATAACGTCACCATTCGTGAGATCTGCCAGGTGGCGGGCGCCAATCTGGCCGCTGTGAACTATCACTTTCGCGACAAGCTGGGCCTCTACAAGGAGGTGGTGGAAATGGCGGCGAAGGCTGTGCACCAGAGCAAAGTGGACCTCATTGAGGCGGCTGAGGCACTGCCTCCCGAGGAGCGCCTGCGCACCTACATCCGGCTGTTACTTCACAGGCTTCTGGACCCCGAGGAAGACTCGTGGATGGATAAGCTCATCGCGCGTGAAATGATTGACCCTACGCCCGCGCTTGACCTTATCGTGGAGAAAGGCATCAAGCCAACCAGTATGCGACTAGGCGGGATGGTCGCCGAGCTTCTCAACACCTCCCTCAACGACGAGAGAGTTTGGCAATGTTTTCTCAGCATTCAAGCGCAGTGCCTGTTTTACAAGAGTTCGAAGCCGATCACGGCGCGCATGGCGCCGCCAGGCTTCAAATACACTCCGGAAGTAATCGACTCTCTCGCGGAGCATGTCTATCAGTTTTCCCTTGCCGGCATTCGGGCCGTCGCTGCAAAACCTGCGCAGAGGATGGAGTGGCAACCATGAGCGCCGCAAACGCTTTGAACGTGGATGACTTCGCGAGAATCTACCAGCAATTCCACCCACGGGTGTTGATGATCTGCCGGCGAATGCTGGGATCGCCCGAAGAGGCGGAGGACGCGGCAAACGACGTGTTCCTGAAGCTGCCGGGCTCGCTCGAAACCTACGACTCCTCGCAACCCTTCGATCGCTGGTTGGCGCGGGTGGCCGGCAATCACTGCATCGACCTCTTGCGCAGGCGCCGGTCTGAGCAGCGCATTATCCAGCCCGGGCACGACGAGCTGCCCGAGCCCGCCGCCCCACTTCGCTCGCCCGTCGAGGATTTGCTCTCAAAAGAGAGCTCAGATGCGGTCCGCGACGCTATCTTTGCTCTTCCAGAGCGCTACCTGGTTCCGCTGGTCATGCGCTATTTCAGCGACCTCAGCTACAATGAGATCGCGGGGATGCTGGGCACTAGCAAGGCAAACGTCGGTTTGCTGATTTTTCGCGCCAAGCAGCAGCTACGCGCGATTCTGGCTGGTGGCGAGGCCCGATTGCCCCGCGCCGGAAGGGTGAAGCCATTGGGCCGGCCTGGAAGGCGGAATCGAGCAACTGGATGGCTGGGCCAACCGGCAGCGGTGCTAGGCGCACCCTGATGGCCGGGTCTGTGCCCCGGGGAGCCTCCAGAACCCGCACCCCCCGGGGGGAATGCCTTAAATGCAAAAACGAACCCAAGAAGTACTTTAGAATCAGCAAAAGCTTGAAAAAACGAACCTAAAACGAACCTAAACGAACCTAAAACGAACCTAAAACGAACCCAAGCCGGAACCTTAGTTTGCGTCTTAAGTTATTTAGAATCAGTATCGGCTGTTTCCGACACACGATCTGCATTTTGGGAACAGGTTCCCAATGTGCGCACGTTGAGAGGCTTCCGGACGTCTGATCGGAGCGGGATCTGAACAAATATGACGAGTTTTTCAAGTCGGAGCCCGCAGCCGCCCCTGAGTGCCCATGGGGTACGAGAAGTCGGATGGGCAAAAACCAGGTTCCGGACGAAGCACCCCCGGGGGCTCACCGATTCGCGCTAACGAACCCAAACTTGTATCGTGTTGTTGCAGCGTATGTTAATGGAGATCCGGTGGCCTGTTTGCCAAACGAGTCAAAAAAACGAACCCAAAACAGTAACCCGAAGATTCAAATACGGATAAGAGTCAAAAAGGGGTCAAATTGGCGTTCGAAAACGAACCTAAACGAACCTGACTTTCGGGGGAAAAAGCGTGCAAAATCAGGAAACGAACCCAACGAAACCAAAAAACGAACCCGAGCTTCGCGGGCGGGTAGGCGTGGGCTCGCTGGTTTGAGGTCGAAGGCTTCAATAGGCCCGCATTTCTCAGGACGATCCGAAAAGGGCGGGGCTTTCAGCCCCGCCGTTAAAACGCCCATCGAATATTTGCCATCTCCCGCTGCCAGCGGGACACAAAGAGGGCAGTTTCGTAGGATCGGCGGGGCTGAAGCCAAGGCTGAAGCCCCGCCCTTTCCGGATCGTGGTGAGAATTGCTGGCTCCTGACTTCTGCTTCACTGTAATTTCCGGTTTACGTTGTCGTATTACCCAGTGCGGGGAGAGAGAAGCGGCGCCAGAGGCACAATGGGAGAAATTGAGCGATGGCAAAACACCTGCCCTTGATTTTGAAAAACTGTTGGCGAAACCGGCGCCGCACGGTCCTGACCGTCATCAGCATGGGCGTCTCCATCTGCCTACTGGGCGTTTTGCTCGCCATCTATCACGCCCTGTTTGCCGTCCAGCCCACCGAATGGGGAGCGCTGCGTCTCGTCACCCGCAATCGCGTTTCACTCACCTTGCCTCTGCCGCAGTCTTATCGCGAGAAGATCGAGCAGGTGCCGGGCGTGAAAGTGGTGGGCATCGAGCAGTGGTTTGGCGGGAAATACATTGACGATCGTCCCGAGCACATGTTCGCCCGCTTTGCCGCCGAGCCGGACAAGCTCTTTCTCTATCGGGGCGAGCTCGAGATACCGGAGGATCAGAAGCTGGCTTTCCAGCATGACCGCACGGCCTGCATTGCCAGCAAATCATTGGTTCAGAAGCTGGGTTGGCACCTCGGAGACCGCATCACCCTGGTTGGTGATATTTTCCCGGGCAATTTCGAGCTGACATTGAAAGGCATCTTCGATGACCCAAGTCACTTCGAGGCCCTGTATTTCAGTCGCGAGAACCTTGAGCAGAGCATGCCCGCCGCCCGGCGCGGCAACGTGGGCACCTTTGACATTCTGGTGAACTCCAAGGACGATGTTCCAAAGGTGGAGAAAGCCATTGATGACATGTTCCACGAGTCTACCGTACAGACGAAGACAGAAAGTGAGAGTGCATTTTTCCTGAGCTTCGTCTCGTTCCTGGGCAACATCAAGGTTTTTCTGCTCAGCATCTGCGCCGCCGTCACTTTCACCATTCTGCTGGTGTCGGCCAACACCATTGCCATGTCCGTTCGCGAGCGCGTTCGTGAAGTGGGCGTTCTCAAGACGTTGGGCTACACGCGAGGCATCATTCTGGGTCTCATTCTGGGCGAGGCGATGGCGATCGCCACCGTCGGCGGCGCCCTTGGCCTCATCCTGGCCTCGCTACTCGCGGCAGGCGTAGGACACATGCCGGGAGTTGCGTTCTTTCCGCAGTTCAAGAACTTGACCATCGTGCCGCCCGTGGCCGCGCTTTGCCTGGTTCTCGCCGGATTCATCGGCCTGGCCAGTGCCTTCGTCCCGGCCGTAGGCGCATCGCGGATTTCGATTGTGGAGGCGCTGCGAAGCACGGAGTGAGGGAAGAAAAAGGTGCTAGGTGTTAGGTGTCAGGTGCCAGGTGCCAGGTATCAAGCTTCGGAGGCTAGTACCTAACACCTGGCACCTGTCACCTGGCATCTGTCACCTGACACCTGACACCTAGCACCTGACACCTATGGCTATTCCCGTCGCTTACAATTTTCGGAACCTTCTGGTGAGGAAGACCACCACCGTCATGACGGCCTTGGGCATCGCCCTGACGGTTTCGGTGCTGTTGGCGATTCTTGCGCTGGTCAACGGTCTCGATTCCTCGCTTCACTCCACGGGTAATCCTTTGCACGTACTGGTGCTGCGCAAGGGCTCCACCACGGAACTGGTGAGCAATTTTACGCGTGCGAATTTCCAAGTTCTGAAAGACAAGCCTGGGATCGCGCGCGACAGTTCGGACCAGCCCTTGGCATCGCTGGAACTGGTCACCATCGTCAACCTGGCGAATGTGGCGAATCCGGACGGCCAGAATATTACGCTTCGTGGCTTGACTCCGGTCGGCATTAAACTGCGCGAGGGCCTGAAGATTGTGGAGGGACGTTGGTTCGAACCCGGCAAGCGCGAGGTCGTGGTGGGACAGTCCATCTCGAAGGATTATGAGCAAGCGAGGTTGGGAGGCAAGCTGCGCCTCGGAAGCGCAGACTGGGACGTGGTGGGTGTGATGTCCGCAGGCCAGAGCGCGACCAACAGCGAGATCTTTGCCGACCTTGATACTCTGAGCGCTGACCAAAACCGCAGTGCCGTACTCAGCTCTGCGTTGCTGCGCGCGACAGACCCGGTGGCCGCCGATGCGCTTATCAAAAACATTGAAGACGATCAGCAGCTCAACATGACGGCCATGTCTGAAAAGACGTATTACGACAATCAGACTTCGTCGGGCGCGCCGGTGGAATTCCTCGGAATCTTCTGTGCGATCATTATGGCGGTAGGCAGCGCCTTCGCCGCGATGAACACGATGTACGCCGCCGTGGCGCGCCGCACGGCTGAAATCGGCACGTTGCGGGTGCTGGGCTTCTCGCGCGGCTCGGTATTGCTGAGCTTCTTCATTGAAGCGGTTCTGCTCTCGATCATTGGGGGCTTGATCGGCTGCATTCTGGTGCTGCCCTTGAACGGCATCACCGCCAGCATCGGCAACTTCGCCACCTTCGCCCAGACAGCGTTCAACTTCAAGGTGACGCCCGACATCATGCTGAAGGGCGTGATTTTTGCGATGATTCTCGGGGCGATGGGCGGACTGTTCCCGGCGTTCAGCGCCTCGCGCAAAGAGATCGTGGCAGCGTTACGGCAAGCGTAGGGTTCGAAACTCGAAAAACGAAATTCGAAACTCGAAACTTGAAATTCGGTCGGGGGCGTTGCGCAACCAAGTTCGTCGCTAATTCTTAGAGAGGGCCGCCGCGTCGGCGAGTTCCGAATTTCGGGTTTCGAGTTTCGAATTTCGAGTTTCGAGTTTCTTGTTTCGAGTTTCGAATTTCGGATTTTGAGTTTCGACAAGAACGAGAGCACCATGCCAAGTGATCTTCACAGCCTGAAAATCGACCGCGAGCGCAAGCGCCCGCCCGAGCCTTCCAAGTGGGCTACGCGCTGGATCGTCCTCGGCGTGTCCCTGCTCGTACTGCTGGGTGTCGGCCGCGTGGTCTACAGCACCCTCGGCGCTCCAGCGCAGGTGCAAACCGTCCGCGTCAGCGCACCTGCCGCGGCGGCTGACCCCGGTAGCGTGGTTCTGAACGCAGCCGGGTACATTGTAGCCCACCACGAAATCGAAGTCGCGTCCAAGGTGATCGGCAAGGTGGCCTGGATCGGAGTGGAGAAGGGTGATCACGTCAAGAAAGACCAGGTGGTCGTGCGGCTCGAAGACACCGAGTATCGCGCTCAGCTCGAGCAGGCCAAAGGTAACCTGGCCAATCTGCAATCCAAACTGCTTGAACTGGAACACGGCTCGCGCCCCCAGGAAATCGACGAGGCGCGGGCGAATCTCGCGCAAGCCGAGGCCGACCTGGCTAACGCAAAACTGCTCTTCGAGCGCAACAAGGAGTTGGTTGCCGCCGGCGTGGTTTCGAAACAGGATTTCGACAACGCCCAATACGCTTACCAGAACGACGTTGCCAAGGTAAAGTCGCTTCAGCAGGCTTATGACCTGGTGAAAGTCGGCCCGCGCCAGGAAGACATCGACGCGATGCGGGGCCAGGTGGAGCAGGCCAAGGGCCTGGTGGATTTCGACCAGGATCAGCTCGACAATACGGTGATCCGCGCCCCGATTGAGGGCACCATCCTCGAGCGCGCCGTGGAGCAGGGCGAGTTCGTCACCAACGGTTTCGTGGGCGACAAGGGCGCCAAAGGCTACGTGGTAACACTCGCAGACCTGAATGACCTGCAGGTGGAACTCGACATAGCGCAGAACGATTTCGCCAAACTTCGCATGGGCCAGAAAGGCATTGTCACCACCGACGCTTTTCCGGACCGTAAGTATGATGGGGAACTCGCTGAAATGTCGCCGAAGGCCGATCGCCAGAAGGCGACTGTGCAGGTGAAGGTTAAGATTCTTCACCCGGATTCGTACCTGCGGCCCGAGATGAACGCCAGCGTGGCGTTCTTGGCCGATCAGCAACCGAATCACGCGCAGCAGGCCCAGCCCGTGGTTACGGTGCCCGCATCGGCCGTGCAGAATGGGGCCGTCTTCGTGGTGCTGGGCGGTCATGCCGTGCGGCGCGCCGTTAAAGTGGCGTCAACCGGCAGCCAGGGTGCGCGCATCGAAGCTGGATTGATCGGCGGCGAAGACGTCATCGTCAATCCGCCTTCCGGATTGAAGGACGGCGATCGGGTGCAAATCAAGGGTGCTTGATGGGAGACCGTAGGGGCACATGGCGATGTGCCCCTACCGTGGGGGTGCATGACTATCTGCCCTTAGCGTAGGGGCACATGGCCATGTGCCCGGACACAAGGAGACCAATCGTATGCGCTCAACCCGGCTTGTGGTGGCCAGTCTGTTCCTGCTGGGCCTGTTCAGTTCCCTGCTCTTCGCGGCTGACATCAACGGTAAGTGGACCGGCGAATCGGATCAAGGTCCGTCATTTACTTTTACGTTCCAGTCCGACAACAGCAAGCTGACCGGAACCATGCTGAGCATGGAAGGCAAGGAGCTCCCCATCGCGGATGGCAAACTCGATGGCGACAACCTCTCGTTTTCGGTAGCGTCAGAATGGCAGGGCCAGCCCATCAAGCTGGTAGCGACGGGCAAGGTCAGCGGGGAGCAGATTCAGCTCCACATTGGCACCGACGATGGGAGCTGGGGCACGGATACCACGCTCAAACGCGCGACGGATGCCAAATAATTGTAGGCTCGTTAGGTACGCTACCCACAAGCCGACGCCGGCAAGATAACGGAGAACACTCCATGGCAATTGTGATTGAGGCCCAAAGGCTCACCAAAGAATATATTCGCGACGAGTTTCACGTGATCGCGCTGAAGGACGTCGACATTGAAATCCACGAAGGTGAGTTTGTGGTGCTCATGGGACCTTCGGGGTCAGGCAAGACCACGTTATTGCACTTGATCGCGGCCATGGACGCGCCCACTAGCGGAGAGATTCGTGTGCTGGGCGACGACCTGCGAAAGCTTTCGGATGGCGAGATGGCGCGCTGGCGCAACGAAAATGTGGGCTTCGTATTTCAGTCGTTTAATCTTATTCCGGTACTGACCGCGTTTGAGAATGTTGAACTGCCCTTGAAACTCACGCATCTTTCCAAACAGGAGCGCCGCGACCACGCCATCACGGCCCTGCAGCTTGTGGGGCTTGGGGATAGGCTAGATCACTACCCTCGCCAGCTCTCCGGCGGACAGGAGCAGCGGGTCGCTATCGCGCGTGCCATCGTCTCCGATCCCAAGCTTATTCTCGCCGACGAGCCCACCGGGAACCTGGACGCAAGCTCGGCCGACGACGTGCTCAATATGCTCTCGCGCCTGAACAGTGAATTCAAGAAGACCATCGTGATGGTGACGCATGATCCGCACGCCGCGCGTCATGCCACCGTGACGCGTCACCTGGAAAAAGGCGAGCTGCTTCCGGTGGGACAGGGAGTGGCGTGAGAGAAGCAGGAGTCAGAAGTCAGAAGCCAGACAGAAGTCAGAAGCCAGAAGCCAGAAGCCAGAAGCGAGATCAGAACTTCTTGCTTCTGCCTTCTGGCTTCTGGCTTCTGACTTCTGTCTGGCTCACACTTGCAGATTCTTCAAATATTCGAAGCTGATCTTCGCGCTCTCGATGGGCGGGCCGTCGCAGGTATCTTGCTCCACAAAGTAGTGCTTCACACCCGCTTCCGGAGCAGCGCCGAAGATTCGCTTCCAGTCAACGCATCCGCGGCCTGCTTCGGTGAAGCCGTGATCGCCGCCTTTCACGATGTCGGTGGTTGGCGTGAGTCCGGACTTCATGTCCTTGATGTGCAGCAGGGGAACGCGGCCGGCGTAACGCTTCATGTAATCCACGGGATCCTTGCCCGCGCGCGAGACCCAGTAGCAGTCAAGCTCCAGTTGCACCAGCTTCGAGTCCGTATTGTGCATGAGTTGGTCGAGAGCCGTTTCGCCGTCGAAGGTCTTGAAGTCGAGATTGTGATTGTGATACCCGAACTGCATTCCCGCCTGCTGGCACTGTTCGCCGGTTTTGTTGAAGACTTCGGCCATCCACTTGTAGTCTTCGGCGTCAAAGTTGGGCACAAAAGGCTGGCCAGCCACACGGACCATCGGCTGGGCCGTGCCGGGCCGGTGAGCGGGAAAAGAGCAGACCAGGTATTGCGCGCCCGCCTCGCGGTAGGAATCAATGAGTTCGGTGGGATCGGTTTTCAATTGCTCGGCGCCGCAGTGGCCGCTCGGCGCCGTGAGGCCTGCCTCTTCGAGAGTCTTCCTCAATTCCACCGGCTTCAGGTGGTAGAAGCCGTCGATCTCGACCTCCTTATAGCCAATAGCAGCAACCTGAGCGAGCGTACCCTTAAGGTCCTTTGCAATTTGCTCGCGCACGGTGTAGAGCTGAAGCCCGATGGGCAAGCCCAGCGGGTTTGCCCACAATCTCGAAATGCTGCGTCCCGCGGCCGCCAGTGCCAGCGCAGCCGCACTTCCTCGCAAGAACTGTCTTCGATCAAAATGAGTCATCTCGATGACGCCTCCTTCATGTTGGTGCACTTAATTCAACGCGCCGATATTATCACTATCAAACGGCACGCGGAAGCTGCCAAGGTGAGACATCATTGTGTAACCGCGACGAGCGTGTTGAGGCATTTTGGCGCGGGGCAAGCAGCCATTGAGGATGGCTTAAACCGGCTTGCAATAGAACAGGCTCAAGCGCGGGAGGGCATAGTGCTCGTAAAGGCCACGCTTCAGAAACTGGCGATCCAGTAAGTCAAGCTGCGACGCGTTCATCTTGCTGCGATAAGGCGCCACGCTGCGCTCCGCCTGGCGGCGAAGCTCAACCAACAGCTCCGCCGGGCTGCCACGAGTGGCTGAGGCCGTAAGCTTCTCCTCGAGTGCGGCAAGTTGGTCCTCGAGCGGTTTCACATTCTGCGGCGCCTCCGTAAGACCGTCGGCTAGCCGATCCAGAGCTGAGGCCGCGTCTTCGAAATCTTGAGCCAGATCGTTCGGTGCCGAAGCCTTTCCGGTCAGCGACGGTGAAGGTGCCGCAGAGTTGTGACATCGTTGCGCAGACAGCCGCAGAGCCTGAGCGTTGCCGCGGAGGTACGCATGGAGCTGCTCCAAAGGGAAAGGCGTGGCGTCGTGAGCAGGACTCCGTGACGGGCGGTGCGCGTCATCAACCTGGCCCGCTTTCAACTGGTCGGCTGCTTCCATCACGCTCTGGGAGCAGTAGGCGAGACCGTTGACTTTGCGAAAGCGCTGTGGACGCCGCGCGTACTTCTCAAAAGTGCGCTCGATGCCGATGAGCACAGCTCCCAGCGGAATTCCTGCCTCCTTCCACGACTCGATCAAGGCCCAGTCGAGCGTCGAGAGCAGAGTGGGCGTACCGCGGCAGCGGCGAAACTTCTCTTCAATTTCGGTGAAGTATTCGAAATAGTTTTCCACTTCAGGGGTGGTCACTCGTGCTGCGACCGTAGGGCTTTATTTTCAGAGCGAGATTTCTCGCTGCGCTCGAAATGACAAGGTTCCGAAGTGGCTTCCCGGAGCCCGCTAAGAGCCGGCCACTCGTGCTGCCCGAAGCCTCAGCGCACTGACTTCCCCTCGTGCATGATCCCGGCTATCCGCGCACCGCCAGCTTGGGACCCTTCGCTCCCCGCGCCGGCGAGGTGCGGGCGCCTTGCTGATTCCGCTCGTAAATGATCCGCAATCCGTCGAGCGTAAGCCAGGCATCCACGGGCGGTTTGTAGCGGGAGGCCGCAGACACGAGCGGCGCCTGTCCTCCGGTGGCAATCACACGCGTCTCGGGACCCAGCACTTCGACAAGCCTGTCCAGCACGCCATCCAGCAACCCTACCGCTCCGTAGAACAGCCCTGATTGGATGCTGGCCACGGTGTTAGTCCCAATCACACGCTCGGGCTCCCGAATCTCCACGCGGGGAAGGCGAGCGGCGCGGGCGAACAGCGCCTCCGCTGAAACTCCGAGGCCGGGGCAGATCACTCCGCCCAGGTATTCGCCCTTCTGCGAGATAGCATCGAACGTGATTGCCGTGCCGAAATCCACCACCACGCAGGGTCCACCGTACTTCTCGTAGGCGGCGACGCCGTTGGCAATGCGGTCAGCGCCCACTTCCTGCGGGTTATCGTAATGAATGGCCATGCCCGTTCGCGTTCCCGGCTCCAGAAACAGGGCTTTGAGGCTGAAGTACTTCTGCGCCATTTCCTCCAGCAGCCAGTTAAGCGGCGGCACCACGCTGGCAATCATGATGCCGGCGATGTCGCTGTGCCCGAGCCCCTCGAGGTCAAAAAGGTTGCGAATCAGAATGCCGTACTCGTCCGCGGTCTGCTCGCGCTTGGTGGTAAGCCGCCAGTGAGCGCGCAGCTCCGCCTTTTCGAAAACTCCCAGCGCCGTGTTGGTATTACCGACGTCGATGACAAGAAGCATAAAAAGCAATTATGAATGATGAATGATGAACGCTGAACAATGAATTAGTCAGTCTCTCGATCGCTCGGGATTCGGGCTTATTATTCATTCATTATTCATAATTCAGCATTCATCATTGACCTGGACGATTTCGCCGGCGACCAGCGGCTCCTCGCGGCCGTCGTCGCGGCGGACGCGAAGCGCTCCGCTGGGCTCAAGCCCAGCGGTGACGGCCAGAAATTCGCCGTTGCCCGTCAGAACGCGAATGCGCTTGCCTTGGGCATAACTGGAAGCGGCCGTCCATCGCTGAATAATGGACTTGTTTCCTTCGCGAAGCAAAAGCTTGTAGTGATGCTCAATCTCGCGCAACAGGGCCACCGAGATCTGGATGCGCGAGTAAACCCTGCCGCCCTCAAGGCGCAAAGACGTAGCAATGGAACGTAGCTCCTCCGGGACTTCACGATGATTCACGTTAATTCCGATGCCGATCACCACGGCGTGCAGCCGGTCAACCTCAGCGTTCATTTCGGTGAGGATACCACACAGCTTCTTGCCGTTCAGGAGCAAGTCATTCGGCCAGCGAATGTCGGCCGCTAGGCCCGTGGCGCGCTCGATGGCGGCCTGCGCAGCGACGCCGGCCATCAGCGTAAGCACGGGCGCCGCTGAAGGCGCGAGCATGGGCCGCAGGATGATGGATACATAAATGCCGCTTGATTTCTCTGAATACCAGGTGCGGCCGAACCGGCCGCGTCCGGCCGTCTGCTCTTCTGCCAGCACCACGGTGCCCTGCGCGGCGCCGGAGGACGCCATCCGCAGCGCCACGGTGTTGGTGGAGTCGATGCGAAAGTAATGGACAATCTTGTGACCGATTTCGCATTCTCCCAACTCCGGCCGGAGCAGGCTGGGCACCAGCAGGTCCGGAAGCCGGGTGAGCTGATAACCGGTAGCCGGCAGGCCCTTGATCTCCACGCCGAGATCTCGCAGCTTTTCGATCCACTCCCAAACGGTGGATCGCGAGACTCCAATTTCAGCGGCGATCTTAGGGCCCGGGACCACCACCGTGGCGTTTCGGACCAACAGGTGGATTAGTTTGTCGAGATGCCGGTCAGTGCTGCCGGGTGTTGTCATGCGTTGCGAGCGGACGCTGGGTTGTGAGCCCGCCGTAGATGACTCTACCACGAAGAGTCAACAGTCTATATAAGGTCGAAAGTCAAAGGTTGTCCGCCGAAGCCGGTGTCACGGTATAAAACCCCCGGGACGAGGCCGTCTGGCCGCCAAATCCACTACAATAGTCATATGACCACTCGAAAGGCCTATCTGGCTGTACTGGTGCCTACACTAGCGCTCGCGCAATCCGCCCTGGCCGGTGCTGAAACCGCAGCCTTTGACTTGGTGGGGCCTCGCATCGAGGTGCGAGTGACCCGAGCAGGTAAGTCCCGGCCGATTTCGCAGGTACCGAACCTGCAGCCGGACGACCGCCTCTGGATTCATCCTGACCTTCCGGCCGGTGCAGGGGTGCACTACCTGTTGGTGGCGGGGTTCCTCCGCGGATCGACGAACCCTCCGCCGGAAAACTGGTTCGTCCGGGCCGACACCTGGAGCAAGCAGGTGCGAGAGGAGGGCATTGAGGTGACAGTCCCCGCGGACGCCCAGCAGACTATTCTGTTTCTGGCTCCCGAAACCGGCGGCGATTTCGCCACCCTTCGCAATGCCGTGCGGGGCAGACCGGGGGCATTCGTAAGAGCTTCTCAGGACCTCATCCAGGCAGGCCTTGATCGCACGCGACTTGACGAGTACCTGAAAGCCGTTCGACAGACCTCCGAGACTGACCCCAAGGACCTCAAGGCCCGCTCCGCTTTTTTGGCCCGCAGCTTGAACATCAAGGTGAACGCGGAGTGCTTTGATAAGCCGCCGGAGCAGCAGGAGCTGTGCCTGACGCAAAACACAGACCAGCTTGTGCTGAACGACGGTCACAGCCAATCGATGGTGGCGGCACTCACCTCCGGACCCTCGGCTGATTTGATTGCCGCGTTGAGTGTGGTGCCAGCAGCCGGAGGAGGCGCCTATAGTCCGTATGTGGGAGCCTTTGTCGATATGGCGAGGCTCATGAACAACCTGCACACCGCGGCTTACCAATACATTCCCGTGCTGGCGTTGCCGAAGCAGGATGAACTGAACCTGAGGCTTAACAATCCGCCATCGTTCCACAACCCGAAGTCGGTGCTGGTGGTGGCTTTGCCGGCCGTGGAAGCTGCGCAACTGCCGCCGCTTCGCGCCGTTGACCCTAACGACATCTACTGTCTCCAGAAATCGCCGCTTGTTTTGCCCGTTGAGGGCGCGCCTTTGGTTTTCTCGACCGAGTTGGCGCACGACTTTACTCTTCACCTCCAGAACAAGGCAGGTTTGGGAATGGACCTCCCGGCCAGGGGGGACGCGGCTAAGGGCGGATTCGTGATTGACACGCATGCGCTCAAAGGCGACGACATCGGCGCCGACACCACAGGGACCCTGCGAGGGTATTGGGGCTTCAGCACCTTCGACGGCCCCACCTTTAGCCTGCGCAGCGCCCAGTCCGCAAAATGGGCGGTCCCCGCAGCGGACCAGGAGGCGCTGATAGTGGGCCGCCAGAATACGCTCCAGATCCTTTCGCCATCGTCGGATGCTTGCTGCGTGGAGGACGTTACGCTGAAGGATCAGCGCGGGGCTGATCTGAAACTTAGCTGGAAGGCGCTCAAGCCCGATGAGCTGCAGATCGAAGTGCCGTTGAAGGGTGCCAAGGCCGGCGCGGCGACACTGCTGGTGAAACAATTCGGAGTTGCTCATGCTGACCAGGTGCCGCTGCATAAGTACTCCGAGGCCGCCAGTCTCGAGAAGTTTGCTTTCCACGCCGACGACCCCGAGGGCGTTCTGACGGGTACGAGGCTGGATGAGGTCTCTAGCCTCGACCTGAAGGGAGTGCACTTCGTCCCGGCGGGTTTGTCGCGAGTTGACCAGAAAGACCAATTGCGCCTCTCCGCCTCGGATGCCTCGGCGGCTGCCGCCCTCGCAGCCGGGGACCAGATTCCGGCGCACGTTGCGCTCAAGGACGGCCGCTCACTCGAGCTGCAGACTACGGTGGAACCGCCGCGGCCCAAAGTAGTGCTGCTCAGCAAGAGCACCCAATCCGACGCGTCCGCTCCTTCAGCCATCCGCCTCAAAAACCAGGATGAGCTGCCGCAGGACGCACGCCTCGTGTTCGTGCTGAAATCACAAGTGCCGCCGGCGTTCGCGCGAAACGAAAAGATTGAGGTAGCTACCGGTGACAATTCCTCAAGCGTCACGCTCACCCTCGCAGACGGCAGCTTGACCTTGCAGGATCCTGCCACCGTGCTCGCGGTGCTCGACCCGCTGAAGAGCCTTGGGCCGTCGGTGTTCGGTCCCTTGCGTTTCCGGGCCGTAACGGCCGATGGCGGAAATGGAGAGTGGCAATCGCTGACCACTCTGGTGCGACTGCCATCGCTTAAGGAAGTCCGCTGCCCAGCGAGCCCCGACAAGCAATGCACCTTGAGCGGAACCAATCTCTTCCTCATTGACTCCGTCGCCTCCGACGCACAATTCACCCACACCGTGCCCGTGCCTCTGGGCTTTGTAAACCCGACATTGAACGTGCCGCGTCCAAACGGTACCCTCTTGTACCTCAAGTTGAGAGATGACCCGTCCGTGGTGAACATGGCCGTGCTTCCGGTGCTGCCGGACCAGCAGTAATAGCGAATCGCGAATAGGGAGTCGGGAATGGGAGTTGAGACCCTACTCGCCATTTCCTCCTTTATTTTCGGAGAACTCCCTGATTTATCAGCAACCTCTTGGCTTCGAGCCGATAACTCACTTTTTTTCCACAACCTACTGGGTTCGTACAATCAGGTCATTTGTGTTCAACAACCTAGCGAGGTCTTCGACCTCACACCGACGAGCCCTACGCCCAACCACCCGGTGAAGCTCGAGTTCGCTTCTTGGGTTCGTTGGGTTCGCTTCCTGATTTTGCACCTCTTTTCCCCCGAAAGGCAGGTTCGTTTAGTCCGTTATGGCGGAGAAAACGTGAACTTTGTTGACGCTTTTGTTGTCATTTTCGTTTCTCGTGTCGAGTAAGCATCATGCGGCTTTCAGGCCGACGCCTTCAAGGAGGTTGTCGAGAGCTTGGGTGACGGCGAGA